>JBGTIZ010000524.1:0-21412 GCA_041745395.1 Promineifilaceae bacterium (SeqCode) | reverse complement strand
CTAGCCAACCACGGCCGTGTTTTCCCCTCAACCAAATTTTCCGCTTGACGAGAGAGTAACAGATTGAGCGATTGGAACTGGCTAATGGGTAAGTGAAAATTGCCAAGCAGGGAGTGCGTCGTACCAGAGCAATTACGTTATTGCCAACGGGGGGGGCTTATGCTAAATTTACGCTATGATTTATATCGGCAGCAGTTTTCAGCACATTGTGCGTCCTAATTTTATTGGCTCCTTCCCCCGAGGTCTCTTCAACGCGCCTCAAGATAAAATTTTATGTCAAGTAAGATGATGTGATTCCCCCCAATCACCCGCACATCTTACGCGAGTGAAATCAAAAAAACGGACCCTATCACGGCCGAGGCGCATTATTGCCCTCGGTCGTTTTTTGTTTGTCAGGAGAAAATAAAATGGGTAACACAGCCATAAAATTAACCAACATCCATATTCAGTTTGGCCAAAACCCAATCTGCACCGAACTGGATTTTGAAGTGCAACAGGGGCAACGGATTGGCTTGATTGGGCTAAATGGCGCAGGCAAATCGAGCCTGATGAAAGTGATGGCCGGGGTGCTTAAGCCGGATGCGGGGCACATTTTACGGGCAACGCGGCTGACGTGGGCGTGGTTGGAGCAATCACCGACGTTGGACACGGGGCGCACGGTGTGGGAGGAAATGCTCACGGCCGTGCCAGAAATAATTGCCCTCCGAGAAGATATGCTGTCCCTCGAAAACCAAATGGGCGAAGCCGCCGTCTATGAACATCCCGACCGCCTCACGGCCGTGTTGGCCGCCCATGAAGAGCTATTGGTCGCTTATGAACGGCTAGATGGAGAACGCTATGAAAGCCAGTTGAAGCAGGCGCTGCAACAGGTTGGGTTGGATGAACGAGATTGGGATAAACCCACGGCCGTGTTGAGCGGTGGGCAAAAAAAGCTGATCTTGCTCGCCAAACTAATTGTCCGCCAGCCAGATTTACTCCTGCTAGACGAGCCAGACAATCATTTGGACGTGGCCGCCAAACAACATCTGGAAAAATTGCTCAGCCGCTATTCGGGAGCCATCGTCATCGTTTCCCACGACCGGTATCTTTTAGACGAAGTGGTGACCCACATCGCCGAATTAGAGAAAGGGCAGGTCACGCTTTACCCGGGCAACTACACTGATTACACCGCCGAGCGGGAGTTGCGCCGCTTGCGCCAACAAAAAATGTACGCCGCCCAACAAAAAGAGATCGCGGCCATTGAAGCGGCTATCGCCCGTTATGAGCATTGGGCAGTCATTGCCAACAGCGAAAAACATGCCCGCAAAGCGCGTAGCCGCTACAAAATGTTAGAGCGCATGGACAAAGTAGACAAAGTAACTGAGTCACGGCGCATGGGACTCGATTTAGCGGGGTGGCGGGGCAGTAACAAGGCCATCATTTTGGAGGAGGTTGCGTACACCTTGCCAAACGGCCATTTGCTGTGGCAAAACCTGAATGCCACCATCTGGCACGGAGAGCGTGTGGGACTGGTTGGGGCCAATGGGGTTGGCAAATCAATGTTGTTGCGCCACATTCTTGACCATGAAAACGTGTCCCACGGCCGTGTTAAAATCGGCCCCAGTTGTGTGCCCGGCTATTACGCCCAAGAGCAAGAAACGCTCAACGTGAACAACTCCCCGATGCAGGAACTGCGGCTGACAGCCCCCCTGAGCGAGGAGGCGGCCATGGCCATGTTGCACAAATTTCTGTTCACCTATGAGCAGGCTCGGGGACGCATCCATGAGCTGAGCGGGGGTGAACAAAGTCGCCTGCAACTAGCCAAGCTGGTCTTGTGCAAGCCAAACTTGCTGTTGCTCGATGAACCAACGAATAATCTGGACATCAGCGCGATTGAAATATTGGAAGAGACGTTGGAGAATTTTGTGGGCACGGTACTGGTGATCTCCCATGATCGGTACTTTTTGGACCGGGTGGTGGATCGCATCATCGAGTTGCAGGATGATGGGTTGCGGGAGTTTAGTGGCGGCTACACCGATTACCTTCTAACTTGCTAACAGCTACGGAGCGTGTCGGAGCAAATTTTGCCTCGACACGCTCCCACGCCTCCCATATAATCCAACTCATCGTTACGTTTCCATTGAACGGATTGAAGGAGAGAAATGATTCAAGATTGGGCAAATGCATTGGGAGCATTGATATTTTTATGGGTAATTTCTGGCGTGCTGTTTTTGCTATGAAAGTACTACAAATCGGCAAGTGAGGGAAGTGGAGGCGGATTAAGGCATATATATGGTGAAGATCGAGCTATTACTTTATGCAGATTTCTTTCGATTGGGTACTTTGTTATGGCGTGCGTTGTGTTGGGTGTAAGTGTACTCGCCATATTTGGACAAATGTATGTGGCGACTGTTCGATAGTGTATGGAAGTTGCGGAAAATATGCATCATTACCCAATCAACCAACTTAAGAGTAGAAAATGAGGACATACCTAACAAATCGGAGACTGAAACTGTATATTTATCCAGTATTGTACGCTTGGATAGGGTTGTATCTAGCATTGTTCGGTACGAGGTCATTCTTTGCACAAGTAGAAGCATTATATGAAATGAACTTCTTTTCTCTAGAGTCACTATGGCTATTCACTAGTGTGTTAGTCGTAAATCTAGGGATTATATTTGCTATATTTGTCACCATCGTTAAGGAGCATAATAATAGGTTGATGAGTCATCTTTATATAGCTCTGTTTTATACTTGTTTTGGGATCAATATGATACTGATTACGAGGCTTATCAACATGCTGATGAAATGATGCGAGGTGTCCTCAAATTTGTAGGACAGGTTGTATTGTTTTCTCTCTTCAACACCCACCGATAGGGCGTGTATGGAGGAGCACGATAGTCCAATGGTAAGCGTTCAGCCTCTCAAGACCTGACAGGTTTTTGAGGCATCTTTGACAGGCAACTACTCTGGTAGAAACCTGTCAGGTCTGAACAGTTACGTCCAATGATAGAGTTTGGAAAGAAGTTACTAATTTTCTGGTGCGTTTTGCTTCTATTTTCACACCTTTATCCTACGCCTGAGAACATCTTCATAGGTTTTACCAGCTTTGTCGAGTTTGTGACTCTTTTGATAGGTATTTGGTTTGGGGGACTATATATGAAAAGTAGGGAAGCAAGATTCTGGCGTATGTTTGTGTTTTTGGGATTTGTGTATACGGTTTTGAGCTTGTTCTAGTTCCCCAGCCCTGAACAACCCCAACCCCGCAGAGAATGGCTTGTCTGCCTAACCAACCACGGCCGTGTTTTCCCCCCCCCACCAAACCTTTCGTGACCAATACAGAAAGAGCTTTATTTTTTTGCTTCGGCCGCTTCTTGTAGGAGGGAGCGGCCACCCACTTTGGCTAAATCATCTTTGGTGCCCAGCATGGCGCCGAGTTCGAGGACGCGGGCTTGATGGTCGAGTTGGGTGACAGAAGTTTGGGTGCGCCCAGTAACCACCTGTTTGCTGACGTGGAAATGGGTGTCGCCAAAGCTAGCCATTTGGGGCAAATGGGTGACCACAATAACTTGGTGCTCGCTTTTGGTGAGGCTCCATAATTTGTGGCCGACGATGGAGCCAATACGGCCACCAATGCCTTGGTCAATTTCGTCGAAAATAAGGGTGGGGGTGTGGTCGGCTTGGGCGAGGGCTGTTTTGAGGGCGAGCATGAGCCGGGCGGTTTCGCCACCGCTGGCGACTTTGGCCATCGATTTGAGGGGTTCGCCGGGATTGGCAGAGATGAGAAACTCGACCCTATCTAGGCCCGTATGGTCAAAGGTGAGCCGCTGGTCGTTGACATACGCGCCTGTTTCGAGCGGCACGGCCGTGTCATGTTGAAAATCCACCCCAAACTGCGCATTCATCTTCAAATCTTTTAGCTCTGTCTCGATCGTATGCGACAGCTTTTTGGCCGCCGCCTGCCGCTTGTGCGATAGAGCCTGCCCCATCTGCCCAATTGTGCGCAAATCGCGCTCGATCTCTTGCGTGAGCGTATTGATGCGCTCGCCGCTATTTTCGATTTTGTCCAATTGGGCGGCGGCGTGGTCGCGGGTGGCTAATATCTCGTTGATACTGTCCCCATATTTGCGCTTGAGCCGATTGATTAGCTCCAGCCTCTCCTCGATATAGCTGAGCCTCTGCGGGTCATGCTCGAGGTTTTCGTGATAATCGCGCACCTCCGCGCTGACATCATTGAATTCGGAAAGAAGTCCCTGCACACGGCCGAGTAGCTCCGCCTGACTGTCATCCAATTTAGCCAAGACTGCGATGGCCGCTTCCACTTCGCCGAGCAAATCAGAGACGCTGGGAACGTCGCCATCTCCAAAATCACTGCTGAGAATGGCGTAAGCGGCGGCACTATTTTGGGCTAACTGCTCCATGTTGGCGAGCCGGTTGCGCTCCGTGCGTAGCTCATCTTCTTCGTCGGGCTGGAGGTTGGCCGCTTCGATTTCTTCGATTTGGAAGCGGAACATATCCTGCTGTTGTTCGCGGGTGCGCTCGTCGCGGCGCAGGTCGGCCAGCTCTTTTTCTTTGTGGCGTAACTGTTTGACCACGGCCGTGAGTTTCCCCCGCTCCTCATCCAGCCCCGCGTACGCATCCAGCAGGGGCAGATGCGAACGAGCTTCCAGCAGAGCCAGATGCTCCCCCTGCCCATGAATGCCGATTAGCTCATCCCCAATTTGCCGCATCAGCGTCAGGGTCACTTTTTGCCCATTGATGCGCCCCATATTGCGCCCATTGGCGCGGACTTCGCGGGTAATGACCAGCAGACGGGGGTCATCTTCATGCACCAATTCCTCTTCGTCCAGCAAAGGATGGAGCCGCGCCCAGACCGCTTTCGTCAGCTCAAAGGTGGCTTCCACGGTCGCCTTTTCACAGCCCGCCCGAATGAGCGTCGTATCGGCTCGGCCGCCCAAAATGAGCGACACGGCATCCAAAATAATGGATTTACCCGCGCCCGTCTCGCCCGTCAGGACGTTAAACGCGGAGCCAAGCTGGAGATGAACTTCGGTGATAATCGCTAAATCACGAATATGCAGTTCTGTGAGCATAGGGGGTTTTCAATGAGTAATGAGCAATGAGCAATGAGTAAAAAGGTTGGTTGCTGAGGATGAATGTGCGGTCTGAATTGGCATTCTCTCGACTAAATCGACCCACGCGCAGAGAAAAGTCACCTGACACATGACACGTGAAACATGACACTTTGTTTTGTTCATTGTACCTTGCTCATTGCTCATTGTTCATCGTATTTGGTAGTAAGCGGAGCCGGTGGCGATGAAGGCGTAGAGCGCGGGTAGGGCTAGCACAAAGGGGTTGAAACTGCCCACCAGTAGCCCGAGTACAAAGAGGGCGACGGCGGGGGCGAGTGCCCCAATGGCGACCGTGGCGGCGACCATTTCGGCGAGGTAGCGACTGCGCCTCCGCCCAATGGCGCGAAATGTGAGGCGAGCGATGAGCGTGCCGATACTCCCCCCGGCGATAAAAATCAGAAATATGAACCAAAAGCTGAAGCCGATGAGAACTAGCAGGAAGCCTATCGCTAGGCTGAGCGGGGCGGACACAGCGAGGGCGATGAAGTAGTCGCTCTGCTTGCCTGTGTAATATTTTTCTTCTAGCTCGTAGAGGCAGTCAGGACAGCGGTAGCCGACGCTGGTGCGGTTGGCGCATTTGATGCAGATGGGGTTGCTACAGCGGTTACAGCGCAGGCTGGTTTCGGTGGCGGGGTGGCGGTAGCAGACGAGGGCTTCGCCATTGGTGGCGGGGGGAGGAGACACGGCCGTGTCAAAACGTGCCTGCACCACCTTGGGCGGGGTTTGCTTCTCCCGCGCCCCATTTTGGCTCTTTTCGCGCCGTGGTTGCCCTATCGGTTTGTCACTAGCAACGGGCACGGCTTCAGGCGTAGGCGGCTGGGCTTGGGCGGTTGGCTCGGGTTTAGCCTGCTGTTCATCGTCGCTAGGGGCGGATTCATCTGATGGTTCAGGGGCGGGTTCTAATGGCGGGGGTGGTTCTTGTCCCGTTAATTCCGCCAGCAGGGTGGCCGCTTCGTGATGGTCGGGGTCATGGCTGAGTGCTTTTTCAAAAGCAACGATTTGGTTTTCGGGGTCGGTCTCTAATTTGCCTAAACCGACCCAAGCCACGGCCGTGTCGGGGGCTTCTTCCAAAATTTGCTCATAAAGCTGGCGGGCGGCCAGCCGTTTTTCTAAGTCAGCCACGCGCTCAGCCTGGCGTAAAAGTTGGCGAATGCGGGGCGAGTGTTGGTTGTGGGGCATGTGATGATTGTCCGCTTGGTCTAATGTGGGATTTTCAACTTTTAGACGTTCAACTTCTCCAAAGAAGTTGAACGTCTTGTTGGTAATGGTCACTTCGATTGTGCAATTGTAGCTAGCTTAGGACAAAATTTCTAACAAAGGACGCAGAAGCTCAGTCAGCTAGCTAAAAGGGTCTTACGGTTCAGAACGTTCAAAGCCGAGGCGTTGCAGGAGGCGGCGGTAGAAGTAACTGCTGGGTCCGACGCGCACAAATTGGGCGACGTGTTCATGTTTGGTGATGATGACTTGGTCGTGGTTTTGTAAGAGAATCGCTTCTTGCCCGTCGGCCATCAGGTACGCTTCTTGGTCGCTGTTGACGCGGATAACGGCGCGGGCTTCTTCGTGCAAAACCAGAGCGCGGTCAAGGCTGAGATAAGGGGCGACGGGGTGGAGTAAAAAGTTGCGTAGTTCGGGTGGCAGGAGAGGGCCGCCAGCGGCCATGGAGTAGGCGGTGGAGCCAGTGGGTGTGGCGGCTATGAGGCCGTCGGCCGTGTAAGTGGTGATGTGGTCGCCGTCTACGGCTAGCTCGAGGTGGACGACGCGGGCGCGTGTGCCGCTGATGACAAATTCATTGAGAGCCATGTACTCATCACCGAGGAGCATGCCGTCTCGTTCGACGCATCCTTTGAGCATGAGGCGTTGCTCGAGCCAGTACTCTTGGTCAAGAAATTGCTGGATGACGTCGGCCCAGTTGGTAGGTTCCGCTTCGGAGAGGAAGCCCACACGGCCGAGGTTAACGCCCAAAAGCGGGGTGTCATAAGGGACGGCACAGCGGGCGGCGCGTAGAATGGAGCCATCGCCCCCCAGCACAATGAGCAGATGAGACACGGCCGTGCGCCGATGTACCTCGGCCGTGTCCCAGTTAGAGGCTTGCCATGTTTCGTGCCCTTTTTCCCTGAGCCAGCGGGCAATCTCCTGCGCGAGGGGGAGCGATTCTGGCTTGCGGGGGTGATAGAGGATACCGAATTCCATAGAGGGGTGGGGGGAGTGAGAGAATAAGGGAGGAAGAGAGTAAGGGAGAGGGTGGAGGATTAATGAACCTTGCCCCCTGCACCCTGCTTCACCCGCCGCGTGAGCGGAACCAATCAATCAAATCAGCCTGGGAGACCGTCACCTGCTCGCCGCTGGCCATGTCGCGCACGGCCACGGTTTGGTTGACGACTTCGCTTTCGCCGACGATGAGGGTGTAGCTGATGGGGTATTTGTTGGCTTCGCGCAGTTGGCTTTTCATGCTTCGTTTGCCCCGAGCAAAGGCGAGTCGTGTGCCCAGCCCTGCTTGGCGCAGGCGGTAGGTGATTTCCACGGCCGTGGTTTTGGTCGCGCCCCCAAAGTGCGTCACAAAGATGTGCGGCTCGGGCATGGCGGGCGGCTCAATGCCCTCCTCTTTTAGACCCAAAACGGCTCGTTCGATGCCTAGCCCAAAGCCGACCCCGGGCGTGGACTGACCGCCAATCGCTTCGGCGAGGCCATCATAGCGGCCACCACCGCACAGCGCGGCCTGCGCCCCGATGCGTTTGTCCCACACCTCGAACACAGTTTTGGTGTAATAATCAATGCCGCGCACCAGCCGATAGTTAATGGTGTAAGGCTGGTTGAGCGTGTCGAGCAGGCCCCGCAGGTCAGCCAAGTGGCTGGCGCAATCGTCGCACAGATAATCAATGATGTGCGGCGCGTTGGCTAATAACTCATCCATGCCCGGCTCTTTGCTGTCCAGAATACGGAGCGGATTGAGCCGCAGACGCTCTTGGTCAATGTCGGCTAATTTGTCGAGATGGTCAGCCAGATAGGTGGTTAACGCTTTGACGTAGGCGGGTTTGCAGACGGGACAACCGGTGCTGTTTAGCTCAAAAGCGAGTTCGCGGTAGCCCATCGTGCGATAAACGCTCATGGCGAGCATCATCGCTTCGAGGTCGGCGGCGGGGTCGGTTTCGCCCAAAATTTCGCAGTTGAACTGGCTGTGCTGGCGCAAACGCCCCGCTTGCGGCCGTTCCCGCCGAAAATTGGGGCCGATGGTGAATAGTTTAACGGGCTGGGGCTGATTGTGGAGGCCGTTTTGGATGTAGGCGCGTACAAAACCAGCCGTGAATTCGGGGCGCAGGGTGATGCTTTCCCCTTCTTCCTCGTTTTCGATAATGGTGTACATCTCTTTGTTGACGAAGAAGTCGGAGGCGGTGCCTGTGCCGCGCGCGAAGAGGTTAGTGTCTTCGATGATGGGGGTTTCGAGGCGTTGGAAGCCGTAGCGTTGGGCTTGAGACACGGCCGTGTTAATGACCAGTTGCCAATACGGCCAATCTTCGGGCAGAACGTCTTGAAAGCCTTTAAGGCGATTGATACTGTTGCTCAAGGGGGGTCTCTCCAGTTGTTGTGGGTATCAGGTATTTATGATTATTCATATTATAACCCCTCTGGCAGACGCGCCCAAACTGAACCGCTGGCCGACGCGTGGGTAAAAGCGGGTAGTGAGAAGTGGCTAACCTTCTCCCTGCCCGCTTTTTGCTTTTTATCATTTGCTTTTGTGCAAAATGCCCAAAAGATGTCGCACATATGTCACTACTTTGTCCCAATCCTTGTTGTAACCTATACAGGTAGTCAGTATAGTCAATTTGTAATGGTAGCGGAAAATAGCGGGAAAAAGGCGAAGTCGAAGATGGAGAGTAGAGGACAGAGGGTAAACTTCTCACTTCTCACTTCACTCCCCCTAGCCCACCGCCCAACCGATTTTATCCCCCCACGGTCGCGTTCCCTGAACAAAACCAAATTAGAAAGAGACGAGGAGAAAGATGATGCGCAAACTTAAGTACACCCTTTCCTTTATGTTATTGCTCCTAGCCGCGCTGGCGTTGGTAGCCTGTGGTAGCCCTGCCCCTGCGCCCACAAGCCCTAGCGGCGAAGAAGCACCGCCCGCGCAAACGGCGACGAATGTGCCTGCTCAAGAGCAAGCCCCCGCCGGTGAGGCGCGGGTAGAAGTATTTTCATGGTGGACGGGCGGTGGCGAAGCGGCTGGTCTGGAGGCCATGATTTTGGTGTTCCAAGAAAAATATCCTGACATTGAATTTATTAACGCGGCCGTGGCTGGTGGGGCTGGCACCAATGCCCGCGCCGTTTTGTCTACCCGCCTACAGGCCAATGACCCGCCCGATAGCTGGCAGGGTCATGCGGGGCAAGAGCTAATTGGCACGTATGTGGCCGCTGACCAGCTTGAGCCAGTTAATTTCCTGTTTGAAGAAAATGGCTGGTTGGAAGTGATGCCCGACACCTTGATTCCCTTGATTTCACAGGATGGCAATATTTACTCCGTGCCCGTGAATATTCATCGCGCCAATATGATGTGGTACAACCCGGCCGTGTTGGAAGAAAACGGCTTGGACGTGCCCGCTAGCTTAGATGAATGGTTTGTGGCTATGGACGCTCTGCAAGCGGCAGGTATGGACGCGCCGCTGGCGTTGGGTGAGCAGTGGACAAACTTGCACCTGTTTGAGACGGTTCTGCTTGCTTCGCTGGGGCCAGATGATTATGAAGCGTTGTGGACGGGCAACTTGGCGTGGGGCGATGCCAAAGTGCTCACCGCTATCGAGGATTATCAAAAAGTGCTGGCCTACACCAACAGCGATGCGTCGGCCCTAAGCTGGCAAGATGCGGCGCAGTTGGTCATTGATGGCGACGCCGCGTTTAACATTATGGGCGACTGGGCGGAAGGGTTCTTCCGTGAATTGGGCAAAGAGCCAAATGTTGATTATGGCTGGGCACCGACACCAGGCACGGCTGGCAACTTCCAGTTCTTGTCTGACAGCTTTGTGTTGCCCAAGAACGCCCCGAATCGTGACGCCTCTATTGCGTGGCTGACCGTGGCTGGCTCTATCGAAGGGCAAGATGCGTTCAATCCTGTCAAAGGCTCGATTCCCGCTCGTTCGGATGCAGACCGCTCGCTATATGGCGAATATTTGCTGTCAGCTATGGATGACTGGGCCAGTGACCGCGTGGTCGGTAGTTTGACGCACGGCACAGTGGCTAATGACTCGTGGAAATCTGAAATTGATACCGCGCTGGGTCTGTTCTTAGGCACGGGCAACGCGGCTGGTTTCCAAGCGGCACTAGAAGCGGCGGCTGTGGCGGAAGGCCCGCAAGCCTCGACCGATGCGCCAATGGCTGAAGAGCCGATGACTGGTTCCGACATGACGGGTACGGTGGAAGTGTTCTCGTGGTGGACGGGCGGCGGTGAAGCGGCTGGTCTGGAAGCGATGATTGCTGTGTTTGGGGAAATGTATCCCAATATCGAGTTCCAAAACGCGGCCGTGGCTGGTGGAGCGGGTACGAATGCTCGCGCCGTTTTGTCTACCCGTCTACAGGCCAATGACCCACCAGACAGTTGGCAGGGTCATGCAGGGCAAGAGCTAATCGGTACTTACGTGGCCGCTGACCAGCTTGAGCCAGTTAACTTCTTGTTTGAAGAAAATGGCTGGCTAGACGTCATGCCCGATACGCTGATTCCGCTTATTTCGGACAATGGCAACATTTACTCCGTGCCGGTGAACATTCATCGCGCCAACGTGATGTGGTACAACCCGGCCGTGTTGGAAGAAAATGGCTTGGAAGTGCCCGCTAGCTTAGATGAATGGTTCGCGGCGATGGACGCTCTGCAAGCGGCAGGCATGGACGCACCGCTCGCGCTGGGTGAGCAGTGGACAAACTTGCACCTGTTCGAGACGGTTCTGCTTGCTTCGCTAGGGCCAGATGATTATGAAGCGTTGTGGACGGGCGACTTGGCGTGGACAGATGCCAAAGTGCTAACCGCTATCGAGGATTATCAAAAAGTGCTGGCCTACACCAACAGCGATGCGTCGGCTCTGAGCTGGCAAGATGCGGCGCAGTTGGTTATTGATGGCGACGCGGCGTTTAACATTATGGGCGACTGGGCGGAAGGGTTCTTCCGCGAGCTGGGTGAAGAGCCAAATGTGGGGTATGGCTGGGCACCGACGCCAGGCACGGATGGGAACTTCCAGTTCTTGTCCGACAGCTTTGTGTTGCCCAAGAACGCACCTGACCGTGAGGCCGCTATTGCGTGGCTGACCGTGGCCGGCTCCATCGAAGGGCAAGATGCGTTCAACCCTGTTAAAGGCTCGATTCCCGCTCGTTCCGATGCTGATCGCTCGCTGTATGGTGAATATTTGCTGTCGGCTATGGACGACTGGGCGAGTGACCGCGTGGTCGGTAGTTTGACGCACGGCACGGTGGCTAATGACTCGTGGAAATCTGAAATTGATACCGCGCTGGGTCTGTTCTTGGGCACGGGCAACGCGGCTGGTTTCCAAGCGGCGTTGCAGACGGCTTGTGAAGCGTCGGGGCCGTGTCAATAGTTTTTGAGTAGCTTGTTTTGGTAGGTGGTAGGCGGGTGATTGTTGCCCGTCTACCACCTATTTTGCACCGCTTATTATCACCGCACAGGCAGGCAAATGAGTATACAAACAGTCCACCCCACGGCCGTGTCCATCCCCCAGCCCACCAAAAAACCTCGAAAGCTCCCCGATAGAGACACCTTACTCGGTATTCTTTTTCTCACCCCGTCCGTCATTGCTATCGGCATCTTCGTTTATGGGTTCATCGGCTGGTCTCTGCGCGTTTCCATGAGCACCTGGAAAGGACTGACGCCGGACTACACTTGGGCAGGTATGAGCAATTACGCCGCCCTGATGCAAGACCCCCGTTTTCACATTGATATCCGCAATACCGTTATTTTTACCGTTTTATTTGTGGCGGGCTGTCTCTTTTTGGGCTTGGGCTTAGCTATTTTGCTTGACCAAGGCATTCGCGGCGAAGGGTTTTTCCGCAGTCTTTATCTCTTCCCGATGGCGATTTCCTTTATTGTGACGGGCGTGGTGTGGCGTTGGCTGATGAACCCCGCACAGGGGTCACGCATGAGCGGTCTAAATCTGCTGTTTAGCGAATTAGGGCTGGATTTCTTGGTGAACCAATGGTATACGACACCGACGTTTGGCATGGCGGCAATTGCTATCCCGGCCGTGTGGCAAATGTCTGGTTTTACGATGGCTCTTTATTTGGGCGGTCTGCGGGCCATTCCCGACTCCCTGCGTGAAGCGGCGCGGGTGGATGGCGCCAGCGAATTTCAACTGTATCGCTATCATATTTTGCCGCTCATGCGCCCCATTACGCTTTCGGCTCTCATTATTTTGGGGCACACCTCGCTCAAGGTGTTTGACTTGGTGGTGGCGATTGCGGGTAAGCAGGTCGCGCTCGATGTGCCCGCCACTTATATGTGGACGACGACCTATGACGGCAACTTTTTTGCCCGGGGAGCCACCATCGGCATTGTGATGCTGTTGAGCGTGGCCGTTTTGGTCATCCCCTATCTTTTTTATAGCTTGCGCAATGAGGCAGAATTATGATAGCGACACGCGGACGTGGCACTTTATCTCCTTCACGGGTGATTGTTTATCTTTTGCTTTTTTCGGCCGCTATTTTTTACCTCATTCCTCTTTATGTTATGTTGGTGACGGGGTTTAAGGCGTTTGATGAGGTTAGTTTGCAGACGATGTGGCAGTTGCCTCGGGCACTCAGCTTCGATAATTTTATCGAGGCGTACCGTAATTTGGCACCCTCTATGTGGAACAGCTTCCGGCTGGTCATTCCAGCGGCGTTTATTTCATCCTTGGTCGGGTCGATGAACGGCTATATTTTGTCTAAATGGCGTTTTCGCGGGTCAGAGATTTTGTTTCCGCTGTTGCTGTTTGGCATGTTTATCCCTTACCAGAGCATCATGATTCCGCTGACGCAGTTCATGCGCACCATTGGCTTGTACGGGGGCATTCCTGGCTTGATTTTGGTGCATGTGGTGTATGGGATTCCAATTACGACGCTCATTTTCCGCAATTATTACGCCAATTTGCCCAACGAAATTTTGGAATCGGCGCGGATAGATGGGGCGGGTTTTATGTCGATTTATTGGTATGTGGTGTTGCCGCTTTCGATTCCCAGCTTTGTGGTGGTGCTGATTTGGCAGTTTACGCAATCTTGGAACGACTTTTTGTTTGCGGTGATTTTGACTAGCTCGAGTAGCTGGCCGGTGACGGTGGCCTTGAACAATATGGCGGGCAGTCAGATTATCGCTTGGAATGTGCAGATGGCGGGGTCGTTTATTGCCGCTCTGCCGACGTTGGCGGTGTATGTGTTCTTGGGGCGGTATTTTGTACGGGGCTTGATGGCGGGAGCGTTGAAGGGGTAATTATTAGAAGGAAAAGGAAAGAAGGCAGAGGAAAAAAGGACACCTCCCTTTTTCCCTCTGCTCTTACTTCCCACTGCTAGGCATACAGGTCAAGCTCTGGGGGGCGGATTAAATCGGCTGTGCTAGCGTCGGGTGTGGGGGGATATTCAAGGCCGCGCACGAGGATGACGGGTTGTCCTTCATTGCCTTGCCCCATGAGCAGGCTGGCGGCGGCGGCGATTTCATCGGCAAAGCCGACTTCGGTGACGCGCAGGCGGTAGCCATACAGGTCTTCTTCCCCGCGTTTGTTCCACAGGGCAGGTAGCCCAGCCGTGCCAATAGCGACGCCGACTGTGCCGAGGCGGAAAGGACGACCGTGGCTGTCGGTGATGACCACGGCCGTGTCTACATCATAAATTTCGCGTAGTGAATTGCAAATGGAGCTAGCAGAGCCATCAGGATCAACAGGAAGAAGTAAAACACGCTCAGCTTCAGCCGACGGGTCAGCTTGCGCCACATTAGAGCGGTCAATACCTGCGTTGGCGGCCACAAAACCGAGCCGGTGACGGGTAATCAAGACGCCTGGGCGAGTACGTGACACGGCCGTGCTTTCCTGCAAAATCAGCTCCACCAAACGCGGGTCTTTACGCACCTCTTCCGCAAGCTGTAACGCCTCCGCACTGGGAACCACCTCCGCTAAAACACGATAGCGATTTTCTGCTTTGGACACCACTTTTTGGGCAATACATAACACATCCCCCGCTTCTAGCGTTAAATCAGCCGCGCGAAGCGTCTCCGCAATGATCCAGGCTAAATTATCGCCAGGCTGGACTTGGGGAAAGTGGGGGAGGGCGATGAGGGTAAGTTGTTTTGTGCTCATATGCCCGTGATGCGAATACCCGCGTTTTTGATTTTGTGCCGCATGTTGATGCCGATTAACACGGCCGTGAGACCCTCCGCCACGCTCGCATTGACCAATGCCCCCGCATTGACCCCGCGCATCCCTGCGTCAGCACACAGTTGCTCCACCAACTCTTTATCAGCCCCTTTTTCACCACAAATCAACACATCACACTCAATTTCGTGCGCCAAATCTAGCAAATGGTGTGCCGAAATATTCTGGAAAGCGGCTACCACGCGAGTCGCTTCCCCGACCATCGCTTGCGCTTCCTCAGCGGCCGAGCCACCAGCGGGATGCCAGACGCGAGCCACTTTGGGCGGCATGAGGGGCACAACCACAGTGAGCAAAATTTTGTCGGCCAAGGCGGATTTGACCGTTGCCAAAGTCGCTTCTTGCGCCGCGTAGGGCACGGATAACACGACCAGTTCAGCCGCTTCAGCGGCGGTCAGGTTGTCATGTCCCGTGATGGGTGGGGCGGCTGAGGGTAGTTGGGGGTTGAGTTCGGCGGCGGTGGTGGTTGCTTTCACGGCCGTGCGCGAGCCTATCAAAACTTCGTGACCAGCGGCGGCCCAGCGAAAACCCAAGCCCGAACCTTCCGCACCTGTGCCGCCTAAAATCGCTATTTTCATCGGATTAACTCCTGTTGCTAGATATTAAGAAAGGTGACAGACATCGAAAAGCAAAATGCCTGTCACCTATAATATGTGTCTGCCTATCATAACAAAAACCGTCGCAGTTTCTAAAAACTGCGGCGGTTTATTTTTGACAACTTTGTTGGCAGAAGTTCAATTCTCCGAGTCACAAGAGAACCCTTCTTCCTTCTTCCCTCGTCTTACGCTTTCCACCCCTCAATTCTCCCCTTCACCGCCATCGCAAACGCATCCGCCGTCGCGCCGTCGAGGATGCGATGGTCAAAGCTGAAGCTGACATAGGCACACGGCCGTATCGCTATCGCGTTGTTAATCACCTTCACCCGCTTCTCGATAAGCCCCACGCCCAAAATACCGACCTGTGGCTGATTGATAATCGGCGTGCCCATCAGGCTACCCGATGCGCCATGATTGGTAATCGTAAACGTGCCCCCCTGTAGCTCACTCGACTGGAGTTTGTTAATGCGGGCGCGTTCTGCCAAATCGTTAACGCGCCGCGCCACGCCGCGCAGGTTTAGCTCGTCCGCGTTTTCAATGACGGGCACGAGCAGGCCGGTGGGCACGGCCGTGGCCATCCCCACGTTAATCGCTTTCTTGAGCAAAATCCCCTCATCCGTCCACACCGCATTCGCCAGCGGATGCGCCCGCAGAGCTTCGGCCACGGCCAGTACCAGATAGGGCATATAGGTGAGCTTGATGCCCTGCTGGGCAAACTCAGCTTTGTGCGCCGCACGGTGGGCAGACACGGCCGTGTAATCAAACTCAAAAAAGGTCGTCGCGTGCGGACTTACTCGCTTGCTCATGACCATATGCTCCGCAATCGCCCGCCGCATCCCTGTTAATTTGAGCAACTCATCCCCCGCCGCAGGCGTTGGCTGAGGCGTTGCTTTTTGAGTGGGTTGGCTAATTGGTTGGTTGGGTTGGCGAATTGGCTGAGTTGGTTGGTTCGTTGGTTGCGCAGGCTGGTTAGCTGGCTGACCGACTGACTGAATACTATCCAAAAACCCCTCCACATCTTTCTTCGTCACGCGACCGCCGCGACCTGAGCCTTCGATTTGGGCAATGTCAATCTCATGTTCGACCACCATGCGGGCGACGACGGGGCTGACCCGCGTGCCGTTGACCGTGCGGGGATAGGAGCGCACTTCCGTCGTTTCGGCGTCGGTCTGGGCGTTGGTAGTTGTACCACGGCCGTGTCCATTCCCCCCCACCGTCGCCACCCGCCGCTCAGACGGCGCAGGAGCAACAGCCTGCTCAACAGCTTGGCTTGGTGTAGCCGCTTGACTACTAGCAGATTCTCCCCCAATCACGCCCAACACCTGCCCCACCTGCACCACATCCCCCTCCTGCGCATGAATCGCCGTCAGCACTCCCTCCGCCTCAGCGACCACTTCCGTCGTTACCTTATCCGTTTCAATCTCCAAAATCGGCTCATACTCCTCCACCTCATCCCCTACCTGCTTCAACCAAGTGGCAATCGTCCCCTCAACAACCCCTTCACCCATCTCGGGCATGATAATTTCAAAACTCATGGGAAACTCTCCTGTGGAGAGCTATAAGCTATAAGCTGTAAGCTATAAGCGCACAGCTTACGGCTTACGGCTAAAAGCTTACAGCTACTTGTAAAATCTCGGGAAGCGCACGGGGTCCGCTTCATTCATCATGTCATAAATTTCGTAAAAAATTTGTTCCCGATTCGGCTTTGAGAAATAGTTGCCGTCGGAGCCATAGGCGGGACGATGCTGTTGCGCGTTGAGCGTGCGCGGCTGGGCGTCGAGCCAATGGTACCCATTTTGCCGCTCCAAAATTTGTTGCATCATGCAGGCCGTCATGCCGCCGGGCACATCCTCATCCACACAAATTAGCCGATTCGTTTTCTTGAGCGAATCCCCAATCATGCCGGGAATATCAAATGGCAGAAGCGATTGCGCGTCAATCACCTCGACGCTGATGCCCACCTTGGCTAAATCAGCCGCCGCGTCCAGCGCATGCTGGCACATCGCCCCATAGGTCACGAGCGTCACATCTTCCCCTTCCTGCAAAATTTCGGGCACGCCCACGGGAATGGCGATTTCGGCCAAATTGTTGGGCAAAAGCTCCTTGCGCCGATAGCCGTTGAGCACCTCGACCACGAGCGCGGGGTCGTTGGTTTGCAGGAGTGTGTTGTACATGCCGGCGGCGCGGGTCATGTCGCGGGGAGCCAGCACATGCACCCCGCGTAGTAGATGAATGACACTGCTCATGGGGGAGCCAGAGTGCCATACGCCCTCGAGGCGATGGCCGCGTGTGCGCACGATAACGGGCGCAATTTGTCCCCCGGCGGTGCGCCAGCGCAGGGTGGCTAAATCGTCCGACATGATTTGCAGGGCGTAGAGAATATAGTCGAGATATTGGATTTCGGCGATGGGGCGCAGGCCGCGCATCGCCATGCCTATCGCTTGGCCTAGAATGGTCGTCTCGCGGATACCCGTATCAGACACACGCAGGGGGCCATATTTGGCCTGCATCCCCGCCATCGTCTGGTTGACGCCGCCGATAAGGCCGACATCTTCCCCAAAAGTGATGATGCGCGGGTCACGGCCGAGCATATCGTCAAAATACCGATTCAAAATCGTATAGCCCGGTACTTCGGGCGCGTCTTCGTCATAAGTGGGGGGCACAAATTGGGTGATTTGCTTCTCGCTGGGCAGGGCATCCGTCACGCTGGTTAGGTCGGAACTGTACTCTTTTTGGTATTGTTGCTGTTTGACATCCCGCCATTCGATGAGGTCGCGCACGGCCGTGCTTGGTTCATTGCGCGTGAGCAACAACACATCAAAGATCGTCTCCATCATATCCCGCCGTAGAGGGAGGCGCGGGGCCATCATGTTTTCTTTGGCCTGCATTAGCTCCTGCTCATGCTCGGATTGATGCGCAATCAGTTCAATGAGTTCCGCCGCCTTCTCTTTGTCTCGTTCTACCGAGCGGTTGTAGGTTTGCCACGCCGCCTGCTGAGCCTGACGCACGGCCGTGCGATCTTCCTTCTCTAACGCGGCTAGCTCTTCTTCACTCAGTTCCTCCCGCGCCAGCACCCACTCCCGCAAACGGGGCAGAGCATCATGTGCCGCCTCCCAGGCCAGCCGCTCCGCCGATTTATACCGCTCATGACTGCCCGAGGTCGAATGCCCCTGCGGCTGAGTCATTTCAGTCACATGCACGATGGCCGGGATGTGATGCTCCCGCGCCTTGTGCGCCGCCTGCTGATACGCCTCAACCAGCGCGGGGTAATCCCAGCCCGGCACGGTGTACAAATCATAGCCCGCGCCCCCTTCGCTCTCGCGCACAAAACCAGAGAGCAGGGCAGACAAATCTTGCTTGAGAATTTGGTGTTCGTTGGGCACGGAAATACCGTAACCGTCATCCCAAATGCTAATCACGGCTGGGGCTTTGAGGACGCCAATGGCGTTGACCGCTTCCCAAAACATCCCCTCGGCGCAACTGGCGTTGCCTATCGTGCCGAATGCCACTTCACGGCCGTGGTTGGAAAATTGGGCAAATTGATGCAGTTCCTCAAGCTCCCGATAGAGCCGGGAGGCGTAGGCCAGCCCCACCAAGCGGGGCATCTGCGACGCCGTGGGGGAGACATCGGCCGCGCTGTTGGGTTGCGCCGTCAAATCACGCCAGCTACCGTCAGGGTTGAGGCTTCGCGTGGCAAAATGGGCGTTCATCAGCCGCCCGCCGCTCATCGGCTCCGCCTTGATGTCGGTATGGGCGTAAAGCTGGGCAAAAAATTGCTGAATGGTGAGCGCACCGATGGCGAACATGAAGGTTTGGTCGCGGTAATAACCAGAGCGGAAGTCGCCATTTTGGAACGCCCGCGCCATAGCGAGCTGGGCGACCTCTTTGCCATCGCCAAAAATGCCAAATTTGGCCCGCCCGCTCAGCACTTCGCGCCGCCCTATCAGGCTGGCCTGCCGACTGCGATAAGCGAGGCGGTAATCGTTGAGAATGTCTTGGGGAAGAAGGGGATGTGTTGTCATAGGTTTATCTTAGAAATTGATAATTGTCGATAGTTAATGGTCAATAGCCAATTGTCAATTGTGAGTCGCTCAAGGCCATTGACCATTGATAATTGATCATTAGCTATTGATAATTAGAAGTTTACGAGCGCGGCTATGTTCTCTTTAATTCGGTCTACGGAGGGCACGACGCCGTTCATCAGGGTTTGGCTGAAGGGGATGGGGGTGGAGGGCGCGGCGACGCGCATGACGGGGCCGTCTAAATCCATGAATGCTTCGCTGGCTATCACGGCCGCGATTTCTGCCCCAAAGCCCCCGAGGGCGATGTCTTCATGGACGATGAGGGCTTTGCCCGTCTTATGAACAGAGTTTAACACGGCCGTGCTGTCCCATGGAACCAACGTGCGCAAATCGAGCAAATCCGCTTCCACGCCCAGCGCGTCCAGCGCCTGCTCACACCGCTCGACCATCGCCCCCCAGGTGATAATGGTCAAATCACGGCCGTGGCGCACCAGCTCTGCCTGCCCAAAGGGGAGCATATATTCATCGCCGGGATAAGGTTGTCGCGCCCACGCCGCATCATACATGGCGCGATGTTCAAAAAAGATAACGGGGTCATTGCCGCGCAGAGCGGTGCGGAGCAGGCCCACCGCATCCGCCGCGTTGGAGGGCACAACCACCTGCCAGCCCACCGCATGGGCAAACATCACCTCGTTGGTCACGCTGTGCCACGGGTCGCCCACCTTGCGATAGCCGCCGGGCATACGCACCACCAGCGGCGCGGCAAAATTATTGGCCGTGCGCCAGCGAATCGTGCCGCAATTGTTCAACTGTTCAGTGGCGGGATCCGCATATTTACGGAACTGGATTTCGGGTACGGGCATGAGGCCGTTCATAGCCATGCCGACCGCCCGACCGATAATCCCTTCTTCGGACAGGCTAGTGTCAAAGACGCGGTTCTCACCGAACTGGGTTTGCAAGCCGAGCGTGGCCGCGTGGACGCCCCCTTTATGGCCGACATCTTCCCCAAAAAGCAGAACACGCTCGTTGATTTTTAGCTCATGCGCCAGGGTGCGCCGTATTGCTTCGATCATGTTGAGCCGGCCGGGCTGAGGTTGGGACACGGCCGTGCCTTGGGGCAAAACAATCCCCTCAGCCAGCAAGCCACCCACTTTTTGGGGCGCGTCTGGCTCTGAAAAAACGTAGCGCGTCACCGTCGCTTCATCCGCTTCGGGCTGGGTGAACGCTTCTTCGAGGGCTTGCGCCGTTTCCCGCTCCGCTTTAGCCACCAAATCAGCCCATTCGCTCGGGCTGAAAATCTTGAGTTCAGTGACGAGATAATCGTGCAGGCTGGTCAGCGGGTCGCGGGCGCGGTCGGCGGCCAATTCGGGTGCGTCTTTGTAGCTTTGGTTGTCCGCGCTGGAGTGGCCGGAGAGGCGGGGCATGGTTAGGCGGAGCAGGGCGGGGGCTTGATTGGTGCGGACGTAAGACACGGCCGTGTGCATCAACTGCCCCGCTTCGGCCGGATCCGTCCCATCCCCATCCCACACCCGCAAATCTTGGAACGCGCCCAGATTGGCGGCGATATTTGCGCCGGGCGTTTGCAGAGGGCTTTTGACCGAAATAGCGTAGCCGTTGTCTTCGATATAAAAGAGAATGGGCAACTTGAGCGTCGTGGCGATGTTGAGGGCGGACCAAAAGCCGTTGGTCGCTACCGAACCATCGCCGCCGCAGGCGACCACGATGCTGTCGGCATGCTCTTTTTGCCCCAGCTCTTCGACCCGATACCGAATCGCTTGCGCCCAGCCGACGGCGGGGGTGTATTGGGAACCGACATCGGCGGCGTTGGGTAGGACGGTCGCCCCTGTGCGGCGGGGCATGTTATAGACGACACCCACATCACGGCCGTGGCTAATTCCTCCCCCCCGCGCCATGCCCGACACAAACTGCTCCGCTGGCGTCAAGCCCGACCCTAGCATCAGCGGCCGAGAGCGATAATAAAGGCTCAGCGCGTCCATGGGCTTATCCAGCAACTGGCTCAGGAAAAGTTGCCCCAATTCATGCCCCGCGGAGGCAAACTGATATTTGATGATGCCTTTGGGGGTCAGGTCTTGCTCTTCGAGCGTGTCCATCTGGCGGGAAATGTGCGCGAGCAGGACAATCTCGCGCCAGTCGTATAGAGTTTGCAAATCAACACTCATAAAAAAACCTCAGAAAAAAGTGCTGAGCGATGAGTGCTGAGCGATGAGTATGGTACCTCACCCAGCACTCATCGCTCAGCACTCAATAACCGGGATGCTTGGGCAAGGTGGCGGGTC
>JBGTIZ010000523.1:0-22166 GCA_041745395.1 Promineifilaceae bacterium (SeqCode) | reverse complement strand
AGTTTATTCCTACCCAATCCCGAGTACTGGATTTAGGGTGTGGGGATGGAGCCTTGCTCGAGTATTTGGTCAAAAAGAAGCAGGTGAAGGGGCGGGGCATTGAAATTAGCGAGACGGGGGTGCTGGCCTGCGTGCGGCGCGGCCTGAGCGTGCGGCAGGGGAATTTGCATGAGGGGCTGGCCGATTATCCCGACCAAAGTTTTGACTATGTGATTTTGAGCCAAACCCTGCCCTTTTTGAA
Organism: Promineifilaceae bacterium (SeqCode); assembly: GCA_041745395.1. Lineage (GTDB taxonomy): Bacteria > Chloroflexota > Anaerolineae > Promineifilales > Promineifilaceae > Hadersleviella. Next base: position 21,925 of record JBGTIZ010000523.1, on the reverse strand, counting down.
CAACCCCGTCCACATTTTGCAGGAGATGTTGCGCGTGGGGCAATATGCGATTGTCTCATTTCCTAATTGGGGGTATTGGCGTTGTCGGTTGGAGTGGCTATTCACGGGGCGGCTCCCGCAGTCGCCCGATATTGAGCAGTCGTGGACGGATGAACGCCGCTCGCAACTGTTCACGATTGCGGATTTTGCGGATTTTTGCGCTTGGGCGCAAATTCATATCGAGGCGGGGGTCTTTTTGTCGGGGAATTGGCGGGTGGGGGAGCGGTGGCCGAATTTACGCGCGCGCACGGCCGTGTATTTGTTGCAGAGTGCGAAGGGCGAGGGGCGGAGTGCGACGTTGTGAGAAGGTAAGTAAGCGGTCATTTTAACATAGCGATTTGCGAGACAACTCACTCAGATCGTTAACCTAATCAGATAAATTGTTGAACGGTTGAATTTCCGAATTGGTGAATGATTAACCGGGGCGTTCCAATGACATGCCATTAACGCATTAAGCAGTTCAACCATTCTAATATAAACGCTCTAATATAAACGCATACGTATTTTTTGACCGATTACCAAATATATTTACGCCAAACATTTAGGTAGGCTTGTAAGGGCTTGTTATCCACATCGGCCATGATTGCTAACGCCGTGTTTTGCAAAGCTGTTTCAAGTCTTTTAAGCGTTGGTTGTTGGGGATTACTGAATCCAATCCTCGCTTGACAAGAAAAGGTGTAAATATCTACCTCATAGCGAATCCCATCAAGAGTAAGATAGAATTCTGTATCAAACAAATTGATAGATTGCAAGGTCTGTTGCACTTCATCAAGCCAATCGGAACCAAAAATTTTGACTTGATGGGCGACAGGGAAGCCATTTGCGGCAGGCAATGCGCTAAATATTCCAACTGCATGATGGTGGGTCGTTGTTACAGCCAGAAGCGCAGGAGGATCAAAAGAAGGGCGAATGGTAGCAACCCATGAATGACGTACCTCTTCTGCTTTTTGGGGAAGAAGGTGCTGGATTGCTTCCCACTCATCACCTATATGAAACATTTTGGTATTTCCAAACAACTAAAGCCACTACTGGCTCAAGCGTGTATTTGTTGCAGAGCGCAAAGTAAAAGGGCAAGGGACAACACGTCGCACCTCGCCCTTTGCACCTCGCCCTTTTTTTAGAAAATCCCAGCTACAGAAAGCAAGACCAGCGTAATCACAATCACATTCGCCAGCACCAGTAGCGCCAGCATGAGACGTTGCCCCGGCGCAAACGCGCTCAGAAAGCCACCTTGGCTTTCATCTACGCCGTCTACATCATCGTAGAGGGCACTGCCCCGCATACTTTTTTCCCTTAATTGATCCAGTTCATCAGACATTTCGTTTTCCTCACTCTGCCGCACTGCGGCCTGGGTATAATGTGTCACGTTTCAAGAGTCATGTGTCAGGTAGGATGTTCGCTTCTAACAATAGTTTAATTAACATAACCGAAATGTCAATTTTTAGGAATTTGCTATGAGGCTGAGCGGAGGGTGACATCCCCAGCGGAGATGGTGTGGATGTGCCCTCTTTCATCACTGACCAGTAGCTGGCCGAAATTGTCCACCCCCACGGCCGTGCCCGAGACCTGTTCGGCATCTGTCCCCGCCAGTGGGGTAACAACCACCTCCCGCCCTAGCGTGTGCAGAATGGCTTGCCAAGCGGTGTGGGGTGATGTGCCCGCCACGGCCGTGTCGTACCAGTATTCAAGCCGCTCTAGCAGGGCGGCCACCAGCGGCAAGCGGGGCACAAGCTGTTTGTTTTCAATGAGCAGGCTGGTGGCGGGCGTGGGCATGTCGTTCGGCAGTTGGGCTAGCTCCGCGTCGGTCAGGTTGACGTTGAGACCAAGGCCGATGATGGCACTGTGCAAACGGTCGTCTACCAGATTGCCCTCGAGCAAAATGCCGCCGACTTTGCGCAGGCCAAAGGGGTTGTCGAAAATGACGTCGTTAGGCCATTTAAGGCGGGGCTTTAGACCTGTGGTAGCTTCAATTGCTTCCACGGCCGCGAGTCCGGCTATCATGGTTAGCCAGTTGGCTTGGAGCGCGGGCCAGTCGGGCACGAGGCGGATGGAGAGGGCCACGGCCGTGTGACGTGGCGTAACCCAGCCACGGCCGTGTCGTCCTTTGCCCTCGCTCTGAAAATCGCTCAAAACCACCGTGCCGTGGGGTATTTTCTCCCCTTGGTCGCGCAACCATTGATTGGTCGAGTCGATTTCGGGGAAATAATAGCAGGTTTGGCCGAGCCATTTGGTTTTTAACACGGCCGTGATTGCTTCTGCCGAAAGTTCATTTTGGTCTGTCATTTTTTCCTCCTTACTTAACACCATTGTGACTAGAGAACGGCTGAATGTCAATTCACGGCCGTGGTGTTAGAATTTAGCAAATCGCTTGTCAGCAAATCAGCCAACCGTAGACACAAACCAAACTAAAAGACGCTCCTCTCCATGACTCAAGCCACCTTCAATTTTCCTGCCGATTTTCTCTGGGGCACAGCCACAGCCGCGCATCATGTCGAAGGGCACAACGAGAACAACGACTGGTGGACGTGGGAGCAAGCGGGGCACATTCTCAAGGGTCATACTTCGGGCGCGGCGTGTAACTGGTGGGATTTAGAGACGGCGTTGCGAGATTTAGACACGGCCGTGTCTCTCGGAACCAAAGCGCACCGCCTCTCTGTCGAATGGAGCAGGATAGAGCCAGAACCGAGCGTCTTTGACCAACAGGCTCTCGACCAATACCGCGCTCTGCTCGAAGGGATGCACCAGCGTGGCCTCGAGCCGATGGTCACGCTCCACCATTTTACCAACCCGCAATGGCTGGTCGCTAAAGGGGATTTTTCCTCGGAGCTAATCGTCGAATATTTTGAGCGATACACGCGCAAAGTGGTTGAAAAATTGGGCGACCTTGTGCCCAAGTGGGTCACGATTAACGAGCCGCTCGTCTATTTTACGATGCGGCATGTGGACAAAGTTTTTCCCCAGCCGCCCCGCCCCACCGGTTTGCGCGTCGGGCTGGGCGAGGTGTACCGCATGTGGCAATGCCACGCCGCCGCTTATCACGCCATCAAGGCACAATATCCGCAGGCGCAGGTCGGCGTCGCCAAAAATTTCCCCTATTTTGCCCCGCGCAATCCGCGCAACCCGCTCGATGTGTGGCAACGTAATTTGCTGTGGCGTTATTTTAACGATAGCTGGATGCAGGGTATGGTGACGGGGCGGGCGCAATGGCCGTTTGGGCGGGGCACGATTAAGGGGCTGAAGGATAGTTTTGATTTTGTGGGGGTCAATTATTATAGTCGCTATTTTGTGCAGTTTGGGAAGTTGGGCACGGCCGTGTGGCCGGAAGGCACGCGCCTCAGCGATGGCGGCTACGGTGAAAACTACCCCGATGGCCTTTTCCAAATTATCAAATACGCTACCCAATTCAACAAGCCCATCTACATCACTGAAAATGGCATCCCCGACCAAGCGGACAAGATGCGCCCCGCCTATTTACTCCGCCATTTGCGGCAAGTTTGGCAAGCGGTCTGCTTCAATTTTCCCGTGATGGGCTACTATCATTGGAGCCTGATTGACAATTTTGAGTGGGACAGAGGTTGGACGCAACGCTTCGGCCTCATCGAAATGGATCCCGAAACGCAAGCGCGGCAGTTACGCCCCAGCGGTCAGCTTTATGGCGAAATTTGCCGCACCAACAGCCTCTCCCACAGCATGGTAGAGCGGTACGCCATCGACCAAATGCCCCATATCTTCCCCGACAGCAAGCTACAACGCCGCTAAGGGGGTTGTGTTATAATTGCGGCCTGCGGCTCGAGTGGTCAGTAATCAGTGAGCCTACGGCTCGAGTATTCAGTATTCAGTGGCCTACGGCCGAGTACTGGCGCGAAGCGCACTGAATACTGGTGCGAAGCGCACTGAATACTGGTGCGAAGCACACTGAATACTGGTGCGAAGCACACTGAATACTGGTGCGAAGCACACTGAATACTGGTGCGAAGCACACTGGAATCAAAAAAATCACGGACGGAGAAAGGAAATGTCTGGACATAGTAAATGGTCTACCATCAAACACAAAAAAGCGGCGACCGACGCCAAGCGGGGGAAGCTCTTTACCCGCGTCGCCAAAGAAATCACCATCGCCGCGCGAGACGGTGGCGGCGACCCCGAATTTAATCCCACCCTGCGTCTGGCGCTGAACAAAGCGAAAGAATCCAATATGCCCAAGGACAACATCGAGCGGGCGATTAAGCGGGGCACGGGTGAGCTGGCGGGTGGTGAACTGGTCGAAGTTTTATATGAAGGGTATGGGCCGCACGGGGCTGGTATCCTGATTGAATGCGTCACCGACAACAAAAACCGCGCCGTGTCCGAAATTCGGCACACGTTGAGCAAGTCGGGCGGGAATATGGCAACTTCTGGCGCGGTGTCATGGCAGTTTACTCAGAAGGGGTACATGACCACCAAAGTGGCTGATAGCAAGCATGATGATTTCTTCTTGCTAGCGGCGGAAGCGGGCGCGGATGATGTGCAGTTTAGTGACGGTCTGGCCGAGATTTATGTCGAAAAAGATAGTTTCGCGGCCGTGCGGGACGCCCTCAACGCCGAAGCCATCGAGTTTGACGAAGCCAACCTGATTTATGAACCCAACACGCCGCTTGATTTGGATACCAGCCAAGCGGTGCAGGTCATGAAGGTCATCGAAGCCCTTGAGGATTTGGACGATGTGCAAAATGTCTACTCAGTCCTCAATCTGACCGATGAAGCCATGGCCGAAATGGATACGTGATTTTTTGAGTGAGAAGTAAAAAGTGAAAAGTGAGAAGCCCCACTTCTCACTTTTTACTTCTCACTTCCCCTCCTCCCCTATGCGTATTATCGGACTTGACCCCGGCACGGCGACCACTGGCTACGGCATCATTGATGCTGATGAGGGTGAACTGGTGGTGGTGACATATGGCGTCATCAAGACCAGCCCCAAGCTGGAAATGCCGCACCGTCTCCAAAAAATTTATGCGGAGCTAAACGAGTTATTGACCCAATATCGGCCAGACACGGCCGGGGTCGAAGAGCTTTTTTTTGGTCGGAACGTGACCACGGCCATTACCGTGGGGCAGGCGCGGGGGGTGTTGTTGCTGGCTCTGGCCAACGCCCACATTCCGATGGGGGAATATTCACCGCCCAAAATCAAGGATACCGTGGCGGGCTACGGCCAAGCAGATAAGGCGCAGATGCAGATGATGGTGCGTAATTTGCTCAACCTGACTGAAACGCCTCGGCCAGATGATGCGGCGGATGGGTTGGCGGTGGCGATTACCCATTATCATTATGCGCGGTATGAGTCGTTGATGACGTGAGAAGCAGGGAGTAAAAAGTGAGAACTGCTTTTCACTTCTCACTTCTCACTTTTAACTCAGGATGGTTGGCGATGATTGCAAGTCTACAGGGTACAGTTCTAAAGCGAGGGGCGGAACATGTCGTGGTGGGGATGGGCGGCGTGGGGGTGCTGGTCTTTGTGCCGCGCTCGGTGTTGGAAGACACGGCCGTGAATCAACCCATCTTTCTCTACACCCATCTCATCGTGCGCGAGACCGAGCTAACGCTGTACGGCTTCAAACACGAAGATGAGCTACAGCTTTTTGAAGTGCTGTTAGGCGTGAAGGGGATTGGCCCCAAGGTGGGCGTGGCGATTATCTCCACGCTTAGCCCTGAGTTGCTCAAGAGTGCCATTGTGCGTGAAGAAACGGCCGTGCTTCAGCGTGTGCCGGGCATTGGCAAGAAAACAGCGGAGCGCATCATGTTTGATTTGCGGGATAAGCTGGACTTTACAGGGGGGGCAGACACGGCCGTGTCGCTCGTCACCGACAGCGACGCCGAAGTTATCGAATTCCTCACCGCGCTCGGTTTCAGCATCATCGAAGCGCAAACCGCTCTCCAAAAAATTCCCCGCGACATCAAAAATGTAGACGAGCGCGTCCAATCGGCCCTGCAACTGTTGGGGCAATAGTTCCTGTAAGATGTTCAACTTCTTGAGAGAAGTTGAACATCCACGCAAGCGAGAAAGCAATGCACATGGTAGACATCATCGCCAAAAAGCGCGATGGACAGAAACTAAAAACGGCCGAGATTCAATGGTTCATTGAGCAATACACGGCCGAGAATATTCCCGATTATCAAGCCGCCGCGCTCTGCATGGCGATTTACCTGCGCGGTATGAGCCGGCGCGAAACGGTAGACCTAACCCTGGCGATGGTCGCTTCGGGCGATACGCTCGACCTGCACGATGTGGCCCCCTTCAGCGTGGACAAACATTCATCGGGCGGCGTGGGGGACAAAACGACGCTGGTGGTGCAACCGCTGGTGGCGGCGTGCGGCGTGCCCGTGGCCAAGATGAGCGGACGCGGGCTGGGTTTTACGGGCGGCACGCTGGACAAAATGGAGTCTATCGCCGGCTGGTCATGTGACATGTCGCTGGCTCAGTTCAAACAGCAGGTGGCGGACATTGGGCTGGTGCTGGCGGGGCAGACGGCAGATTTTGCCCCAGCGGATGGCAAGCTGTACGCTCTGCGGGACGTGACGGGCACGGTGGCTAGTATTCCGCTGATTGCGGCCTCTATCATGTCCAAAAAGCTGGCGGCGGGGGCGGATGGCATTGTGCTGGATGTGAAGGTGGGGAGCGGGGCGTTTATGCGCACGGTGAAGACGGCGCGGAAGTTGGGGGAGTTGATGGTGCAGATTGGGCAGGATGCGGGGCGCAACACGGCCGTGCTTCTGTCTGATATGAACCAACCGCTCGGCCATGCCGTGGGCAATGCGCTGGAGGTCAAAGAGGCGATTGCCACCTTGCGCGGCGATAAACTTGAGGAGATTCCCGCCGATTTTTGGGCACATTGCCTTGAGGTAGCGGCGCATATGCTTCTCGTGGCGGATAAAGCAGAAACGTTATCTGAGGCCAAAGAGATAATCACGGCCGTGCGGGATAGCGGTGCGGGCTGGGAAAAGTTCCGCCAGATGGTCGTGGCTCAGGGGGGAGACATGGCCGTGGTTGATGACCCAGACCGCCTGCCCCAAGCCCGCTTCATCAAGCCGCTCATCGCCGAGCATACGGGCTTCATCGCCGCCATAGACACGGGGGCGATTGGCTTGGCCTGTACCCATCTGGGCGCGGGACGGCAGAAAAAGGGGGACCCAGTTGACCCGGCCGTGGGTCTCATCATGCCGGTCAAAATTGGGGATGAAATCGAAGCGGGGAAGACGCTCTGCTGGGTTCATGCGAATGATGAACAGAAGTTGCAGGAGGCAAACACGGCCGTGCGTCAAGCCATCCAATTTACGGCCGACCCCGTTCTGCCCCACCAACATTTTTACGGCACGATTCAGTAGCGTCGCTCGTAGTAACGGCTTTTGCAGATTAAAATCAATTTGGTAAGAGAGTGAAAAGTGGAAAGTCAAAAGTAAGAAGTGGTTTGCATGCTAGCCAAGAGCTGTCAGGCGGACACAACTTCTCACTTTTCACTTCTTACTTCTCACTGCGGTCAATACCGCAAGCACTCAGACATGGAGAAGCGAAACATGAATGTATTAGGCATAGACGTGGGCGGAAGCGGTATCAAAGGCGCGTTGGTTGACCTCAAAACGGGTCAGCTCGCCACCGAACGACACAAAATTTTGACCCCAGAAGGGTTTGGCGTGGAAGAAGTAAGCGCGACGATTGGGGAAATCGCCCGCCACTTCGAGTACACAGGCCCCATCGGCATCGGCTGGCCCTCCGCCATCGATGGCGGCATTGTCAAAAGCCCCCCCACCGCCCATCATCACCCCGGCTGGATGGGCAAAAATATTGGGGAACTGTTCAGCGCGGCTACCAACTGCCCCGTGTACATGATCAATGATGCGGACGCGGCGGGCGTAGCCGAAATGAGCTTTGGCGCGGGCAAAGGGAAAATGGGCACAGTTATCACCATCACCTTGGGTACAGGTGTGGGAAGCGGCCTCTTTCGGGATGGGGTATTGATTCCCAATCTAGAAGCGGGCAAGCTGTATTTGCGGGCGCAAAAGGATTATTGTGAGCAATATATGGCGGGGCGCATCAAGACGGAGCGGGCACTGTCGTGGAAAAAATACGGGCAACGGGTGAACAAATTCTTGGAGCATATTGAATTTGTTTTCTCGCCTAGTTTGGTCATTATCGGCGGCGGTATTAGCCGTGACCATGAAAACTATTTCTCTGAGTTTACGGTCACGATGCCCGTCGTGCCGGCTGAGCTACGCAATGAAGCGGGGATTGTCGGCGCGGCCTCGTTTGCGGCGCAGTCTGTAGGGAAGTGAGAAGTCAGAAGTAAAAAGTGAGAAGTGAGAAGTTGCGCACTTCTCACTTACTCCCTTGCTCTCTTACTCACAAACGGGGAGTCGAAAGGCGTCGTCGGGCAGGGGGGAGCCGTCAGTGGCGTAGCTGGGCAGGCGTTCGCCAGAGAGATAGTCGTAGAGGCCAATGAGTACCACGGCCGTGTCCATCTCCAGATCCATCTCCCCCGCAGGCACGACCAAGAGCCGTTTATCCACCACCAATACATCCTCCAAAATTGGCAATCTGTCAGGCGACACCCCTAGAGCGGGGCCGTCCGCCTGCGCCAGCAAGCGGCCGTCGGGGGCGAGCAATTGCACAAAAAAGGAAGCGGTCGGGGGCAAGGCGGCGGGGTCGGGCAGGGTCAGATGCAGTTCTGTTTGCACCCCATCGGCCGTGGGGCAGGCGGTGGCCTGATGCAGTTGCCACGGCCCCAACATGGCTAGTAACGTAGTCGGTGGGGGGGCAATGAGCAGATCGCCCGTGTGCCGCGCCGTGGGGACAGTTTCTTCATAGGTGGTGATGAAAAGGTGGGTTTGGGGCGCGTCCAGCGGGGGGAGTTTGTCCACGGCCGTGGCCTGATACACGCCGTAATGATACCCAGCCGTTTCTTGAAGCAAATCTGGCACGAGCAAATTATACACTTCCCGCCCTGTGCCCGTGTTGGCGCGGAGCAGTTCATAGGCAAAGAGATGGTCGCCCAGCACGGGGGCGAACTCTGTGCCCAGCGGGAAGGTGTTGCGCGGCGGAGCCAGCCATTGGGGCCAGTTAACCAGCACCACGGCCGTGTCTGCCCCCACATTTTCCGCCTGTAACTGCTTGACCACGGCCGTGGTTGGCGCACTCGCCCATTCATACACGCCTATCATCCCCCGTACAAAACTACCCCCTTGCAGGGCTAAAATGAGGACGAGAAAACCCGTGGTCAACGGGGTTATCCACGGCCGTGTTATCCTCCCAAGCTCTTGCCCCACGGCGACAACCATCACCCCCCACGCAATCGCCAAGCCTGGCGCACCGGGATAAAGCAACCGCGCCCCGTCGGCGATGTAATAGGTGGGCAGGGTCAGGGCGATGAGCAGGGACGCGCCGAGCCACCAGCCCCAGCCGAACAGGAGCAGAGGGCGAGAGGTGGGCTGGCGCACAAGAATAAAGAGGGTCAGGAGCAGGGTCACGGCCGTGCTTGGCACAATCACCCCCACGGCCGACACCTCGGGGAACCAATGCGCCAGCCAAGCCAGCGGCCACGCCGCCGTCTGTGCGAACAGGAGCAGTTTTACCCACGGGTCATTCCCCCCATAATCGAGCAGAGGGCCGCCGCCTGTTTCTAGGGAAAAATAAATCAGCAAATAGAGCAGTAACAAGACCCCGAGAAGGGCATGGTGCAAGGTGCAGGGTGCAAGGGGCAACCATGAACCCTGCACCTTGTACCTTGTTCCATGTACCAGTTGCTTCAGCCACACAAGAGGAATGAGCAACACGGCCGTTTCATGCACCAGTACCCCCACTCCAAAAACAAGGGCGACTGCGCTGAAGCGGAGCCAAGCTTTGTGTTGCAACGTCTCATCCAGAAGCAGGCCGAGCAAAAGCAAGCCCGTCACGGTCAAATAGGCGTTGTTGCCATAAACAATGACCGCCTGATACGCAAAGGGAAACGTAGCCAGCAACAAGCCACTGACCAGCCCGTACCGTAGGGTCAAGGCATGCCTTGACCCTACGGTACGCTGGGAAAAAATAGCTAAAAAAATCGCCAGCAAGGCACTGTTCAGCGCATGTTGCCCCATATTTAGCCCGTGCAACAGCCACGCGGGATAGCCGCCGAAAAGTTGTTCAATCAGCAACAGTGGCGCAAACACCAGCGGCCGATAAAAGCCAAACTGCTCGCTTGGCAACCAAACGCTGACCCAATCCAACCCCTGCGCCAGTTGCGTATGGAGCAACGTGTCGTACACCAGCGGCAGGCGCAGGGTCGGGGCGTAGAGCCAGAGGGCGATGAGGAGAGGAAGTGAGAAAGAGAGTAAGGGAGTAAGTGAGGCTCTTGCTCTCTTGCTCTCTTGCTCTCCCCCTCTCCCCCTCTCTTGCTCGTCGTTCATGTGCGGCCAAACTCCCGGGCAAGCTGGCTGACGGAGAGATAGATGAGCGTGGGACGGCCGTGGGGACAGGTGTGCGGATTGGCGCACGCTTCTAACTGCTCGATGAGCCGCTCCATTTCGGCGCGGGTCAGGGTTTGCCCCGCCTTAATGGCCGCCGTTTTGCAGACGCGCCGAATGATTTTGTCCTCGACCTTTTGCTGGGTGGGTGCGTCTCCCCGCTCGAGGTCGCTGACCACGTCGGCCAGCAGGCGGGTGGGGTCTTGAGTAGCGATGAAGGCGGGCACGGCGCGGAGCATGACGGCTTGGGGGCCGAATGGCTCGATTTGGAAGCCGACGGCCGTGAGGGCAGGCAGGTTTTCTTGGATAAGTCCGGCTTGGTCGGGGGAGAGTTGCACGGCCGTGCCCGTGACCAACCCTTGCGACGCCAGCTCTTTGTGCTGATGCGCCGCCAAAAATTGCTCGTACAGGATGCGTTCGTGCGCCGCGTGTTGGTCAATCAGGAACAGTCCTTCTGGCCCTTCGGTGATGATGTAGCTAGAGCCGACTTGGCCGATGACGCGCATGATGGGCAGTTTTTCTCCGCTGGAGACGGCTCCCCCTGCGGTGGGGACGGGGAGATGGGGCACGGCCGTGTCTCCCCCACGCGGCAAAGCCAGCCCCATTTGCGGCGACTCCTCCGTGCTGTCCGTGCCCCCCCACGACCATTCCGCCTCGGCTGGATCTCCCCATGTCAACCCTGCATCGCCCGACCCGCCACTCCAGCGATTCGTAGGCGCCAGCGTTTCAAAATGGCTCAGCGAACGCACGGGGGAGGTCGCCAAAATCGTCTCGCGCACCCGCTTTTGCACCGCGCCAAACACGCGCCCCGCATTCTCAAAGCGCACCTCGGTTTTGGTGGGATGCACGTTCACGTCCACCCATTCCGGCGGCATGGTCACAAAAATAACGGCCACGGGATAACGTCCCACGGGCAAAAAAGTATGGTACGCCTGAATAATGGCGTAGGTCAGGTTTTGGTCTTTGACCCAGCGGCCATTCACAAAGAGGGTGATGTGGCTCCGATTGGCGCGATGCAAGCTAGGCGGGCCGACGTACCCCTTAACCAATAGTGCTGAGTGCTGAGTGCTGAGCGATGAGTGAGGGGGGTGCGAGGTGCGAGGGGCGAGGGGCGACGGCTCGCCGTCATCATCAACCGCCACTTGTTCATTGACCCCCGATCCTTGTTCATTGTTAATTGGCAAAAGCTCGCGGGCGAGTTCGTGGCCGTAGACTTGGACGAGGACATCGCGGAGCTGGCCTTGGCCGCTACTTTGGAAGGAGATTCTGCCGTCGTGGGTGAGGCGGAAGCGCACGGCGGGGTAGGCCATCGCGTAGCGGGTGACGAGTTCGTCTATGAGCCGTTTTTCGGTGTTGATGGTTTTGAGGAATTTGAGCCGAGCGGGCATGTTGTAAAAGAGATGCTCGACGGAGATGACGGTTCCCGAGGGGGCGCCGATTGTTTCCCGGCTGACCAGATGCCCCCCTTCAAACAGGATGCGCACCCCAGCGGGGTTGTCTTTGGTGCGACTCACGGCCGTGAGTTGGCTCACAGCGGCGATAGCGGCCAACGCTTCCCCGCGAAAGCCGAGGGTACGGATGGCGGCTAATTGCTCGGCGGAGCTAAGTTTGCTGGTGGCGTGGCGACGAAACGCCGTTTCGATTTCGTCGGCGGGGATGCCGTGGCCGTTGTCGGCCACCTGCATATAGTCGCGCCCGCCGCGCCGAATATCAATATTGATAGTGGTCGCGCCGGCGTCTATGGCGTTTTCGAGTAGCTCTTTGACGACGGAAACAGGGCGTTCGACGACTTCGCCCGCCGCGATTTGGGAGGCAAGTTGTTCTGAGAGGAGTTTGATGGGCATGGGTTGATTTTACCATGCGGAGGGGAAGTTATGGGAGGGGGTGAGGAAATATTAACGGCGGAAGAGGGTAATTTGGCGGGCGGGCACGGGCACAGTTTGTCGGCAATCGAGCAGGAGGAAACCCGGGTCTACTTGCCCCACCAATTCAGTGCGTAAAGTAACTAAATCTGAAATACTTGGTGGTTCGGTAACTGCAAAGCTAGGGGGTCAACTTTCTCTGGTGGGTCGAACGATTCGACGGCTCTGAAGTTAAACTTCTTGGCGAAGTCGTTAGTCGTTACTCAATTTCTTTTAACCTGTATTGGTCACAGATTATTCGTACAAAAAGTGGGACGACGACCGTGCCTTGATACGCCTCGCCGTCTGCGGCGGCTCGCCTGTCATAAAGGTGTTTTTTCGTTTGGGCGTTCGCCCAAACGAAAAAAACACCCTCTTTCCAGCGAGTCATGGCCGCAGGCCACGACGAAGCCAGTTACACTATCGTTTGAGAAAATACGCCTTTTTGTCAAAAAAGAAGGTGTGTTGCTGATTCGTGACCAATACACAATTTCTTTTAACCACCTATCTAAAGGATAACTGTGAGAACAATAACTTGGCGGGAACGCCTGCATTACCAATTTGATAACACCATGTCGGGGGGGACGGTGGTCTTGATTGCTTGGTTAACGGCTTTCACGGCCGTGTTAATTCTAGCCGTCACCCTCGTCGTCTTTATGACCCAAATAGACGAAGCCAACCGCTCTTTTGTGGAACTACTCTGGGTCGGTTTGATGCGCACCATGGATGCCGGAGCCGTGGGCGGCGATACGGGACGGTGGGAATTTTTGCTGGCGATGTTGGTCACCACCTTTGGGGGTATCTTCATCTTTAGTATTTTGATTGGTATTTTTACGACGGGGCTAGAGACCAAACTGGAGGAACTGCGCAAAGGACGTTCTTTTGTGGCTGAGGAAGGGCACACGGTTATTTTGGGCTGGTCGCCGCAAATTTTTATGGTCATTTCCGAGTTGATGCTGGCGAATGCCAATCAAAAATATAGCTGTATCACCATTTTGGGCGAGCATGACAAAGTGGAAATGGAAGATGAAATTCGGGCGCGGGTGAGCGGCACGGGGCGCACGCGCATCGTCTGCCGCACGGGTAGCCCGATTGACCTGACCGACTTGGAAATGGTCAATCCGCGAGCGGCGCGCTCTATCATTATTTTGTCACCCGAAGATGATGCGCCTGATATTAACGTCATCAAGACGATTTTGGCCTTGAATAGTGGGGTACAGACCGACAAAAATTACCATATTGTGGCGGCGATTCGGGAAGCAAAAAACATGGCGGTAGCCCGTTTGGCAGGGGGAGATGGGGTGCAGTTGGTTTTATCGGGCGATCTGATTGCCCGGATTGCGGCGCAAACTTGCCGCCAGTCGGGGCTGTCGGTTGTTTATACGGAGTTGTTGGATTTTGGCGGGGATGAGATTTATTTCCACGAGGAGCCGCAGTTGGTGGGCAAGACGTTTGGCGAGGCGCTGTTGGCGTATGCGGATTCTAGCCTGATTGGTATGGCTTATCAGGATAGGCGGATTCAGCTTAACCCGGCCATGGACACTGTTTTGGCGGCGGGGGATCAGTTGATTGTAATTGCGGCGGATGATGACAAGGTTCAACTCACGGCCGTGGCTGATTATGGTCTGAATGAACAGGCGATACGCACCGCCAACACGGCCGTGATCCAACCTGAACATACCCTGATTTTGGGCTGGAACGAACGCGCTCCCACCATTATTGGCGAGCTAGACAACTACGTCGCTCCCGGCTCCCGCGTGACGGTCATGGCCGAAATTGCGGGGTGGGAAACCGCCGACCTGCCCACTTGCCACAACCAAACTGTTGCCTACCAGTTGGGCGACACCAACGACCGCGCCATGCTGGATGCCCTAGAAACCCAGAATTACAATTACATCATTGTCCTCAGCTACTCCGACGATATGGAAGTGCAAAAAGCGGATGCTGTAACGCTGGTGACCTTGCTTCATTTGCGTCATATTAGCGATATGCACGGCAACCCCTTCTCGATTGTGAGCGAAATGTTGGACACCCGTAATCGGCAATTAGCCGAGGCGGCACAGGCAGATGACTTTATCATCAGCGACCGACTAATCAGCTTGATGCTGGCACAGGTATCGGAGAACAAACGACTGATGCCTGTTTTCCAAGAACTTTTTGACCCTGAAGGGGCAGAAATTTACCTCAAGCCTGCCTCTGATTTTGTGGCGTTAGGGACACCCGTTAATTTTTACACGGTAGTGGAAGCGGCGCGGCGGCAGGGGGCAGTGGCGATTGGCTATCGGTTGGCGGCAGAGGCGCACAATGCGGCCGTTGCTTATGGGGTGAAAATCAACCCCCCGAAGGGGCAGATGGTGACGTTTGGGGCGGATGATCGGCTGGTGGTTTTGGCGGATAATTAGCGGGTAACGTCTCAGCCAATCTGCATGGCGTGATGGATAACAGGATAAACCCACGGCCGTGGGTTTATCCTGTTTTGATTTGCGGGGCGTAGCAAGTTCCCTCTGTGTCCAACAAATAAGGGAAGCCAATCGTTTCGGTTTGGGCGTTAGGTAATAGTGCGCACGATGCGGGCAGGGTTGCCGACCACGACCACATCGGGGGGCACATCCCGCGTGACGACCGCGCCCGCCCCGACGACGGCGTTGCGCCCAATGGTCACGCCGGGCAAAACGATGGCTCCCCCACCTAGCCACACGTTGTCTTGGATAACAATGGGCAGAGCGACTTCCCAACCAGCAATGCGTTCTTCGGCCTCGAGGGGATGCACGGCCGTGTATAACTGCACCGCTGGCCCCAGCATGACATGGTTGCCTATTTCCACCCGATTGTTGTCCAGCACAACGCAGTTGAAATTAAAATAAACGTGGTCGCCGAGATAGAGATTACGCCCATAGCTACAGTGGAAAGGGGCTTCGATGAAACTGCCTTGCCCCACACGGCAGAGTAGCTGGGGCAGAAGCGCGTGGCGGGTGGCGTCGTCCACGGCCGTGTTGTACTGTCTCAACAACGCCTTGACCGCTGTGCGCTCCGCCGCCAGTTCGGGGTCGAGACAGTTGTACCGTTCACCGGCTAACATCTTGGCTTTTTGAGGGGGAAGACTCATGGGGAATCCTTGGTTTTTGAGTAAGAAGTGGAAAGTGAGAAGTGAAAAGTGAAAAGTGAAAAGTTGGTCGCCCCAACCACTTTTTACTTCTCACTTCTCACTATCTTTTACTCGAGAATGTGGCGCAGGTCGGCGGCACTCTTGATGATGGCGATGTGCGGAAATTTGCTGAGGGTTGCCGGCGTGGTTTTGCCCGTCAGCACGCCGACAAAGGGCATGCCCAGCCGCTGGGTTGCCCCGCCGTCGGAGACGCTATCGCCGACGTAGAGGCAGTGGGCGGGGTCGAGTATGTCTAATTGTTGCATGGCTAGGTGCAAGCTGGCGGGGTCGGGTTTGTGGTGGGTAACGTCTTCGTAGCCGACAATGGTGTCCACGGCCGTGTCTAACCCCTCGTTACGCAAAATTTGAGCGATTTGGCTCCGCCGCTTGGTGGAGACGATGCCCAATTTGTAGCCGCTCTGCCGCAGGTCGGCCAGCAGGGGGGCAGTGAAGGAGTACACGGCCGTGTTGGCCGCCATCACCTCATCCGCATGGATGATAAAGAGCCGCGTAAACTTCTCAGCCAGTTCCTCATGCTCCGTACCCGCCAGCGCGACCAATGTCTTGGGCAAAGATAGCCCAATCGTTAGCCGAATGAGTTCGGGGTCGCGCTCGGGCAAGCCCAGTTTGCGCAAAGCGTAGTTGGCGCACAAAATAATGCCGACGGAGGAGTCGGCTAGGGTGTAGTCAAAGTCGAACAGGATGGTGCTGGTGTGGGGGGGAACAGTCATTCAGATGGGGAGTTTTTGGGGCTGGGGCACAATGGGTTCGATTGGGTCAAGGGACACGGCCGTGTTTTTTGCGTCCCATAAATCCACGGCCGCTTGTAAATTTAGCCACAATTGGGGGGATGTGTTCGTAAATTTCCCCAGCCGCAAAGCCATATCGGCGGTCACACTGCGCTTGCTGTTGACCAACTGGTTAATAGAGCGGCGCGACACGCCCAGCCGTTGGGCGAGGCTCTCTTGCGTCAGGTCAAACTCTTCCAAAATATCTTCCCGTACAAAAATACCGGGATGTGTGGGGCGTGTTTCAGGCAAAATCATCATTGTTTTATCTGGGGGTGGGGACGCTTCGCCCACAGAAAAGTGGCGAAGCGTACTGGTGACAAAATTATGAGTGGTAATCCTCAAAATAGACGTCGAAGGCATCACCTTCATGCCATTCAAATGTCACGCGCCACTGCTGATTAACCCGAATGGCGTACCGTTTGGGCTGAAACCCTTGCAGAGCGTGCAGTTGATTCGATGGGGGAAAGTACATATCTTCAAGCCTCACGGCCGCGTGCAATAACTCTAAACGCCTTCTTGCTTTGTTAACCAGCTTGCTATCAAGTCGTTGCACTCGTCTGCCATTGAAAATATCCTCGGTCTTTTGGTCACGGAAGGATTTAATCATGGGATGCGATTGTAACCACTCTTGTTACACCTGTCAAGCCGCTTCGATGCCGCCGTCTAGCACCATTGTTTGCCCAACCATAAAGGCCGCCTCGTCTGAACAGAGATACATCACCGCCCCGGCAATCTCTTCTGGTTTACCCAGCCGCCGGGCGGGGATCATGTTGACCAACTGCTCGCCCATGACTGGATTTTGGGCAAAACCGCGGGCGACCATGGGCGTGTTGGTGTAGCCAGGACAAACGGCGTTAATGCGGATGCCTTTCCGAATGTACTCGAGGGCAGCGGAGCGAGTCAGGCCGATAACAGCGTGTTTGCTGGCGGCGTAGGCGGCGTTGCGCGGCATGGCAAGCAGGCCAGCAATGGAGGCGATGTTGACGATGACGCCGTGCCCTTGTTGCTCCATGATGGGTAGCTCGGCGCGGAGGCTGTGCCACACGCCGTTGACGTTGATGTCCATGACCTGTTCAAACATTTCTTGGTCGTATTGGGTGATTTTGCGTCCGTTACTGCCTTCGATGCCGGCGTTGTTGACGGCAAAGTCGAGCCGTCCGAATTGCTGGTACACGGCCGTGACAAATGCCTCCACGGCCGTGCTGTCCGTCACATCCACCACCCGAAAAAAGCCGACACTCCCCTTTTTTTCGATAAGGCGCACCGTCTCCGCGCCCCCTTCGGGGTCAATATCGCCTATCGCCACGGCCGTGCCCCGCGCCGCAAAAGCCAAGGCAATCGCCCGCCCAATGCCTGACCCACCACCTGTTATCAACGCTACTTTGTTTGCAAATTGTGTACTCATGAGAAACCTCGCCATTTTGGATTTGGGAATTTAGGTTTTGGATTGGGGGTGATTGTGGCGGGAGATGGAGATTTTGGCAAATTTGGGGGTGCGAGGGGCGGGGGGCGAAGTGCGATGTGGGGCAGGCTTCGATAGGCTCAGCCTGCGATGTGCTTAGTAATCGGTCATTTTTAACATAGCGATTTGCAAAATAGATGACGTGCGGCATTAACGGAAACAGACAAATTGGTGAACGGTTGAACTGATGAATTGGTGAACGATTAACCGAGGCGTTCCCATGACGCGCCATTAACCATTCAGCAATTCAGCAATTCAGCAATTCTAATTGCTAAACGCCTGCGTACTTTTTGACCGATAGCTTAGCCCCTGAAGGCGTTGGTTGTTGCTTTTAAGACCAAAAAAGGCGCGAATCGGAATGATTCGCGCCTTTGGGCTGACTGGCTGACTTGCTTAAACTACGGTTGCATGAACCCGCGACCGTTACCCATGCCGTGGCCGCGACCGTTATTCATGCCTTGGCCCATACCTTGCCCCATGCCTTGGCCTCGACCCATCTGTTGACCCATGCCCATGCCGGGGCCACCTTCGCTAAGCATGGTTGTGAGCTGTTCCGCCTGCTCTGCCGTAATTTCACCAGCGGCGAGGGCGTCATCAATGGCGGCTTGCATAAAGGCTTGGTGGCTAGCCTGCATCCCTTCGACATCTAAATAGGTGCGCACAATTTGGTGGGCTTCCATCAGAGCCGCTTGTTCCTCGGTCAGTTGTCCTGAAGCAATCATCGCTTCAAGGCGAGCGGCCTGTTGGGTTTCCCGCATGGCTGCCTGTGCCGTTTCTAGTTCGGCGAGGGTGATGCCTAATTCGTCCGCTAACGCTTCGTGACGGTCAGCGCGTTCTGTGGCCATCACGGCCGTGTGGGCCGCTTCCAACTCTTCTACCGTTACCCCGAGGGCTTCGGCCAGTTCGGCCAAATGGTCGCCCCGATTGTCTTGGCCTGGACGATGGCTAAGACCAAAATCACGGCCGTGCATTTGCGCCATCATCGCTTGGGCGGGCATTTGGGTCATGCTGTCAGTGGGGCCGAATTGTGCCAGAACGGTGCCGAGGCCAAGCAATAACCCCAGCGTTAGCAAACCACCAGCAATAAAACCTTTGAGTGTCTGTTTGTTTTTCATGATCAATCTCCTTTTTCTTTTTGTTTGGTTGAATCAGATGTACCCATCATACCAAGGAGATGTTCAGAAATTGTGAAGGAATGATTGATAAATCATGTGGGTTTGTGGGGAAGCTGAATGGTAAAAGTTGTGCCCTGCCCCAGCTTACTGCTGGCCGTAATCTGGCCGCCGTGGGCGTGGACAATCGAACGCACAATCGCCAAGCCAATGCCCGAACTGCCGTTGTGGGCGCGCGCTTTGTCGCCGCGATAAAAGCGGTCAAAAATGTGGGGCAACTCGCTCGGAGAAATGCCGCTCCCGTTGTCTTGAATTTCAATAAACAGGGCTGATTGTGCCGCGTGTGCCCGTAACCAAATATCGCCCCCCGCTGGCGTGTGCCGCAAGCTATTCGTCACCAAATTACTCAACAACTGGCTCATGCGGTCGGGGTCTACCCAAATTTGCGGCAAATCATGGGGCGCGTTCACATGTAGGGTTATCTCTTGCGTTTGGGCTTGAATGGCGTGGAGCGCGGCCGTGTGGTTTAGCAAATCGGGCGGGGCAACCATCTGGCAGGTTAGCGTGAGTTCGCCGGCATCCGCCAGCGAGAGCGTGCGTAGCTCTTCGATAAGCTGATTCAGATGACGCGCTTCCTCATGCAAAATTTGATACAGTTCGACATTCCCTGGCAGTTTGCCGTCCGCCAACGCTTCGGCATAGCCCATGATGACGCTGGTTGGGGTGCGTAATTCGTGGGCAATATCGGCCGTCATTTGGTGGCGTATCTGGGTGGCCGTGGCGAGGCTGTCCGTCATTTGGTTAAAGGCGGTCGCTAGCTCGCCCAATTCATCCTGACTGTTCACGGGCACGGGCTGGTCAAGCTCTCCAGCGGCGACTTTTTTGGTAGCGGCGGTGAGTTGGCGCAGGGGGGAGGTGATGGTGCGGGCGAGGAGGATGCCTAAAAGCAGGGCAACGAGGCTGGCGCCAATGGTGCTGTAGACAATTGCCCGCCACACGGCCGTGATAAAGCGACTCTCGGCCGCATTTTGCCCCATCGACATCCCCTCCATATTATGGATCATCGAACTTGGCAAAATCAGCCACCCCACCACGCCTTCCCCCGCTACTTCAATCGGCAAGCCGCGCCGCACTTGCCCCAGCGGAAGCCGATCTCCCACCCGGTGCATTCCCCCGCTGGCGACCACCCTGCCCTGCCTATCTACCACAGAGACCATCGCCCAGCGTTGTTGTATCACCGCCCCATCTTCCTGCCGCACAGCAATCACGCCCGCTAAATCCTGCCAACTGCCCTGCGCTTCATAATAACGGCTCAGCTCCTGTAACAAAGCGACCTGATAATTGTCCAGCACAAACTGGTCAAACTGGCGTTGGGTCGCTTGCCCCACAAAAAGCGCGACCAACCCCGCCACCGTCAGGCCAACGAGTAAAAAAGCGAGCGTGAGTTTAACAGCTAAAGAGCGCATGGGAGGAAAGCGGGTCAGTCAGATGAAGAGCTACCCCGCAAAGCGATACCCATGCCCGTACACCGTTTCGATATAGCGGGGTTGTTTGCTGTCCAGCTCGATTTTGGCGCGGAGGTTGCGGATGTGGACATCAATCGTGCGTTCATATCCTTCGTAGGCGTCCCCCTGCAAAATGTTGAGCAAATCTAAACGGGTAAATGCCCGCCCCGGGGTGCCCATAAACGCCGCTAGCAAATCAAATTCAGAGGGGGTCAAACTAATCGTTTCGCCGCGCAGTTGCACCAGCCGCCCCTCTTGGTCAAGCGTTAAATCGCCAGCGCGAAGCAGGTCTTGGGTTGATTCGCTATTTTGACTGCGGCGCAAAACGGCGCGAACCCGCGCCGTTAGCTCTCTCATGCCAAATGGTTTGGTCAAATAATCGTCCGCGCCCAGCTCCAGTCCGACTACTTTGTCTTGCTCTTCTAGTTTGGCTGTCAGAATGATGATGGGCGTGTTGCGCTCTTGGCGATGGTGGCGGATAAATTCATAGCCGCCCATCTCGGGCATCATTAGGTCGAGAATAATCAGGTCGGGCTTTTCTTGGCGAGCAATAAATAAGGCTTCGCGCCCGTCCACGGCCGTGAGCACGCGATACCCCTCCTGCGACAAATAGCTGGAGAGCAACTGGCGTAAATTAGGCGTGTCATCTACCACAAGAATCGTTTGCATAAGGAGCCGTTAGGTTAAATAGCGAACAGCGAGAACTGTATCTTCCCGCCAACAGATAGCATAGCATCCCCAAATCAAGAACCAATCAAGAACTTGTTAAGAAATTATGTGCCCCGCTCACTTTTCACTGCGTCGCTTCCCCCGCATACGCCGCTCGCGTCAGCGGATGAAACAGCCACAGCAAACCTAAAATCGGCTGAATCAGCGGAAAATACCCATAATCCGCCCCAAACGCCCGCCACGCCGCACTGCCAATCAACTCTGGATAAAGCAAGCTGACCGTGCCCACAATAAACGTCATCAACGTCTCAAACCCCAGCACCCCCACCGACAGCCACCACGCCTTCATCCCCCACCGCTTCTGCATCACGATGCCAACAGTGGCCGTGATGTAAAGCAAAGCGGCCAAAAGCGTCGTCAACGGGCCGATATAACTGACTACGTCATCCTTGAGGAAAAGCTGGTACACCGCTCGAAACCCGGTCGAAATCGCCAGCACAGGATAAGAAACCGCCAAAATCACCCCCGAAGCGGAGATAAAATTGGCAAAAGAATCAGTCGGGTTTTCTTTTTCAGGTGTTGCTTGGTTGGTTAATTCATTTTTATTGGTCATATTTTTGGTTCTTTCGGATTTCGTGGGTTTGTCAACGGTGTCATGTTTCACGTGTCATGTGTCATGTGGTTTTTCTCTGGGCGTGGCTTGTTTAGCCAAGACGGTCGCTAATTGACCCCGCGAATTCCCAAAGAGTCATATTTTTTTTTCGTGGCAACAACTAACGCCCTCGAGGTGTGCCAACAGCTTTGTCGTGACCTGCGGTCACGACTCGCAAG
>JBGTIZ010000522.1:0-34839 GCA_041745395.1 Promineifilaceae bacterium (SeqCode) | reverse complement strand
AATTTCGAGTTCCTCGAAACCAGCGTTAAAGGTGCGCTGATTTAGGTCGTCGTTTTCGAGCCAGAGGGCGCCTGTTTCGGCGTCGTAGAGGCGCAGAACGGAGTCGAGGTCGCTGTTGGGGGTGGCTTCGACCAGAATAGTGAGAATTTGTCCAGCGGTGACGGGCAGGGTGTAGGCGAGGCGGGTTCCGAGTTCGAGTTCGCCGCTGATGATGTCGCCGACGGTGATTTCGCCCGCGTAGAGGGGTTCGATTTGGTTGTCTAGCTGGGTTTGGACGGCGGTGTCGTCGAGGATGTCCACGGCCGTGTTCAAAACCACATCACCTACCGCAAACAGCGTCTCCTCGGTTACAGGAACCTGCACCGTGGGCACGACGCCAATTCCTTCGAGATGAATCTCACCCTCGGCGTTGACCGCGCGACCCACCGTAAAGCGCACCGTTTCCCCCTCGGGCATGAACACATCCGTGACCGAACCGCCCAACCCGGCCGTGGGATAATGCCCCACGATTTCGGCGCGGTCGTTAATGGTCATGTTGTACGAGAAAAACTCACACGCGCTGGCGCAGGCGGGGCCGACCAAAACGACCACATCGCCATCATAGCGTAGCTCTTCAGCGGGCAAGATAAAGCGACTTTCGCCCCGCGCATCAAAGTAAAATTCTTCTAGCTCTTCGTTAAAGTAGCCCGCGTTGCCCAAAACGTGCGGCTCTTGGAAGAAATAAGCACCCATCTGGTCGGCCAAGAAGCCAAAACCGCCGCCGTTTTGGCGCATGTCTATGATGAGACCCGACACGCCATTGCTGTTCAGGTCGTTAATCATGCGTTCCCAAAGCTGGACGGTGAGCACTTGATTGTCAAAAAAGCTGTCAATTTTGACGTAGCCATAGCCGCTGGGCAGGAGGCTGAACTCGACGGGTAGCTCGAAGCCGTCTGTGCCGTCGAGGAAGGAGCTGGCGGAGAAGCTTTCTTGTTCAAACACGGCCGTGAGCGTCACCGTCATCACCTCTGTTGCCTCGGGATTGAGATACGCCACTTCTACTTCAGTATCGAGCGGGAAGCGCACCGCGTAGCGCAATTTTTGCAACCGTTCTACATGCGCTGTGCTAAACGGCGCGGAAAAAGCGACGGTTTCATCCACGGCGACCGTGGCCGTCACGCCATCAAGAGCGACAATTTCTGCCCCCAGTTCCAGACCCGCTTCATCAGCGGGGCCGCCCGCCAGCAGAAAATTGACAATGACACGGCCGTCGTCCACATCCCGTATCGCCATGCCCAAGCCGCCGCTCACCTCTTGGCTAAACTCCTCAGCCAAGAAAGGGCCGCTCACATGCCCGTCAGGGATTTGCCAGAGAAAATCGCGCAGGGCGCGGCGATAAATGGCCGCATTGCCCAGCCTATCCGCTTCTTCCATAAAGGGTTGATACGTTTCTTGCAGGTCGTCCCAATCAATCTCTTTGAATTCTGTGAAAGCATATTCACGGCTCATTTGGCGCACAAGGCTGGTAAATGCTTCGGTGTAGGTTAGGTCAGAATAATCGACCAAGGCCGCGCCGTCTGGCTCGATTAAATCCACCTGCTGGCGGGCGCGACGGTCAAAGACAAATGGTTCAAAGTCGAGATGGACGATGGTGTAACCAGCGGGCAGGGTTACAAAAAGCGTCTCGTCGCCCGTAAAAAGGAGGCCGTCCGCGCCAAAGTGGGCGGGGAACTGTTGCTGGTCGTCGGGGGCATAAATGAGCAGTTGCCCGCCGATGATTTCGCGGTCGGTGGAGGCGTTGGTGCTGGTGCGGGTGGAGGCGTACGCTGTGGACCAACCACCGCCGCCCAAATCGCGCTCCTCGAGGAAGGGGTCGCCAAAGGTGTTGGTCCAGTAGGCCACGGCGTAAATTTGGACGCCTTGTGTCGTTTCTGGATTCGTTTCTTCTTCCTCTTGGTCAATGGTGTCCGTTACGCTGTCTGTGGGCGTAATATTCGCCACATCGCGGTAGCTCCCTTGTGGTTCGATAGGTAGAGCCAAGCTGTAGCTAAAGGGGGAGGTGAAGAAGTCGCTGGTGATTTGCCCCATGGTTTGGGAGGCGAGCGGCATGAGGAAGAATTGATTGCGGTCTACGAAGCCCGCTTGGTCTTCTAAGATGATGACGGGCTGGGCAACCCCGGCGGTGAAGAAGGGGTTGGTGTAGGTGAGCAGGCCGCTGAGGGAGATGACGCCTTGGTCGGGGTTGATGAAGTAGACGCCCTCGGCGGTTTGGGTGAGGGTGTCGCTGGGCGTGAGGCGTAGCTGGTCGGTGAGGGTGGCGGTGCTGGTGAGGGTGGCGGTGCTGGTGAGGGGGACGGTGTCGGTTAACACGGCCGTGTCTCTCCCCCCTCCTGTATTGGTCAACACCTCGGCCGCCGAAGGTTCAGCCTCGGGCGTGGGGGTCGCCTCTTCTTGCTGAGCAGGCGCGGTTAGGGCTGGGGCGCAAGCGGCCAGCAAGCCAATGAGTAAAATTGCGGTGACAAGTAGGAAACGTGTTTTCATGGGGACACCTTGTTTTGAGTGCTGAGCGATGAGTACCCTGAAAAAGGACGAAGGAAGAGGGCAGAAGGAAGAAAAGGGGCGGGTCTTCTCGAAAAAATCTCCGCGTTCTCCGCGTTCTCCGCGCGCTCCGCGGTTTGTCTGACCTTTTTACAGGAGGCTCAGTGCTATTTGAGCGGACTGTTTGCTCAGTGCTGATGGTCAATTACTCCTTGATTATAGCCAATAGTCGTTTTTCGCCGAACGGCGTACTAATAACAGGAAGCAGAGCATCTGCTTTTAGTTATTTTTGCTCGAGTAAAAAGCGACTAAAGCCGTTACGACAAGCGCAACTGCGTGAAGCCTTGCTAAAAACTTGAAAAGTGAGTTGGCTTTGAGGTATCATCGGGCTTCGTTGGTTACAGCACACCAAACCAACGGCCGTGTCAAAACGCACCTCAACCAATTTGTTACCCATAAAAAGAAAAGAAGAATTACCCGCAGGGTAAGGTCTGAGCAAAGCCTGACGATCCATGTCGCAAGAAATGGACTTCGGGCTTTTTTTTATTGCGCCTCTAGGTGCGCTTTTCACTTGTTACTTCTCCCTTCTCACTACTTATCAACCACGAGTATAACCATCATGTTTGCCACCCTTGAAATCGCTGAAACCAGTGAAAAAGAAAAAACAGCCCCGCCGACCCCTCGTTGGCAAGAGCAGGTACGCGCCATTACCGAGATGCTGGTGACCATTCCGACCGTCAGCCCTGACATGCGGGGGGAAAATAAATGCGCTCAGCTTATCAGCACTTGGCTGACGCGGGGCACAGACCTCCAGCCCGCGCAATGGCCGACGGGCGACGGCCGCGTGTCGGTGGCTTGCCTGTTGCGCGGCACGCATCCGGCTAATCAGGGGCGCACGGTGATTATTATGGGCCATTACGACACGGTAGGGGTTAAAGAGTACCAAGCCATTGACCCCGACCACAGCGGCCATATCGCCTTTCAGCCCGAGCGTCTGCGCCATCTGTTGCTGGAAACATTGGGCGTGAGTCGCACACCCAACGAGGAAGATGTGTGGCAAGACCTGAACGAATTGGGGCCAGACGGTCGCCCGACGTGGCTGTTTGGGCGGGGTAGTTGCGACATGAAAAGCGGCGTGGCGATTAACATCGCCCTGATGCGGCAGTTATGGGTGGAGCGAGCAAATTTGGCGGGCAATGTGCTGTTTGTGGCTTGCCCTGATGAGGAAACGGAGTCTTTGGGGGTGCGCACGGCCGTGCCCGAACTCCTGCACCTGCGCGATAGCGAAAATCTGAGCTATCTGGGTCTGATAAACACCGACTACGCCGCCCCCCGCAATCGCACTGATCACGGCCGAAGCATCTACACGGGGACTATTGGCAAACTGCTCCCTTCCTTTTATATTGTAGGCATACCCACCCACGTGGGCGACCCGTTTCGGGGCATAGATGCGGGACAAATCGCGGCCGAAATCGTGCGCCGCATCAATCTCAACCCCAATTTATGCGACCGTTGGGTGCAAGCGGATGAGCTAAACGATGGCGCGATGCGCTTTGAGGTGGGCGTGCCCCCCATTTCGCTTAAGATTCGGGACTTGAAAAGTGAATATAATGTGCAGACGGCCAGCGAGGCCTTTGTGTATATCAATTGGCTGACCTATACCACGACCCCGGCCGTGGCTTTGGCGACGATGGTCAATGAGGCCAGTTCCGCCCTGAATCAGGTGATTCAAGACCGCAACGAGCGGTACCAACGCTTTACCAATCGAGGGGAACTGCCTGAGCAATACACGCCGCAGGTCATTTCGTATGAGGAGCTATGCCAGCGGGTGCGCGTGGCGCAGGGCTGGCAAGATGATGAGGTCGCTTTTCAGCAGTTGCTCAACGCGCTCACGGTG
This sequence comes from Promineifilaceae bacterium (SeqCode), assembly GCA_041745395.1. GTDB lineage: Bacteria > Chloroflexota > Anaerolineae > Promineifilales > Promineifilaceae > Hadersleviella. The sequence goes on along the minus strand of JBGTIZ010000522.1, from coordinate 30,425 downwards.
GAGATTGAGGAAGATATTTCGCCCCGCCTGCATGATGAGGAGCGCATGGAGGCCAAGCTGGGGTATGCGGCTGATTTGCGCACGAAGAGCCGTTTGATGGTTTCGCGCCTGATTCATTATGCCAAGCTACAGGGGCCGGCGGTAGTCGTCTTTTTCTCGCCGCCTTATTATCCGCATGTGCGGCCAGCGCAGAATGAACTCACGGCCGTGTTGCGTGAAAATGTGCGTCAGCGTCGTCAGAACCAGATTGAGCCAGAGATTTTGCTCCAAGGGTACTATCCCTACATCTCCGACCTGAGCTTTGTCTGTTTGGATGACGACATCGAAGCGCAAATCAACGCCCTGAGCGACAACATGCCCGTTTTCAACCGAGGGTTTAACCTCGATTTTGCCTCGATGCAGGCCCTAAACCTGCCCGTCCTGAACATTGGCCCATGGGGCAAAGACGCCCACGGCCTGTACGAGCGGGTCTATATGCCCTACTCGTTTGAAGTTGTGCCGCAGTTGATTTATGAAGCGGTTGAAGAAGTTTTAGGCTATGAGCCGTAAGCTATAAGCTATAAGCTGACTGTTTGCCCACGGCCGTGGTTATCACCCAACAAGCTTACGGCTTACGGCTAACAGCTTACAGCTAATTACAAAGGAGATTTTCCCATGATGTTAGACGCGATGATTGATACGATAGAAACGACGATGAGTGCTGAAGAGATTGTCCGCATTGAGCGGGTGCATGGCGCCAATAATTACACCGTGCTGGGCGACGCTGTTTTGTCGCGGGGCGAAGGGGTGTGGCTGTATGACGTGAATGGGGACAGATATTTGGACTGTTTGAGCGCATACTCGGCTGTGAGCCAAGGACATTGCCATCCCCGACTGGTCAACGCCATGATAGAGCAGGCGCAACAGTTGACGCTCTGCTCGCGGGCGTTTCGCAATGACCAGTTTGCCCGTTTTCTGGCAAAAATGAACGAAGTGACGGGTTTTGACAAAACGTTGCCGATGAACTCGGGCGCGGAAGCGGTGGAGACGGCGATTAAGCTGACGCGCAAATGGGCGTACACGGTGAAAGGTGTGCCCGCTGGTCAGGCAGAGATCATTGTCATGGACGGCAATTTCCACGGCCGTACGACGACCATTGTCTCGTTCTCGAGCGAGGCCCAGTATCGGGATCTGTTTGGCCCAGGCACGCCTGGCTTTAAGTCTGTGCCCTTTGGAGATGTCGAGGCGTTGCGCACGGCCGTGACCCCGCATACGGCCGGCATTTTGCTCGAGCCAATTCAGGGGGAAGGGGGCGTTCTCATGCCGCCTGACGGCTATCTAAAAGCGGTGCGTCAAATTTGCGATGAGCATAATATTTTGTTCCTGGATGACGAGATTCAGGTCGGGTTAGGGCGCACGGGCAAGCTGTTCGCGTGGGAGCATGAAGACGTGCGGCCAGATATTTTGATTTTGGGCAAGGCTCTAAGCGGGGGCATGTATCCGGTCAGTGCGATTTGCGCGGACACGGCCGTGATGGATGTGTTCGAGCCGGGCGATCATGGCTCTACTTATGGGGGCAATCCGCTGGGCATGGCCGTTGCGACCGAGGCGTTAGACGTTCTGCTGGATGAAAATTTGGCTGACCGCGCCGTGGAGATGGGCGAATACCTGATGGAGCGTCTGCATGAGATTCCGACCCCGTATTTGAAAGATATACGCGGCCGTGGGTTGCTTATTGGTCTCGAGGTCAACGAAAAAGCGGACGCGCTGGGCAGTGCCCATTTCTTCTGTGAAGAGTTGCAGAAGCGGGGCGTGTTGTGCAAGGATACGCACGGCACGGTCATTCGTTTTGCCCCGCCGCTGGTCATCACCAAGGAGCAGATTGATTGGTTGATTCCCGTGGTGACAGAGGTGTTGAATTTGGGAGCGTAGGCGAGGAAGAGAGTAAGAGAGGAAGAGAGTAAGAGAGGGAGGGAGGAAGAGAGGAAGGGCTTGCTTTCCTTGCACCCTGAACCTTGAACCCTGCATCTCTTGCACCCTGAACGGCTGGGGAGTAACATTGTAAGCTACTGAGGCTACGGCTTCAGTAGCTTTTTGCTTTTGAATAGCTGATTCGCTGACAAGCTGACTTGCTGACATGCTGGACGGCTGACAACACAGGGACAAATAGAGCCGTGGAAACAATAGGTCGGTATCAGGTACAGGAAAAAATTGGTCAGGGCGGTATGGGCACGGTTTTTCGCGCTTATGACCCGAACCTCGGCCGTGATGTAGCCCTCAAACTTCTGCCCCCCGAATTCAATCAAAACGAATCCTTTCTTCTGCGCTTTAAGCGGGAGGCGCGGGTGGTGGCGAGGCTGGAGCATCCGAGCATTGTGCCCATTTATGACGTGGGCGACGAAGCTGGGCGACCCTATTTGGTGATGCGTTTGCTCAATGGGGGCACGTTGCGCGAGCGGCTGGATAAGCAGGAAATTAGCCAAGAGGAGTTTTTGGCGACGATGTTCCGCATGGCGGAGGCGTTGGATTTGGCCCACGGCCGTGGCATTATCCACCGCGACATCAAACCGACCAACATCATGTTTGACGAAGAGGGGCGGCCGTTCCTCTCCGATTTTGGCGTGGCCAAAGACACGGGGTCAGATATGACCCTAACGGGGCAGGCGATGGTGGGCACGCCCGTCTATATGAGTCCCGAGCAGTTTATGGGCACGGCCGTGGATGGGCGCAGTGACCAATACAGCCTCGCCGTCGTTATTTTTGAAGCGTTAACCGGACAACCCCCCTTTAGGGGCAACACCATGCAAATCATGTACAAGCATGTGCATGAAGAGCCGCCCAATCTAACCGAACTTAACAAAAATCTGCCCCCCGCGCTGGCCGTGGTCATAAGCCGTGCCATGGCTAAAGAGCGGGTGAATCGCTTCCCCACGGTACAAGCGTTTGTGCAATCCGTGCGCAGTACGCTCTCTAGCACCGAAACGGTCTTAATGGGGCGTGACTACGAAGCGACGATGTTGCTAGACACCGCTTCGGGCGCGGATAGCTCCTCCCGTTCGCGGCCGGGCACGCCTTTGCGCGGCACGCCGCCACCCACGCCAGCGTTTTCCCAGCCTGCCGCCACGCCCGCCCCGGCCGCATCTAAACCAAAAGCGGGTGGGCGCAAATCGGTCTGGTTAGCCCTAGCGACTTTGCTTTTGTTCGTCGTTCTCGCTGGGGGGTGGTGGTTTATTGGTGGAGGGCAGGCTCTGGTGATGGGGGGGGAATCCACGGCCGTGCCCACGCTCGTACCCGCTACGTCTGATTTGGAAGAAGAGCCAGAACGGTTTACGGTGCTGGTTAGTGGGGATGGCGTGCCTGATGCTTTTTGGCAGATAGACGGGGAGTTGTCCCGCATTCCAGCCGATGGTCGCGTGCAAATTCCGGTCGGGGTGGCGCATGAGATTCAATCAACCCGTGAAGGGATGACGATGGTGTTACCGGATGGCAGTTATTTGGTGTTAGACCGCAACACGGCCGTGCAGTTGATTACCGTTTCGACGCAGAACGAGACGGGTAGCACCATTGTGGATTTGGTCGGGGGCAGTTTATTGTTGGTTCCCAACACGCCCTCCGCGCCCATTATTATTCGGGCAGAAACGGGGGCACAGGCTAGCACGGCCGTGGGGCCGATGGGCGTCAGTTTTAACAGTAGCAATAGCCGCTTTGAAGTCGATTGCTTCGCTGCCGAATGTGCCGTCGGCAGTCCGACTTCGGCCACCCGAGCGTTGGGCACGGGGCAGGCGCGGCTGGTGAACAGCAGTGGTGAGGTGAGCGAGTTGCCCGGGGCACGGTTCGACCGCTTCCCCGAAAGCGTGGCCGTCTTGCCTACCCCGACGGCCTCACCGACGATTACCCCCACGGTCACGCCGACGATAGAGCCGACGCGCACGCCGACGATTGAGCCAACGGACACGGCCGTGGGTGACAACAACGAAGACGAAGATGAAGAAGCTACCCCCACCGTCACTCCTTCCCCCACAGCCATGCCGCGTAGCCCCAACACCGGCGGCACGGCTGGCACGGGGGCTGGTTTGCCCATAACCTTTGAGCAATTTGGCATCTGGACCATTGGGGATGAGCGCAACGGCTCCTTTACCCAGTCGCGGGAACAGGTTCGTAGCGGCACTTTTGCGGGCAAATTAGAGTACGATTTTGCCACCACGGGCAATGATTACGTCGTCTTTTTGCAGTTTAATAATATTAGTGGCGAACCAAATGCTTTGCAGATGTGGGTTTATGGTGATGGGCAAGGGCATTATCTCAATTTGTGGATTCAAGACGCGCAAGGGCAGACGTGGCAAGTGCCGATGGGTCGCGTGACGCATACGGGCTGGCGGCAAATGACGGGCTATATTGACCCCGACCAAGATTGGCCTTGGGCGCACATCAGCGGGCCGCGCAACGACACCGTTGAATACCCGATTCGTTTTCGCGGGATTGTGCTGGATGATGTCAACAATGCGTATCAGGGGTCGGGCGTGATTTATGTGGATGACCTGACGGCCACGACGCTGTCGGGTGGCCCTCCGACGGGGGGGAGTGGCACGGGGTCTGGTTCGGGGAATACGTCTGCACCCACGGCCGTGGCTACTAGTCCACCTGTCGCCGCTGGCGATTTAGGACGCATTATTTACACCTCGGGCAATATTCTGCTTACCACCGACCCAAGCTGGACATCGGCGCAAGAGATAGGCACGGTCGCCAGCGATACCTGTAGCTCCCCTGCTACCACGGTCACGGGGCAATCGTTCCGCGTTTATTACAGCCCCCGCTGTAATATGGGTGAAGGCACGGTGGTGTGCGCTTCACCAAATGGGGCGCATGAAGCGATTTTCAACGGCTCGTTTGGGGATGGGTTTACGATTAGCGTGCGCCCCGCTGGCGCGGAAGGGTCGGGCACGTTTATCTATGGCGGCAAGGATTTTGACCTGCAAGAGGGGATTCGCTGGTCGCCAGCCAGTGACCGGTTCCTGTTTGTGTTGGGGGACACGCTTCAGGTTAGTTTCCCGGCGGGTGGCTACAACACGCTGATGTCGCCTATCTATAATCCGACTTTTGCGCCAGATGGGTCACTTATTTTGTATCGCCGGCCGGTGGGACCGGGGGTGAATGATTTGTTTGTGGCGAATGTGGATGGCACGAATGCGCGGAATGTGACGAACAACACGGCCGTGGATAAGCGCTGTGCAGGCTGGTTATTACCGTAGAAGAGGGAATGGCGCGGAAAATAAACAGGAAGGCAAAAGGAGGAGGGCAGAATTTTCTGCCCTCGTCTTTTTGTCTGTACCTGCCCAAAATATTGGGAACAGCCGTATTGTGATGGCTCGTTACGGCCGCAATGTACACAACGCTTGCCGCACTTCGCCAAGGTGGTAAGCGGTGTGGGCTATCATGGCGATGGCGCTGCCAATTTCCTTTTCGCCCCATGACGGGGTGTTGTGGACGAGGGTGATGATGCGTTGGTTGCTGGCGCGTAGCTCTTCTTGAATGGCCGCCCATTCCTCGGGGCTAACGAAGCTGACGGTGCGCCAAATTTCGTCCCAATCTACAGTGGGGAAGCTCTGTTCACGCACCCCTTTCTCAAGCATGTCGAGGTAGAAGGCGGTGTGCTTGACCTGAGCGGCTAAGGTGGCGCATTTGCCACCGACGGGGATGGACGCTTCGGCGGCCGTGATGTCGGCTAAGGTCTCGAAGAAAGAGCCACCGCGATCGAGGTAGTAGCCATTGACGGTGGTAAATGTCTCTTCGAGCATGGCGAGCAATGCTTTGGTGAATTGTTCGGTTTGGATGGTGGACATAGGGTTATCTCCTGAGAGCAGAACAAATGTACTTTAGCGAAAGTTTATCATGCTCTAGGGGAGATGTCTATTTGGAGAGGGGCTACATCACGGCCGTGAACTACCTCACCCTCGTCTACTCTATCTGAATGCCTAAACGCTCAAGAAGGGTACGGCACCATTCAGCCCGGTATTTGATAGGTGGTTTATCGGGGTGATGTGAGTCGGAACCCGCACTAATCAGCAAATGATGGTGCTGGGCATACTCCCGATACAGAGCGGTCTGTTCAGGTGTCTGTTTGGGATAATACGTTTCAATTCCGTCAATATGAGCCTCACCACGAAGCTCGTCCAGCAGAGCCAAGTCATAGCATACGAATCCATCACTGCGCCCTGGATGCGCCAGAATACACACCGCGCCACTTTGATGCCCTGTTTTCACAATCGTCGCTGGATCATGGGTCATGTAAGCGAAACCACCATCTAGGAGCGCTCGCCCAATACCCTTCTCATCTGGCATAATTTTTGTGGCAAGGGCTAAAAGCTCGGGAAGCTGTTGTGCCGCAGGTTTAGTGAGCATCCAATCAAGGTCTTGCGGGTCAAGAGCATAACCTTTATGAAGAAGATGCTGGAAAACCTGCCGACTGTTTTCGTGTTGGCGATGAGTCATATCCTGAGCAAGAGCATCCAGATGGTTATCGTCGGGGTCAAAGCCGTAACACAACAAATCAGTTAGCTTCCCTTTCCACATTGCGCTCATCTCAACCGCCACCAGCAGGGGAAATTGTTTCTCCGCCGCCAGTTTTTGCAGTCCACGCGCTGTGTCTACGCGATCATGATCAGTAATCGCGGCAAGGCATAAACATGAGGGCGTAAACGTCTACAATGTCCGTGTGTCTACGCGATCATGATCAGTAATCGCGGCAAGGCTGAACCGTTCAGCAATGAGATAGTCGAGCAGTTGTTCGTCTGTCCAGTTGCCATCGCTATAAGTTGTATGCAATTGGAGATCAATAACCGAGTTTGAGGTGAGGCTGAGGCCAGTTGTGGATAAATTCATAACAATTACTCCTGCATGCACTAATCTAGGAGTAAGCCCACCCCAACTTTTGAACGGGCGCGGCTGAGGCGCAGGTTAGCCCGTGCCCTAATTAAGTGACCTTTCTCAAATACCAGATTGGTCCACGAAACATGAAAGTTCCTTCAATTTTGTCACCAAAGAAAGGCGAGATGTATGCTGTAAGCCATTGCCTTACGTCTTCTATTCTTTCGCGTCCGCCTTCTACTGCCGCGATGATGTTACTCTGCGTCACTAGATAATCTATCAATGTTTCAACTGAGAAATTCACAAAGTTCTGGTATTCTTCTTGGCCGACAACATAGAAGCCTTCCTTTTCGCAGTCTTCTGCATCAAATCCAACGTGCGCACGCGGCGGACTTGGATACTTCGTGAGGAAGTGCGCTCGTGCCCACGCCTGATACGCAGGGTTTTCCTGCATCTGCGCGGAAAAGTAGTTGTCATAAACAATGAGCCAGCCCTGTGGCTGGAGAACTCTGCGGGCTTCTGAAAAAATCTCATTTCTGTTCATCCAGTGAAATGCCGAGCAGAGTGTCATCAGGTCAAAGTCATTGTCTTGGACTGGAAGATTTTCAGCGGGTGAAACGTAATATTCAATACGTGGGTCGGCTGGTGCTAACGCTATCATCATGTCCGACCCATCTACGCCTACAACATGATGCGCGATTTCTTTTAGGGCAACAGTAGACAGCCCGGTGCCGCAACCCACGTCAATAGCACGGGGAACTGGCTCGGTAAGTGACAGATAGGCCTTGATTCGACGTATCACCTGTGGGTGAAAATAGGGGCGGCCTTTCGTGTATCTTTCAGCGGCAGATTTTGGATCAAAGTAATTCATGGACTAATGATCTCCTGTGAACTGGCGAACCGTCGCCATTGGAGACAAGCGGGCTAACTATTAATGTGAGCGTTTAGTTTTTGCGCACCACGGCCGTGGTACGCAAAAACGGTTCTTCAGGAACTCAGGGGGTTGACATCAAATGATGCGCAAAACGCCATGTGCGTCCAGAGAGACCCGCGCATCACGTATTCCATTTCAGACCAAACCCCATGAGATCCCAAAGAGCCGCAAAAACTCAGCACCCCTCTACTTCTACTCCTCATAAGCCGCCTGCATCGTAGCCACATCGGGATAAACCGGCTCATACATCTGAGACGCAATCATCTCCCGCAGGTCAGCGGGGCGATCCACGGCCGTGAGGTTTTGCTCATACGCCACCTCGGCGACGCTGACTGCAATCTCGAGCGATAGCTCGCGGATGCGGCCGAGCGCGGGGAAGATGCGCCCTTGCTCGAGGTCATCCTCGCCCACCAAATCCGCTAAGGTGCGGGCGGCCGCTCGGAACATCTCATCCGTGACGCGGCGCGCCCCCACGGCGACTACGCCCAAGCCGACGCCTGGGAAAATATAGGCGTTGTTGCCTTGGCCTGGCACAAAGGTTTGCCCATCCAGCGTGAAGGAGGGGAAGGGGCTACCGCTGGCGAAAATGGCTCGGCCATCACTCCAAGTGTATGCCTCCTCGGCGGTGCATTCGGAGTTGGCGGTGGGGTTGGAGAGGGCAAAGATAATGGGTCGCTCGTTGAAGTCGCTCATGGCGCGGATGATTGGCTCGGTGAACATGCCGGGCTGGCCCGAGACGCCGATAAGCGCGGTGGGCTGGAGCATGTCCACGGCCGTGGACAAATCAGGCAACGGCTCATATTCATGCGCATACGGGAGCTTGTGCGCCGCCAAATCAGCCTTGCGACTTTCCACCACCAGCCCTTGCGAATCCACAAACCAGCAGTTGCGCCGCGCCTCTGCTTCGCTTAGCCCTTCATCCATCATGGCCGACACAATCAGATTGGCGATACCGATACCCGCTTCGCCCGCGCCCAAAAAGAGCAAGGTTTGCTCGCTGAGCGGGTGCTTGGTCAGCCGCAAGGCGGAAAACAGCCCGGCTAGGGCGACGGCGGCCGTGCCCTGAATGTCGTCGTTAAAGGTGCAAACTTCGTCCCGATATTTTTGCAACAATCTAAAGGCATTATGGTTGGCAAAATCCTCAAATTGGATCAGCGCGTGGGGGAATTTTTCCTGCACGGCCGTGACAAATTCCTCCAGTAAACTGTCATACGCCTCGCCGCGCACCCGCTCCTGATGCAGACCAATGTAATAGGGGTCTTGGCGCAGGGATTGATTATTCGTGCCCACATCAATCGTAATGGGTAGGGTCGCGCTGGGGGGAATGCCCGCGCAGGCGGTGTAGAGCGACAGCTTGCCCACGGGAATGCCCATGCCGTGCGCCCCGAGGTCGCCTAGCCCAAGAATGCGCTCGCCGTCGGTGACGACGATAACGCGCACATCGTCCGCTTTATAGGGCCAATTGTCGAGTATGTCCGCCACACGGCCGTGGTCTTCACTCGAGATATACAGCCCACGCGGCCGACGAAAAATCAGCCCAAACTCCTGACACGCCTGCCCGACCGTCGGCGTGTAGATAATGGGCATCATCTGCTCCAAGTTATCTATCACCAGCCGATAAAAGAGCGTTTCGTTGCGGTCTTGCAGGCCGTTCAAAAAGATATAGCGGTCGAGGTCATGCGGTTTGCGCTCAAAATTGCGCAGGCTTCGCTGGACTTGTAGCTCGAGTGAGGCCACATGGGGGGGAAGCAGGCCATCGAGGCCAAACGCGCGGCGATGTTCAGGCGAAAAGGCCGTGCCTTGATTGAACCGAGGGTAATTCAAGAGAGTAACGCCTCGGGGATGTTGTGCTTTGTCTGACATAGTTTCTCCTCGCAAAACGTGCTGTTTGCGAAATTTGTGGGTCTCTGGGTTTTTAACGCAGGGTCATGTAAAAGGTTTCATGTTTCACGTGTCATGTGTCAGGTGGTTTTGCTCTGGACATGGTCTGTCTAGCCAAGATGACCGCCTAAATCCCGAAGAGCCAAAGAATAAAATCGTCTAAGAACAGCTTAACGCAATGGGGCAAAGATGCAAAGGGGAAATGCGCTATGTGCCCGCCAGTTGCTCCATACATCGCGCAGAATTGCAAAAAGGACAAATTTCTCGCAAAGGCGCGAAGAACGCGGACATATTCTCGAGAACTTCCGCTCCTTTCGTAATTCGTAATTCGTAATTCGTCCTTACTTTTGTCTTCTCTTTTTCTGCCACTGGCGCATGGTGTACCATCGCTGGCCTATCCAGCCGGCAAACGGCTCTGGCTGGGGGTGGGGCAGGATGGGAAATGGCGCAAGGTCGTGTTTGTGGAGGACGGCGTTGGCGGCGGCGAGCGCGGTGGTGGTGGCGCGTTCCAGATAGAGGGCGGGGTTTTCGTGATAAATCCAATCGCCACAGGCAAACAAGCCGGGCCAGGGCGTGGTCACGCCCAAATTTTCCACGGCCGTGCCCAGACCAAAAAGCGTATGCGTAGCTGGATTGCGCTGGAGATGCACTTTGAGCCGCTGGTCACGCAGTTCGGGGAAGGCGCGATTGGCGTCTTGCACCACTCGCGCTAGCAGGAGCGCGTCGGGGTCAGAGAGCAAATGGGGCGAGCCGTAAATGTGCATCTCGACCGCACTGCCGCCCGTGGCTTCCCCCCATGCTTTGTAGCTATCTTGAAGCTGGTCGAGCCAGAAAAAGTTGTGCACCACGAAGTCGCCGCTGAACATACCGGATTCGCTCACACGGCCGTGTGGTTTTCCCCCATACCAAATACGAACAATCGCGGTGGCGACGCCCGGCGGGTAGGTAAGCTTTTTGGCTTCCACGGCCGTGTCTGGGCTATGAAGCAACAGCCAGCGAGCCGCTGGCGCATCCACCGCCAGCACCACCTCATCCGCCGTGACCGTTTCCCTCTTCTTTCCTAGCCCATCTGGCGCCGCTTGTTCATGCTCATACGTGACCTGCCATGCGCTTTCTGTGGTTTGGCCTAAAGCCACCACCTTGCACCCCAGCCGAATCTCCCCGCCCAACGCCGTCACCTTCGCGGCCAGCGGCTCGCTAATCGCCTCCCCTCCGCCAGCGGGGAGCAAATCAAAGCCCCACGCCTTGCGCCGCAGAAGCGTGTAAAAGCGCAAAAAGGCGATGAAACCCGCCGCTGGAATTTGGTCTGGTTCGGCGGCCAGCGCATTACGGGCTAGTCCCGCGAACATATCCCGCATGTGGGGTGACCAGCCGCTGGTCAGGTCGGCCAAAGTCAGCCCTTTCAGCGGCTGTTGCTCGGCGATGGGGTCAATCGCCATTGCGCTGAACAGCCCCGCCGAGACGCGCCACAGGGAAGCCCAGTCGTGAATGTTGAGCAGGCGCAGAAAGCTGGGCTTGAAAAATAGTTGCAAATAGTGGAAGGGGGCGGGAATGAGGCTGGTACGAATGGTGCGCCCGATTTTGGCATGACGCACACGGCCGTGTTCACCCACTATCCACGTTTCGTCCTGAGCGGGCACGTAGCGGGGAGCGATGTCTAGCTCTGTTAGCAACCCTTTTAGATTGACATAAGGCTCCCATAAGCCATGCACGCCATGCTCTTGCGGGAACGACCACACCCGGCCGTGGTGTTCCAGTTCGACAGGCGGCTCATTGCGCAGACGGCCACCAACTTGGGGATTGGTCTCGAGCACAATAGGGCGCAAGCCGCGCTGGGCGAGCCGCACGGCCGTGACCAAACCGGCCACGCCGCCGCCAATGATGAGGGGGCACTGGGTCATAGCGGTTAGCAAATGCGGGGCAACTGTTCGCCAATCTGCATGGCGATCACCCGCGTGCCGCCGATGGCGGTGCGGGCGACGACCATGCCCGCGTGCTGGTCGGTGACGCGACCGACCACGGCCGTGTTTTTGCCCAACGGATGCGCCCGCATCACGGGCAGTAACTTTTCCACCTCGCTTTCGGGCACAATGGCGATGAGTTTGCCTTCGTTGGCTACAAAAAGCGGGTCTAGGCCGAGCAGTTCACAGGCGGAAGCCACGGCCGTGTTGACCGGAATGGCTGTTTCATTCAGCACCATGCCCACTTGGGACTGCGCCGCAATTTCGTTGAGTGAAGAGGCTACGCCCCCCCGCGTCGGGTCGCGCAGGACGTGAATGTGGGGGGTGGCGGCCAGCATGGCGGCGATGAGATGATTGAGCGCGGCCGTGTCGCTCACGATTTCCGTCTCGAAGGATAACCCCTCGCGCACGCTCATGATCGCCATGACGTCATCCCCAATCGTGCCGCACAGCAAAATCAGGTCGCCGGGCTGGGCGCGGCGGGGGCCAATCTGGATAGCCTCATTATCCGGGAGCAGTCCCACGCCGCTGGTGTTGATGTACAGCCCGTCGCCGTGCCCTTTGTCCACCACTTTGGTGTCCCCCGTGATGATTTTGACCCCCGCCGTTTGCGCCGCATTTGCCATGCTCTCGACCACACGGCCGAGTTTTTCGATTGACAATCCTTCTTCGATGATAAACCCAACGCTGAGGTAGAGGGGCGTCGCGCCGCTCATGGCGATGTCGTTGACCGTGCCGTTGATGGCGAGTTCGCCGATGTTGCCGCCGGGGAAGAAGAGGGGGCGCACGACGAAGGAGTCGGTGGAGAAGGCGAGGCGGCTGGGCGTGTGTGGGCTGGTGGGGAGTTGGAACACGGCCGTGTCGCCCAGTTCATCCAGCCATTCGTTGCGAAAGGCGGGCTGGAAGAGATGCTCGACCAGTTCGGCGGAGAGTTTGCCGCCGCCGCCATGCCCCATGACGATGTGGGGATGGCTCCGCAGGGGGACGGGGCAACTCCAGTTGTTGAAATCTAGCTGGTTGGGATTGGTCATATTGTCCTGTTTCTATCGAAAATTGATTCGTTATAATAGGCTCTCATTTTATGGAAGCCGTGCTGGCTCGACAACTGTTGTTAGCTGACCAGCAAGCCATTCTGGATAGCCCATTTTTATAGTGACCCTAGAGCTGAGAGAGAGTCTTCCCATGCCCACATTTTTTGAAATGCTTTTTGCTGGATTTGGCGTCATATTCGCTTGTTGGCCTTTTCTTTTTGTATCATCGTTGCGTGCCAAAAAATCGACCTTTAAAGGTCTTATTTCCGCTTGGTTTGTTATGGCGGGTATCCGCCTCTTCCTCGTTTTTGACCCCAATCCTATCCACTCGATCGTTATTCCTGACCCTCTCAATACCCTACTTTTCTTTGGCGCAGGGGTATTGTTAATTACTGTCCAAGTTGGCTGGCGATTTTTCAAATCAGGCCAGATGCGTAAAAAGGCGTTGGGCATGTCTGTTGAGGATTTGCTTGATTTACCGCCTAGTGAATTTGAAGAGATGACGGCTGAACTGTATCGCGCTTTTGGGCATCAAGCACACGTCACGGGCGCAAGTGGGGATCATGGTGTGGATGTGGTCGTCAAATCGAAGAAAGATGGCAAGAAGATGATTGTGCAATGTAAACGGTGGCGTAAACCTGTGGGCGAATCTGTTATCAGAGATTTCTATGGCACGATGCACCATGAAAAGGCGGCGCAGGGCACACTTATCGCCACAGCGGGCTTCAGCAAACCTGCTATCGCATGGGCAAAGGGCAAGCCAATTTACCTGTATGATGGGGAGAAATTTATCAGCATGTGGCAACAAACGCAGAAGAAGGGTTCGGTCAACCAAGCAACGGTTGCGAATTGATTGATTGTGCTAGTCGCTTTCGATAATGACTGTTTGGCTGAGGCCATCCAAGGTCATGACAAATTGATTGAGGACATCCCGACCAACAATAGCCTCTGCGCCTAAAATGCCTACAGCAGATGTATAACACCCAAACTGGCCGATTTGAAGGTAAACGGTATACAGTGGCACAAGCTGTGGCACACCCGTGACACCACGTAACCATCTTTCCTCCACCAGCTTTGCTCCTAACTGCATCAGATAATTTTTGGGGATAAGCGTGGCGTCTGCGCCTGAATCAACCAACGCTTCAAGAACCATAGACTCACCATATTTATCCGAGCCTAGCTGGAGTTCTAGGACGGGCATGGCTGGCTCGTATTGGTTGGAATAATGGGCTGTATACCTCATTCTATCGGCTCCAAACGGGGCGACCGAACCACAATCTCTGGTAAGGGTGTGTCTTGGATTTTAGAAATCCAGATGATTTGGTGGGGATACTGTGCGCGGACACGTTCGTAGAGCGTGCCATAATCATCGTCATGATCGAGCAATGCACCCTGATAGATAGCTACATATTGCCCTTTGTGTTGCTTGTGCAAAACTGGATGCATGGCTAAGAAAGCCTTTTTTTCGCGCCGTAAGTCGGCCAGTTGTTCTGCTTCGCTAGGTGTGGAAGTTGGTAATGTGGGGGGATTTTCGGCTAAATACCCAGCAACGGCTTCCGCGACACCCAAATTTTTGTTATGGGCATATTGTTCTAGTTTTTGGTAGATTTCCTGAGAAAGGGTGATGTTTAGTTCAAGAGTCATGGTTCAGATACTCCATATTGCAGAGGATGTTTTCCGCTCATGTCTTTTGGGGGAAAGGGCACGTAACATATGATACGCTTTTTCACCCCACGGCCGTGTCCACAAACCGACCATACTGATAATACGCCGCACAAGCCCCCTCACTCGAGACCATCGTCGCCCCTAGTGGCGTGCGCGGGGTGCATTCCTTGCCAAACGCAGGGCACTCATGCGGCTTGATTAACCCCTGAAGCACCTGCCCACTCAGACAAATCGCCGACTCCTCCGTCTGAATATCCCCCACCGCAAAACGGATTTCCGCATCAAACGGGGCGTATTGTTCCCGCAAATGCCAGCCGCTCTGCGGAATACGCCCAATCCCCCGCCAGCTTCTATCCCCCACCTCAAACACATCATCCAACATCTTTTGGGCGGGCAAATTGCCCTGTTCGACCACGGCGCGTTGATACGCATTGCTCACGCCCGCTTCGCCCGCTTCCAGCATTTCGATGACCTGTTTGATGCCGACCAGCACATCGAGCGGCTCAAAGCCGGTGATGACGATGGGCACTTGGTACGCTTCGGCGAGGGGGCCATATTGCCAGTAGCCCATCACGCTACACACGTGCCCCGCCGCCAAAAAGCCCTGCACGCGACAAGTGGGTGAGCTGAGAATCGCTTCCATCGCAGGGGGAACCAGCACGTGGGAAATCAGCACCGAAAAGTTGGTCAATTCCTGCTGGGCGGCCAGATGAATCGCCATGGCGTTGGCGGGGGCGGTCGTTTCAAAGCCGATGCCAAAGAAGACGACTTCTTGGGTGGGATTGTCGCGGGCGATTTGCAGGGCGTCGAGCGGAGAATAAACGATGCGCACATCGCCGCCCGCGCTTTTGACTTGGGCTAAATCTTGCTGACTGCCGGGCACGCGGAGCATGTCGCCAAAGGAGCAAAAGATAACGTTGGGCTGGGCGGCAATGGCCAGGGCGCGGTCTATCGTCTCGAGGGGGGTGACGCAGACGGGACAGCCGGGGCCGTGGATAAGTTCGATTTGGTTGGGGAGCATTTGGTCGATGCCGTTGCGGATGATGGAATGGGTTTGCCCGCCGCACACTTCCATGATGGCCCACGGCCGTGTGACCATCTCCCCAATCTCAGTTAGTAATTTTTTTGCCAAAACAGGGTCACGAAACTCTGTTAAATATTTCATCAGATGCCTCTTTTTTGAACAATTCAGCGGGTCAGCCAATTAACGTGTACACGCCAATCATATCAGTCATCCAAAATTTGGCGTAATTCGTCTAGCATCATCAGCAGGGCTAAATTGTGTACCCCGTGTCCATAGGTGAGCGTTTCTTGATTCGCGTAGTCATGATAGAGAGGGACGGTTAAATGGGCGTTGTCATCCCGCAAGCCACGGCCGGGTAAGTTATCCGCCAGCAAATCAAAATCCACCAGCGGCACAGCTAGCTCCGTAGCCAGGCGGCGCAAACTTTCGTTGTTGCGATTATCCCCCTCAAAACGGTCGGCTTTGGTGATGAGTACGGGCACAATGCCTTGCTCTTGGGCGTAGCTGATAACGGCGCGCATGTTGCGCTCAAACGAGGCGTTGGCGTCGTTTGTGCCCATCTGGATGAGTAAGATGCTGGGATTATAGAGCCGAATTTCGCAATCGAGCAGGTGTTCGTTGGGGTTGCACCACTTTTTATCCGCCCAAAATGGGTCAAGAATGCCGAAACTGCTTAGCCCAATTTTTAGCCCCACGCCGTAGCGAGTAAACGAACCTGCGTAATAATCTATGGTGGGCTGGAGCGGGGCGTAAGGGCCTAGTTCATACGCGCCGCTGTCGAACATGGTGAGGAAGCCGGGGTGGGCGACGAGGCTATCCCCGATTTTGGAGAAGCGGCGGGGCGCACGGCCGTGTTGCTGTTGTCCTCGTTGAAAAGTCTCTTGCGTCTTGCTGATGGTTTCGGGCGGGAGCCAGAGAAAATCTGCGCGAGGGATGTCGTTGATGAGGTGGGCAGGGGATATGGCCGTGGGGCTGGGCACGGCCGTGGCGGTCGCTGTGGCTGTGGGGACGGGAGACGGGGTATTGGTTGGGGCTGGGCTGGGCGTGGCGGTTGGGTTAGGGGTGAGGGTCGGGGTGAGGGTCGGGATAAGGGTCGGAGACACGGCCGTGGGTTGGCTGGTTGGCAAGGCCGCCACTGGGGCGGTGGTGGGAAGGGGGGTGGACACGGCCGTGTTTGGCTGACAGCCCATTAAAAACAAACTCGCCATCAGCCAAATCAAACACCGTCGCATCGCTAAAACCCCTGATAAATCCACTGCGGCGCGGCGTCACTCGTCACGATTAGCAACAGAATGAGAACGATACACAAGAATAGAGCGAGTAGGTTTTCGTAGGAGAACATGATTGGGAGAGTAAGGGAGTAAGAGAGTAAGAGAGCAAGAGAGCAAGAGAGCAAGGGCGATCTTCAGCTACCAACGACCCCTTTACTCATTATTCATTATTCATTACTCATTCCTAATACGCTTCGCCACACCATTTCCATTCCCCATCTTCCTGCACCACGCGGTACGAGACGAGAGGGAATTCATTTTCTTCTGTGCCGTACATAGCCACAATGCGGCCGTCACAGCGGACGACATCGGTGTCGCCCACTCGTTCACAGGCCATGCCGTCTAGTTCGACACCGCTGACGCTGGCGAAAGTCATCGCCTCCCGTTCGTAATTGGCTTCCATTTCGGCACAGAGCAGGCCGCGAATCGCTTGGGCGTCGCCCGCGATTTTGGCTTCCATAAATTGTTCGACCGTGGCGGCGGGGTCGCCCGCCCCCGCGCCGCCGCAAGCGACGAGCAACGCGCCGAGCATGAGTCCTAGAAATAGAATGATTCGTTTAGTCATGAATGGGTCTCCTTGTGTATGAACCTCAGCACATGAGGATTAACTCGAATGGTGGAGGTTAAGTAACGAAAACAAGCAACAGGTAAAATAGGCCAGCCACGGCCGTGGACAGGATGATCGTCCAAGAAAAGCGGTTGTTGAATTCATATTTGGGATGGTGGCGCAAAAGCCAGTGCAAGCCTGCATGGATGATGGCAAAGGCGGCGAATGCGGCGCGTGAATTTAGAGCGACGGCTGAGTTGGTATGGAAGAAGAGCCATAGCAAGCAGACGTAAAGCGGAATATGCACGGCCGTGAACAGGGGATAGGCCCATTCATCAGCCAAGCGGCGGGTGATCGGGAAGATGCGCCACTCGTGTCGCTGAATGGCGTCTAGCTCATGCGTGGTGAATAGCGCAAAAAGCAAGTAGAAAACAACCAACGTGATGAATTCGCTCATGAACTGTAATTGTTTTTCTCACTCCAAAATCCGCCGCAGTTCATCCAGCATAATCAGGGCGGACAAATCTTGGACTGGGTGGCCGATTTGGAAGGTAGTGGGGTCGGTGAAGTCGTGGGGATGGTCGGTAATGGCGATATGAATGTTGTCATCGCCTAGCCCACGGCTGGGTAACGTCTCTGAAACGCGGTCAAAATCCCAGATAGGAATCTGGTAATCAAGCGCGATTTGGCGCAACATTTCGTTGTTTTCGTTGCTTCCCTCAAATCGGTCCGCTTTGGTGGCCATGATGGGCACAACCCCGTTTTCGATAGCAAATTCGACCACTTGGCGCATGTTTTGGTTAAAAAGAAACGATGCGCCCGCGTCATTTGAGCCTAGTCGAATGAACAAGACGCTGGGATTGTTAAGGCGGAATTCACAGGTTAACACATCTTCATTGGGTTCGCACCAGTTTTTGTTCGCCCAAAAGGGGTCGAAGACGTTCCAAGAGTGCAGGCCGTTGCGCAAGGCGACGCCGTAGTTGGCGAAGGCGGTTTGGTAATGGTCAATGGTGGGCTGGAGGTAGTCGTAGTCGCCCAGTTTGTAAGGGGCGTTGCCAAAACGGGCGAGGAAGTGGGGATTAAGGCTGGTGCTGTCCCCTAGTTTGGAGAAATGGTTTGGATCACGGCCGTGTTCCGTCTGCCCTCGTTCATAAATCGCCTGCACATTAGCTACCACCTCGGGCGGCATAATTACAAACTCTGCATAAGCCAGCCCGTTGAGCGTGGTGGGCGGGCCATCGGGCGGTGGCGTGGGTGAGGGCGTTTCTGTTGGTTGGGCATCGGGGTCAATCGTGCTGGTTGGCTCTGGGGTCGGGGTGGGCAAGGGTATACGAAGGCTGTCCCCTTCGCTTAGCACGTTGGCGTCGGTCAGGCTGTTCGCTTCGCTGAGTTCATCGATGGTTAGCCCGTAGGTTTCGGCCAGCCCGTAGAGCGTGTCGCCGTATTGCACGGTGTAGATTTCAAAGTCGGGTGTGGGCGTGAGGGGTATGGGTGTCTCGGTCGGTGGGATGGTGGCGGTGGGGGTTTGCGTCGCGGTGGCTGTGGCGGTCGGCGGGTTGGGGGTATGGGTATGAGTAGGGATGGCGGTGGCGGTGATTTGGGACACGGCCGTGGGCACACTCACTTCAGGCACCATCTCCCCCTCAGCGGTACAAGAAACCAGCCCCAAACTCAGCAAAAACCAACCAACGGCCAAACGACGCCACCAAATATTCATACGCCTCATCTCATCTGACATTTATCAATAGTAACTGCCAAGCCAGAAGGTCAACTTTTTCTGGTGGGTCGAACAATTCGACGGCCAAAAGTTGAACTTCTTCTCGAGAAAAACCATTTTAACTCTGTTCTACTGCGTACCTGTGCCAACTTTTTTCCCAGCGAGAAGATAGCCATCTTCCGCCGTTCAGGCAAAGATTTTTACCATAACCCTACCAAAAAATAGTTGACAACCTACCCACTCTCTGTTAGATTTTGCCGCTATGACTAACTATTTGTCCACCAACGGCCAAAAGAAGAGCAAGAAGCGTCCCCAAACTTAACGGTCTGGTTCGTTTGCTCTGCGTGTCAAAAATGCTCAAAGAGGCTTGCCAGACGATGGCAAGCCTTTTTTTGTGCCCCTTACCAACCAACAAACCAACCTAATTCACCCAAGGAGAAAAAATAATGTCCAACACAGTTGAATGTCTTGAATGTGGTGCCGAAGTCACCTTTGAAGCCGCCCCAATGGTCGGCGAAATTATCCAATGTCCCGACTGCGGTGTAGAGCTAGAAGTCATTACCCTCGACCCCCTGACTATTGAGTTAGCCCCAGAGGTAGAAGAGGATTGGGGGGAGTGAGATTGAATGGTGAATAACTAATGGTAAATGGTGAATGGTGAACGAACCGCGTTCACCATTCACCACTCGCAATTTACCGTTTACCATTCTCATGAGGAGAAGATGAAAATATGAAAATAGCTGTTTTGCATTCACGTATTCGTATCGAAGAAAAACTGCTGGTGCAGGCCATCGAGGCGCGGGGCATTGCGTATGACTTGATTGATATGCGCCGCACCAGCTTTGACCTAGAACGGCCTGAGCCGTGGCGACAATATGACATCGTGCTAGAGCGGTGCGTCAGCCACTCGCAGGCGATGTCCGCCCTCCAGATTTTTAATATGTGGGACATTCCTACCGTCAATCATTATGATGTGGGCATGATTTGCGGCGACAAAATTCACACCTCACTCGCCCTGATGCGGGCAGGTGTGCCGACCCCGGCCGTGCGCGTCGCCATGGAGCAAGAGGCCGCGCTAGAAGCCATCGAAGAGATGGGGTATCCCGTTGTATTAAAACCGGCTACTGGCTCATGGGGCAGATTGCTGGCGCGGGTCAATGACCGAGACACGGCCGAGGCCATTCTCGAACACAAAGCAACCCTCGGCAGTTATCAACACTCCATCTTTTACATCCAGCAATACATTGAAAAGCCCAGTTCAGACATCCGCACCTTTGTGGTAGGAGATGAAACCATCTGCGGCATCAAACGCACCTCCGACCATTGGATTACCAACACGGCGCGGGGGGGCGTGGCTAGCAACTGCCCCATCACGCCCGAACTGCACGACATTTCCGTAGCGGCGGCGCAAGCGGTCGGCGGCGGCATTCTGGCTATTGACCTGATGCAAACTCCCGACGGTGGCTACACGGTGAACGAAGTCAACTACACGATGGAATTCCGCAACAGCATTGCCCCTACAGGCGTGGATATTCCTGCAAAAATGGTTAATTACCTCGAGGAATTAGTAATGAGTAATGAGTAATGAGTAAAGGAGGGCGACCCCTTTATTCATTACTCATTATTCATTTTTCATTGGAATAGAAATGATTACAGCAAGCATTCTTGGTGGTTCTGGATATACAGGGGGGGAGTTGTTGCGGCTGTTGCTGGGGCATCCGGGCGTGACGGTGCAACAGATTACGTCGCGGCAATATGCGGGGAAATTTGTGCATGTGGCGCACCCCAATGTGCGCGGGGCGACGACGCTGAAGTTTACGACGCCCGACGCCCTCGAGCCGTGCGACGTGTTATTTTTATGCCTGCCGCATAAAAAGGCGGCGGCTGATATTGAAAAATATGCGGCGATTGGGGCGAAGATTATTGATTTATCGGCTGATTTTCGGTTGCGCGACACGGCCGTGTACGCAAATTGGTACGACTGGCAACATCCCGCGCCCGACTGGCTTCCCAAATTCGTCTACGGCCTGCCCGAACTGCATCGGGACGAAATCCGCACGGCCGACTACGTGAGCGGCGTGGGGTGCAACGCCACGGCCACTACGCTGGCTCTGCTTCCGCTGGCGCGGGCGGGGCTGATTGACACGGCCGTGGTCGAGGTCAAGGTTGGCTCCTCCGAAGGGGGCAACAGCTATAGTTTAGCCACCCATCACCCCGAGCGAAGCGGTGCGATGCGCTCCTTTGCCCCCACAGGGCATCGGCACGAGGCGGAGGTGCATCAGGCGTTGGGGGAACTGACGCTCCATTTTTCAGCCACGGCCGTGGAAATGGTGCGCGGCATTCTCTGCACGGGGCACGTCTTTTTAAACCAACCCGTGACCGAACGCGACCTCTGGAAGCTATACCGCCAAACCTACGGCGACGAACCCTTCATCCGCATTGTCAAAGACCGCCAAGGGCTGTATCGTCTGCCCGAACCAAAGATTTTGGCGGGCACAAATTTCTGCGATGTGGGTTTTATGCTAGATGAAAAGAGCGGCCGCGTCGTCGTCCTGAGTGCGTTGGATAATTTGATGAAGGGGGCGGCAGGCACGGCCGTGCAATGCCTCAACCTGATGCACGACCTAGACGAAACGACAGGACTGACGTTTTTGGGGCTGCACCCCGTTTAATTGTCGATGGTCAATTGCTAATTGCCAATGGTCAATGACGCCTCGTTGACCATTGGCAATTGACCATTGACCATTGACCATTTCCAAGAGGTTTCATGATTATTGTAAAAGTTGGTGGCAGTATCGGCATTGATTACGACGCCGTTTGTGACGATGTGGCCGCATTATTGGCCGAGGGGCAAAAGCTCGTGCTGGTGCATGGCGGCTCTAGCCAGACCAATGAAGTGGCCGAAAAGCTCGGTCACCCCCCCCAATTCATCACCTCTCCCTCTGGTTACACGAGCAGGTATACCGACCGGCGCACCCTCGAGATTTTTGAGATGGTCTATTGCGGCCAGATGAACAAGGGGATTGTGGAGCGTTTGCAACAGCGGGGCGTGAACGCCGTTGGGCTGTCGGGCATTGATGGCCGGCTGTGGCAGGGTCAGCGCAAAAAGGCGACCCGCGCTGTGCAAAATGGGCGCACGCTGGTCGTGCGCGACAATTACACGGGCACGGTAGAGGAGGTCAACACGGGGTTGCTGAATAGTTTGCTGGATAACGGCTATCTCCCTGTGCTGACCCCGCCCGCTATTTCTTATGAAGGGGAAGCGATTAACGTGGATGGGGATAGAGCGGCCCGAGCCACGGCCGTGGCTCTCCATGCCCACACCCTCATCATCCTCTCTAACATCCCTGGCCTCCTGCAAAACTTCCCCGATGAAAGCAGTCTCATTCATCACATTCCCAAAGATGATTTGGAGGCGTTCGAGTCGTATGCTGAAGGGCGCATGAAAATAAAACTACTAGGCGCCAAAGAGGCCTTAGACGCGGGTGTCGGCCGTGTTATTCTCGGCGATGCTCGCGGTGGGAGTCCCATCAGTCGCGCCTTGTCTGGTGCAGGGACGGTTATAGAATGACCCTACGAGGTGAGGCGATATTGCGCTAACTCTTCCCGCACCGCCTGACGCACAAGAAGCTCCATTTGCTCTGGCAAAAGGGTTGGCTCCTTCTGACGGGTGACATATTCCCGCAAAGCGGCATTAATCAACGTCTGGTAATTACCGCCTCCGTTTACTTCTACTTGGTCGCGGAACCAAGCAATGAGGTCATCATCCAAACGAATGGTAATACGGGTTTTACCCGTTGGTAGGGGGTCAATTGCCCCCCGTTTAGCCTGACTAAAATCATAATTTGTCATAGGTCTTCATATTGTTGTCTCTCTTCGGCTGTCGCTTTGCGTGCTGAAATGAGACGGATCACTGTTTCGTGACGATAGGTGTACACAATAAACAACACACGATCAAAAGCATCTTGTCCTAACGTAATGAAGCGGCGTTCATAGATACTCGTTTCATCTTCCATGGTCAAAGCCATTTCATCCATGAAAACAGAAATAGCATCCGCAAATCGAATGCGATGCTTGCGATAATTTACTGTTGCTTTAACTGGATCCCACTCATATTCCATCATACTATTGTATGTACAAACGTACACTCAGACAAGTCTCAATAAGGGCAAAAGGGCAAAAGAAGATTCAGCACTTTCTACCTTACAGATTTTAGCGTTAGAAAACGCCCACACCTGCGGCGTGTATGGCAAGCGGAAGGTTGCTTTTGTGCGGGGTAAGTTGGACGCACCAAACAGAACTGTTGCTATGTGTCGCCGTATAATCCCCCAAGTGGGGGACTCATATACCCCCTGACTAGCCGATCTTTTTTTACCTTGCTTCTGCTATCATCACTCTTGGAGTTATTTAATCTGGCTAATCGCGTGCCAGAATAGTAAGTAGTGGAAGGAATAAAACAATGGTAAAGCTAAGATATTTTATGGTGGTCAGCTTGATGCTGATGGCTCTTGCCGCCTATGGCGGTTCTCAATCCACGAGCGCACAAGGTTCAACATCACTTGGTACGGCTGGTAATTTTGCTGTTCTGGCTGGTTCCACGGCCACGAACACGGGTACATCTGTCCTCACGGGTAACTTGGGCGTTTGGCCTGGTACAGAAATCACAGGCTTTCCGCCGGGCGTTGTGAATGGCACCCTGCACAATGGGGATGCCGTCGCCCAACAAGCGCAGAGCGATTTAACCACAGCCTATAATAATCTCGTTGGTCTTCCCTGCGATGTTGATTTATCTGGCACAGACTTGGGTGGACAAACCCTCACCGAAGGTGTTTACTGCTTTGCGGATTCAGCGCAGTTAACGGGAGAACTCACCCTTGACGCGCAAGGCAATAGCAATGCCGCCTTTACGTTTCAAATAGGGAGCACCCTCACAACGGCTACGGGTTCCTCGGTGCTCATTATTAATGCGGGTAGACCGTGTAATCTTTTTTGGCAAGTTGGCAGTTCGGCCACGCTGGGCGTTTCCACATCGTTTCCCGGCACTATTTTGGCGTTGACAAGCATCACCATGAATACGAGTGCCAATGTGAATGGTCGCGCTCTGGCAATTAATGGGGCGGTGACGATGGACACGAACAGCATTTCTAATGAAATGTGTCAGGTTGTTGCCCCAACGGAGACTCCCACGTCTGTTATAACACAGACCCTCACGGCTACCCCTACCGAGACTCCCACGTCTACGGTACTGCCTGCTAGCCCCACCGCTACCCAAACGGCCACTAGCCCCACGGCCACGCCTGGAACCAGTGAGACGGTAACACCAAACCCCACGACCACGCCTGGGACCAGTGAGACGGTAACACCAAACCCCACGACTACGCCTGTGACCACGGTCACGGCCACACCTTTCGTCGTCAGGTTGCCGGATACGGGCGGCTCCTTATTGCAAGGGGCGACGCTGTTTATCCATGAGGCACGCGCTTTAAGCCCCGCCACGGTACAGCCCGCCACGGCACAGACCTCTGCGGTTATGGATACACCGTTTGAACTCCGTTTCCCGTCGCTGAATATCAGTTTGCCTTTGTCTAGCGTCGGGCTAACAGCGGACAATGTCATGGATGTACCGCGAGGGTCGGTGAATGACCCTGTCTGGCAGACAGCCTTCTGGTATCGCGGTAGCAGGTTGCCCGGTGAAGGGGGAACAATGACGGTGGCGGGGCATGTCACTGACTTATTGGGCCAGCCGGGGGCGTTTGCTCACCTTAGTGAGTTAAAGTCAGGTGATGTAATTGTGGTTTATGATCAAGTACACGGCCGTGATATTGAATACATCGTGACCGATACGCAAACCTATTCATCTGCACAGTCAGCTGATCCCCTAGTCATTGCGAAGGTGTATGGTCACGGGCCGTATATATCTGGCCGTTCCTATCTAACACTCATTACTTGTGCAGGTACATTTGTGGACGGCGCATTCGTTGACCGCTTGGTGGTTTATGCGCAAATGGTTGTCAAAACCGTCCCCTTACACCAAGTGGAATAAAGCATTAGCAGTTGAGCCAGTGGCCTGCGTTGTAAAACGTTACGGCACGCTCGATAGGTTTTGACGTTACGAAAAAGGCAGGTTTCCAAAAACCTGCCTTTTTCGTTGTATGGTTTGTTCTGGCTGACTTTGCTGGAGGCACCTTTGGCAAAAATGATGATAAGAGTGGAACTGATGCCTCCCCCCTCCCGCTGTAGTTGTCCCACTTCCCTGAGTACATTACAATCGGCCAGCCCGCTCAGAGAAATTATCTATCAGGCTATCTAAAGGAAACGAACTTATGCTTAGTGACACCATTTTTGCCCTCGAAAGCCAATACACCAGCGGCGTGTATGGCAAACGAGAGGTCGCTCTTGTGCGGGGGCGCGGGGCGCGGGTCTGGGATGCGGACGGCCGTGAATATATTGATTGCTCCGCTGGTTATGGGGTCGCCAACGTAGGCCATTGCCATCCTCACGTCGTGCAAGCCATCCAGCAACAGGCCGCTACCCTGCTGACCTGCCCAGAATTTGTCTACAACGATGTCCGCGCTCGCTTTCAAGAAGCGTTGGTTAGCGTTCTGCCCGCTGGTCTAAACCGTGTCTACCTCTGTAACTCGGGGGCAGAGGCGAACGAGGCGGCCATTAAATTTGCGCGGCTAGCCACGGGCAAAACGGATGTGATAGCCACAATGCGCGGTTTCCACGGCCGTACCCTCGGCGCACTCTCCGCCACCCACAATAAAGCGTATCGGGAGCCGTTTGCCCCGCTCGTGCCGGGATTTACCCATGTGCCTTATGATAATTTGCCCAAAATGGAAGCGGCCATCACGGCTAAAACAGCCGCTATTTTAGTCGAAGCCATTCAAGGCGAAGGCGGTGTCCGTCCCCCCACGCCCGGCTATCTGCAAGGGTTGCGCGACCTGTGCGACCAGCACGGCCTCATGCTCATCATTGACGAGGTGCAAACGGGTTTTGGGCGCACGGGGCAATGGTTCGCCTGCCAGCATGAGGGCGTTGTGCCTGATTTAATCTGCTTGGGCAAGTCGCTGGGCGGGGGTGTGCCGATGGGGGGCGTGGGGATTGGCTCTCGCGTGGTGAATTTGGCTCCGGGTTTGCACGGCTCCACTTTTGGCGGCAACCCGCTTATTTGCGCCGCCGCCCTTGCCAATTTGGAAGCGATGCAGACGGAGAATTTGGTGGCGCGGTCAGCAGAGATGGGGGCTTATTTGCTGGCACAGTTGGCGCAACTGGATTCGCCGCTGATTCGAGAAATACGGGGACAGGGGTTGATGGTCGGGGTGGAGCTAAAGGTGCGGGTCATCCCCGTGTTGAAGGCGTTGCAGGAGCGGGGGGTGATTGCCATGCCGGCTGGGGCGACGGTTTTGCGCTTGCTCCCGCCGCTGGTCATCTTGCGGGAGGAGATTGACACGGTGGTGGCGGCGATTGCGGCGGCGTTGGGGGATGCTGAAAGTGAGAAGTGAGAAGCGTCTTTATCCGCCGACAGGCTGTTTTTCTGGGAACAGGCTGATGAGGGTGCGCAGGGCGTTGTTCACGGCCGTGGAATCGGGGAAATATTCTTGAACATCTGGGTCAATATAAACCGACTTGGCGCGTGGCGGTAATTCGTAGGTTTCCGTTGTTCCGTCCTCATGACGAATTGTCACAATATGTGGCCCAGTTGGGTCAAAATGGATACCCCGTTCCGCAAAGAACTCTTTGGTCGGTTTGGCTTTGGCAAATTGTTCAGGGGTGATTTCAGGCATATCGGACAGGTCAATATCTTCGTCAGTCATATTTTCCAGACGTTCCCAGTCTGTTTGTGATTCAAGCGGTGAAGAAGCGTTTTTGTTCATATTTAGTTGCTCGACGAGCAGAGATTAAACGAATTCCGTTTTCATCTCGATAAGCGTAGACAATAACAACGACTTGGAAATGAAGTAAGCCAATGGTGATGAAGCGTTCTTCATTGTAATCACGTTCGTCTTGAAAGGTGACTGTTTTACCTTCAAAGACATCGTGGACATCTCTGAAATCGATGCCGTGCTTACGTAGGTTGCTCTCGCGCTTGGCTTCATCCCAAATGACGTTCATGATACCTAGTATAACAGAAATCAAGGTCGAGAAATGAGTATAGATGCAGTGGCATTTTTGCAGAGGATGGTCGAGATAGAGAGCTTGTCGGGGCAGGAAACGGCCGTGGCTGAGTTTGTCGTGGCGCAAATGCAGGCGTTTGGCTATGATGAGGCGTTTGTGGACACGGCTGGGAACGCGGTCGGTATTCGAACTTGCCCTGACGAAAAGGGCGACATCCAGCAGGAGATTGTTCTACTGGGGCATATGGACACGGTGACGGGCAAGATTCCTGTGCGGCTGGCGGGGGGGAAGTTACACGGCCGTGGAACCGTCGATGCCAAAGGCCCCCTCGCTACGTTCGTCGTAGCGGGCGCACAGGCCACGCTTCAGCCCGGCACACGCATCGTCGTCATCGGCGCGACCGAAGAAGAGGCGGCAACCTCACGCGGGGCACGGTTTGCTCGGGCGCAGTATCAGCCCGATTTTTGCATCATCGGCGAGCCGAGCGGCTGGGATGGCATTACGCTTGGCTACAAGGGGCGGGTGTTGCTGGATTACAAGCTGGTGCAGGAGATGGGGCACACGGCCGGGCCAGTGACGAGCGTGGGGGAAACGGCCGTGTCGTTTTGGAATGGACTGAATGATTACTGCCAACGGTTTAACGCCACGCGGGGCAAGCTGTTTGACCAGATTTTGCCTTCGATTCGGCATATCGAGACGGGGAGTGATGGGGTATGGGACACGGCCGTGTTAAAACTCGGCTTCCGCCTGCCGCCCGACTACGACCTGCAAGAACTTATCACCCTTGCCGAACAGACACGCGGCACGGCCGACCTGCATATCTACGCCCACGAACCCGCTTACCACACCAGCCGCGCCAACTCGCTCTACCGCGCCTTCTCCCAAGCCATCCGCCACAGTGGCGGCCGCCCCGTGCCCAAGCTCAAAACCGGCACCTCCGACATGAACGTCGTCGGCCCCGTCTGGCAATGCCCCATCGTCGCCTACGGTCCCGGCGACAGTCAACTCGACCACACCCCCCACGAACACCTTGAGCTAGTGGAGTATGAACGAGCCATCGTTGTGTTAGAAAAAGTTATCAACGGGCTTCGCCCCCACAATGAGCAATGAACAAGGAACAATGAGCAAGGGTGAGCGACTCATTGCTCATCGCTCAGCACTTCTTTTCACCAGAGGAATTTATGCCTTTAGAAAACTTCTCCATCATCGAATCCACCCTGCGCGAAGGCGAGCAATTCGTCAACGCCTTTTTTTCCACGGCCGAGAAAATCCAAATCGCCACCCTGCTCGATGCGTTCGGCGTCGAATACCTCGAGCTAACCTCCCCGCTGGCTTCCCCCGAAAGCTACAACGACTGTGTGACCATCGCCGGACTCGGCCTGAGTGCCAAAATTTTGACCCACACCCGTTGCCATCTGGAAGACGCTAAAAAGGCGGTAGACACGGGCGTGGACGGCGTGGATGTGGTCATTGGTACTTCTAGCTATTTGCGCGATTTCAGCCACGGCAAAAGCATTGAGCAAATCATTGATGTGGCCTCGGAAGTGGTCAGCTATTTGCTGGCGCAAGGGGTCGAAACTCGCTTCAGCACCGAAGACAGCCTGCGAAGTGACAGCGGCGACATTTTGCGCGTTTATAAAGCGGTGGATGCGCTGGGCGTGCATCGCGTGGGCATCGCCGACACGGTGGGCGTGGGCACGCCCCGCCAAATTTACAAGTTGGTCAAGAATTTGCGGCAGGAAATTAAGGCGGACATTGAGTTTCACGGCCACAATGATTCAGGCTGTGCGGTGGCGAATGCGTATGCCGCGCTCGAGGCGGGCGCGACCCATATTGATACGTCCGTCTTGGGCATCGGGGAGCGGAACGGCATCACGCCGCTGGGGGGCTTGGTCGCCCGCCTCTATGCCACGGATAGGGAACTGGTCAAAAAGTATAATTTGCCCTTGATTCAGAAGCTGGATCATCTGGTGGCGCGGCTGGTGCGGGTGGATATTCCCTTTAATAATTACATCACGGGCTTTGCCAGCTTCACGCATAAGGCGGGCATTCATGCCAAGGCGGTGCTGAACAACCCCGACACGTATGAGATTTTGCGCCCCGAAGATTTTGGGCTGACGCGCTATATTCATGTGGCGCATCGACTGACGGGCTGGAATGCGGTCAAAGGTCGGGCGGAGCAGTTGGGGCTGGCTTTGACGGATGAGCAGGCGAAGTTTCTGACGCGCCGCATCAAGGAGAAGGCGGATAATGGCTCGATGACGCTGGATGATGTGGATGCGTTGCTGTATCAGGCGGCGGGGGAGGAGTAAGCCAAGAAGGTCAACTTTTCTGAAAAAGTTGACCTTCTAAATGAGTATCGCTTTTTGCTATAATGACGGTTATGAAAACATTATTTCCAGGGATGGATCCCTATCTCGAACATCATGCGTTGTGGCCTGACGTCCACAACAGTTTAATTGCGGCCATTCGTGATGCCATTGTGCCACGGGTTGCGCCTAATTATTATGTGCGACTGGAAAGTCGGGCTTATGTGGTGCGCTCGGACAATCCCAAGGATGATTTGTTTTTGGGGCGGCCAGATTTGGCGATTGTGTCGCCCACGTTGGCGTGGCGTGTGGGGGAGGGGGTGTCCACGGCCGTGTTGGCCGCTGATGATGTGGGTGTACAGGTTCTGGAAGCCTCACTGCCTATGCCCGATGAGATAGATCATTACTATCTGGAAGTGCGCAGTGTACAGACCCATGACCTTGTTACCGTTATTGAACTCCTGTCTCCCGTTAATAAATTAGATGCTCGCGGGCGGGAAGAGTATGTTGAAAAGCGGCGGCAGATTATCTACTCAGCCAGTAATTATGTGGAGATTGATTTGCTTCGGGCGGGCAGGCCATTGCCTTTGTCCCCCCAAGTACAAAGTGATTATCGCATTTTGGTCAGTCGTAGCTGGGCGCGGCCTAGAACGCAATTATATGTGTTCAATTTACCTGCCCCGTTGCCCGACATTCCCCTGCCCCTGCTCCCGCAGGACAAAGAGCGGCTTATCCCCCTGAACGACATTTTGCACCAAACTTATACCCGCGCCCGCTTTGATTTGCAGATTGATTACAGCGAACCCGCTGTGCCCCCTCTCACGGAGGCGCAAGCGGCGTGGGCGGCTGATTATTTGCCCAAGCCATCGCCAAAAAGTGAGGAATAAGAAGTGAAAAGTAGCGTAATTCGACTACTTTTCACTTCTTAATGTATTGGTCACAAATTACTCACACAAAAAATCCTGGTTCTTCAGGAATTCAGGGGGTTGACATCAAATGATGCGCAAAACGCAATGTGTGACCAGAGAAACCCGCGCATCACGCATTTGATTTCAGACCAAACCCCATGAGATCCCAAAGAGCCAAAATCCTGTCTCGGCACACCTCGCCGCCTACGGCGGCTC
>JBGTIZ010000521.1:0-11246 GCA_041745395.1 Promineifilaceae bacterium (SeqCode) | reverse complement strand
GGGCGAACGCCCAAACGAAAAAAACACCCTTTAGAATAGCCGAGCCGCCGCAGGCGGCGAGGCGTGTCGAGCTACGATTTTTTGTCTGGGCAATTTGTGACCAATACAAAAATGAACAACATTGCCACACACCACATAAATCAGTAGAATTAGAGACGTTGTTTAGCCCACATGAACTTCATTCAAAGCTGAATACACAAATTGTAGTGAGTGCATCAAGTACGCTCTCGACCATTCTCTTCTGCGTTTGGCTCCAAGCAGGCCAGCCAGAAAATTCTAACAAAAAGGGGGTGAGTGCGTGGCCAAAGTAGCACTACAGCATGGCGAATCCCAAGAACAGCTTCTACGTCGTTTTCGCAAGGAAGTGATTAAAAGCCGAGTTCTAACCGATTCCCGCCGCAAACGTTGGTTCATCCCGAACAGCGAGTTACGCCGAATTAAAGAAAAGAAGGCGGCTCGTCGGATGCGTCGGACGCCCACCCGTCGCTAACAGCGTGCGGAAACAAAAACTCCCTCAAAGCCTATAGGCTTTGAGGGAGTTTTTGTTTAGCTATAAGCTGGGAGCCGTAAGCTGTTTCTGGTCATTTCATTGCTCGTGCCACCAAGCCCAGTTGGGATCTTGGGGATGGGGCATAAAGGCGGCTCCTGTACGAATGGCGGTTAACACGGCCGTGGTTTCCCCCTGCGGCAATTGCACCTGTCCCACCCAATATCGCACCAAATCCAGCGTATGCAACAACTGTATCTGGGGCGCAGTGTCGCCCAGCAAATTCCGCGCCCGTCGGTCATCCACCACCAAGCCCCACTGCCGACAAATCCCAATCGCGCCCGTCACCACTTCCCCTTGTCCCCGAATCTGCGACGCCAAATAGGTGATTAAGGCCGCTTCTTTTTCCCCCTCTGGCTGAACCAAACGCAACAGCCCTTGTTGGATGAACGGGGCGAGCTGGATAGGCAGTTTCGGCCGTGGGGCATCTGGCTCAGGAGCCGCGCCGCGAATGTACAACGCTTCTCGCTCAGCAACATACGTAGCGACCGTCACCTGTGGTGGCAAAGCGGCCAAAATCTCCCCCATACGTTGCGTCGCATAAAGGCTAATGACGCAACTGGCATCCAGAATAAGCGTGTCATGCTGAAACATAATCATTGCTTACCATCACCACGCTCAGCCCAACACCATCATATCTTCGTAGCTGATTTGCTGTACATCCGCTTGCCACTGCGCCTCTGCCAGCAGTTCGCGCACTTCCAGCAGGTCAAGTTGTAAAAAATAAGCCACATCTCCCACCGTTAACTGCTCCGCATGATATGCCTGAATAGCCAGAGACTCATAGCGTACGGGTAATTTTTGCTGGGATTCGGACAGATTGGCAATGTCTAATCCCAATTGGGCTTGCGTGTCGCGGACTTTGAAGTTGCGTCGTTGCAGAGCATCCCAGATGGGTGGCGTGAGGCGCATCCCTTCCAAACGCCGCGCCATCGCCTCCACGGAAACGCCGTAAGCATACGCCAATTTGACCAAATCGGCGGCGGTAAAACGCCCCTGCGCCTGATACAAAGCATTGAACCGCGCCTGCACACTGCTGGTCGGCATCAAAAAATAAGCGGCAAAACTGTTGGCAAACCGCTCCCGTTCGGGCATGCGTTGATATTGCCCCTCATACGCCACTTCGGGCGTGTGGCGATGCGCCAAAAAGTGAGCGTATTCATGCGCCAGTGACATACGACTGCGGTCTTTGGGGTGCTTTTGGTTCAGGGCAATGCACCCGCCAAGCTGGGGGTCGTAAGCGTAAAAGGCGGAATATTTGTAGTCGTGAAACGGCAGGTAGAAGATGCGTAGCCCCACCGCCTGCTCTAACACATCCCGCAAGGAGGGAATGGAGCCAGAGCCGAGTCCCAGCCGATGCCGTTCCGCCATGGCCAGCCCTTCGGCCGCTTGCTCGGTGGGGAGGCGGCCATATTGGTACACAGGGGGATAGTTGTAGTGCAAGGGCTGGGCAGTGATTTGCTCCAGTTCGTAGTAGTTGGTGCAAAGCTCTTCGAGGTGGGTGACGGTGGCCGTAATGGCGGTTTCAGCCGCTTGGGTCTGTGCCGTGACCGCACTCCGAAATTGGGGGGCAAATGGTTCGATGACGGGGCGGCCGCGCACAAAGTCGCTGATATTGCGACCATACGCCTCGACGAGGATGAGTAGGTCGCTGGCTTCTAGGGGGCGTTGACCTGCTTCCACGGCCGTGAGTGTCGTCCGCGCTACCCCCAATAATTTCGCCGCATCAGCCTGCGTCAGCCCGCTCTGCTTCCGCGCCTGTTGTAACTGTTTGCCCAAAACCGCTGGGTCGAGAGTCTCTATCATGTTGTACGCTATCATCTGTTTCCTTTTTTGACTTTCTTTGATTTTATCACAAAAGAAGTAAAATTTTGTCAAAATGTCAAAAAAGGTTAAGGTGTTCATGGTGGCGCAACAAAAACAAACACCCTGACATTGATTGCTAACTATGCCAGGGTGTTCGCTCACATTTTGTTCATTGCGCCTTGCTCATTGTTCATTTTTCATTGTCCCCATACATCTTGGCAATATTGGGAATCAGATACTCGTTAAACGCCTTGTCCGCAGTATACGCTGGCCGCCAGTCCCAATCCTGCTTGGCCGCGCTGTCATCTATGTCAGCCGGCCAACTATCTACAATGGCTTGCCGCTTCACGTCGGGCTGGTCAAAGGTGATTTGCGCCTCGGGGAACGCTTGTAGCACGCGGTCACGAATTTGCACGGCCGTGAGACTGAACGCCCGCACGTTATACACCGAGCGCGTCAGTTTCTCACGCGGGGCGTGCGCCAACTGGAGCAGAGCCGTCACCGCGTCGGGCATGGCCATAAACGGGATGCGCGTATCTTCCCGCACAAAACAGGCATACGGCTCCCCTTTGGCGGCGGCGTGAATCATCTCGGGCGCGTAATCGCTCGTGCCGCCCATCGGAATCGTCAGGGCACTAATTAACCCCGGAAAGCGCACCGCCCGAAAATCAACCGTGACGGACTGTTCGGCGGCCAACTGTTTGTAATGATTGCTGAAATAATTGCCCAGCGTTTCGCAATACAGCTTGTTACAGCCATACATGGTGCGCGGCTGATTAAACTCCCATTCCCGCACGCGAGAAAAAAGCTCACGGCCGTCGGGCGATTCGGGCATGCCGTAAACGGCGATGGAGCTAGGGAACATGAACTGAATCGGTTTGTTGCGCCATTGGGATTGATCGGCCGCGAGACGCAAGAGGCCGAGCGTACCTTCCACGTTGACCTGATGGGCGATGTCGGGCGTGTATTCACTGCTGGTTGAAAGCAGGGCGGCCAGATGATAAATGGTGTCAATTTCGTACTGGCTGACAATTCGCGCCAGCAAAATATTGTCGAGCAAATTGCCTTCGATATGGGTGGACAAGCCGCGCAACTCTTCGGGCAGTTGGCGCAAATCCATGGTCACGACTTGGTTGTTGCCGTCGGCGGACAAGTGGCGAATGAGAGCTTGCCCCACCTCGCCCGACGCGCCGGTGATGAAGATGACTTTTTTACGCATGATGGTTCTCCTTTTTTTGGAGAGGAAGAGAGGGGGAGAGAAAGAGAGTAAGAGAGCGCGGAATTCCCTTGCTCTCTTGCTCTCTTACTCCCTTGCTCGCTTACTCTCAAATAACGTCTAGCTCTTTACCCACTTTCTCAAACGTGGCAAGGGCTATCTCGAGGTCGCTTTGGCTGTGGGCGGCGGAGTTCATGACGCGGATGCGGGCTTGGCCGGCGGGCACGGTGGGAAAGGCGATCGCCATCGCAAAAACGCCTTCTTCAAAAAGGCGGCGGCTGAACTGTTGCGCCAGAGGGGCTTCGCCGAGCATGACGGGCACGATGGGGGTGACGGTCTGCCCGGTGTCAAAGCCGAGGGTTTGCATCTCTTGTTTGAAGAGGGCGGCGTTGGCCCAGAGCCGCTCGACGAGTTCCGCGCTTTCTTGGAGCATGTGAACGGCTTCGAGGCAGGCGGCGGTGTCGGGCACGGTGAGGGCACTGGAGAAGAGGAAGGGGCGGCCGCGCTGTTTGAGCCATTGGATGAGGCTTTTTGGGCCGGCGACTAGGCCGCCCATCACGCCGAACGCTTTGCTGAGCGTGCCGACTTCGATGTGCACACGGCCGTGTAAGCCAAAATGATCTACAATCCCGCGCCCCCCTTCACCCATCACCCCCTCCCCGTGGGCATCATCCACCATCAGGATACAGTTATGGGCTTCGGCCAAGTCCGCCAATTTATCCAGCGGGGCAATATCCCCATCCATGCTAAACACGCCATCGGTCACAATCAGGCGGCGGCCATAGTTGGTATGCTCTTGGAGCTTTTGCTCGAGGTCGGCGGGATCGCTATGTTCATAGGCCACAATTTTGGCGCGGCTCAGCCGACAGCCATCAATGATGCTAGCGTGATTCAGGCGGTCGGAAAAAATCACGTCTTCTTTGCCGACGATGGCGGGGATGGTCGCCAAATTGGCGGTGAAGCCGCTTTGCAGGGTGATGCACGCTTCGGCTCGCTTGAAGGTGGCGAGGGCGGTTTCTAGCTCGTCGTGCAGGGTCATGGTGCCGGCGATGGTGCGCACCGCGCCGGGGCCGATGCCGTATTGGTCTATCGCTTTTTTGGCCGCTTCTTTGAGGCGGGGATGGTTGGCCAGACCGAGGTAGTTGTTGGCGCAGAAGTTGAGAAGTTCACGGCCGTGGATTTGCACATGCGCGTCCATCGGGGATTCGATGGTGCGAATCTGGTTGTAAAGACCCTGCTCTTGCAGGGCGATAATCTCCTGGTCTAGCCAGGCGAGCGGGTTGGTACTCATGGGAAGTTTCTCCTGTAAATAAAAAAAGTGAGATGTGCGCCGCCAAAAACGAGCGCGTGATGTTTTTTTTGGCGGCTGGTGTTAATTGATTTTTCCCCTGACGGGGAGGCTTTGCCCTTGGTCTGTTTGTGTGATTGTAGCAGAGAGTACGGTAGGGGAAAGAAACACGGCCGTGGGAACTATCAGGTATAATGTCCACACCTACGCAACTAGACCATACTCATATACTATTCACCCTTAAGCAAAGGTAAATCATGCCCAAACCTACCAAGAAACGTCTAAAAGTTGTGCCCAACAAACAAAACGAAAACGACCCCACCCCCGAACAATGGCGTCAGCTTTTCGCCATGATGGCCGACATCAGAGAACTCGCCCCTTGGGAAAGAATGAACGAAAACATGATCTTTGGTGTCCAAGAGCCAACCAGCGGACAAGCCTGCTATGTCAGCATCATGGGGCAAATAGGTGAACATTATTGTGTCGCCGTCTATCTCGGTGAGGCGACTATTCAAAAATATTGGGAGATCATAGAAGGCCTAGAAGACCCCCTAACGGTTATGGGGCTTCCCCATCTCCAAGCCTCATTTGAAGACCGGTATCAACTCACCAGCCGCGACACCGACCTCATAAAGCAACTTGGCCTCCGCTTTCGGGGGTCTCACAACTGGCCCCAATTCCGTAGCTACCGACCTGGCTTTGATTCTTGGTATCTGGAACGCGACGAAGCCGATCTGCTCATTAACGTGCTTAGCCAAGCCATCCCCACGCTAGAGCGACAACGCGAGGGCACCTTACCCATCATGACTCTGGGAAACACAGCACACGACATATTTTTCCGCATTTCCCACCTAGGAGAAGATGGTCAGCGCGTCTGGGAAGATGCCTATCTGCCCTTCGTACCACCGACAGATGAGCCAACCCTGAAGGTGACAGTTTCGCTTGACCCACAAGCGGTTGCCACCATAGCCCAATACCCGCGACAGCAAAAAACGCTTTTGGTCGATTTTTTCCTCATGCCAACCCCGATTCAGGAAGATCGCCGTGAACGTCCGAAAATACCGTACAGTTTGCTTGTCGTAGAGCAAGAAAGCACGTTTATAGTGGGACAAAAATTAGTGACTGCTTCTGAAGAGCGAGGCTTGTTTGAGCAACAGGCGTCCATATTCATCAACATCTTGTCCAAAAACAAACTCTATCCCACCGAGATTCAGGTTCAAAGCAGAAATTTGTATGCACATCTTGAAAAGCTGTGTGAACAACTAGATATCGAGTTGAATTATTATCCTGCTATCCCTAAACTGAATTTGATTAAGCAGGAACTGCTGTCATTCTTGCGCCGCTAAAGCTGTGACCACCCAAGACGAAATCAGCGGCTCCGTCGAGCGCATCACCTACTACAACGACGAAAACGGCTACACCGTCCTGCGCCTCAAGCCCGACTCGCGCGGTATGTTGCCGTATAAATACGCCAGCGGACGCAACGAACTCATCACCGTCGTTGGCAACCTGCCCGAGCTACAGCCGGGCGAATGGGTCAAACTGCTCGGCCAATGGACCAGCCACAGCAAACACGGCCGTCAATTCAACGTCGAGCAGTGCCACCAATCTCTGCCCGCTAACAGCGAAGGCATTAAACGGTATCTTGGCTCGGGGCTGATACGGGGCGTGGGCAAAAAAATGGCGGAGCGCATCGTCAACCAGTTTGGCGAAAAGACGCTGGACGTGATTGAGCAGGAGCCAGAGCGGCTCTATAACGTGGTCGGCATTGGCAAAAAGCGCGTCACCCAAATCCTCAAAGCGTGGCAAGAGCAACGCGCCATTAAAGACGTGATGATTTTCCTGCAAGGGCACGGCGTTTCCACCAGTTTAGCCACCAAAATCTATAAACAGTACAAAGACGATTCGCTGAGCGTGGTGCAGGAGCGGCCGTATCAACTGGTGCAGGATATTCACGGCATTGGCTTCAAAACGGCGGACAAAATCGCCCAAGCCCTTGGGCTGGCGCACGATGACCCCGGCCGGATTGAGGCGGGCATCGCTTACACGCTGAACCGCAAGTCGCAGGAGGGGCATGTCTATGTGCCCCAAGAGGAATTGGAACCACAGGCGGCGGAGATTTTGGGCGTGCAGGAGGAGCGGGTGCGCTATGTAATTGAGTCGCTGGAGACGAGTGATTTAATCAAGCGGGAGACGTTGCGGGAGTCGTCGCTTCCTTCGGCTAAAAAGGGCAATGAGGAGTTGGGAGTGAGGGAGACCACGGCCGTGTATCTCACCCCCTTTTACTACTCCGAAATCGGCGTCACCAACCGCGTCCAGCGTCTACTCGACCATCCCACCAGCCGCCTGCACGGCCTAGCTGGCCGCCCCTTTCCCCGCACCCCCGCCACGGGAACCCTCAGCCAGCAACAGGCCCACGCCATCCGCTTAGTTGCCAACCACAAAGTAACGATTCTAACGGGCGGCCCCGGCACGGGTAAAACCACCACCCTGCGCGTACTGCTCGACTGGCTCGAGACGGGCGGCTATACCTACCTGCTCGCCTCCCCCACGGGACGAGCGGCCAAGCGACTGTCCGAAGCAACGGGGCGCGAAGCCAAAACCTTGCACCGCCTGCTCGAGTTCAAGCCTGGGCAAGGCTTTATGCGCAACGAAGCGTATCAGCTTGCGGCTGATTTAATCATCGTGGATGAAGCCTCCATGCTCGATTTGGTGCTGGCGAACACCTTGCTCAAAGCCGTGCCGCTCGACACCCATCTCCTGCTCGTCGGCGACGTGGATCAGTTGCCTTCGGTTGGGGCGGGAGACGTATTGCGCGATTTGATTGATTCAGAAAAAATAGCCGTGGCGCGACTGACCGAGATTTTTCGCCAAGCGCAGGATTCGCTCATTGTGCAAAATGCGCATCGCATCAATCAGGGACACATGCCGCTCACGCCGCGTGAGGCCAAGGATTTTTTCCTGTTTGTCAAACCAGAGCCAGACGAGTTAGCTAATCTCATTGTGGACGTGGTCAAGCGGCGCATTCCGGCCAAGTTTGGCCTCGACCCGTTTGCGGATGTGCAGGTGTTGTGCCCCATGTACAACGGCGCGGCTGGCGTCTCGAATCTGAATTTACTGCTTCAGGCGGGCTT
Organism: Promineifilaceae bacterium (SeqCode); assembly: GCA_041745395.1. Classification (GTDB taxonomy): domain Bacteria; phylum Chloroflexota; class Anaerolineae; order Promineifilales; family Promineifilaceae; genus Hadersleviella. The sequence continues at coordinate 3,255 of JBGTIZ010000521.1, read as the reverse complement.
AAATCCGCCGAGCAAACAGAAGGCGGAACGGCGGCTGGGCGGCCGTGTTTTTCGGGTGGGGGATAAGGTGATGCAGACGGTCAATAATTATGACAAAAGCGTCTTTAATGGGGACATCGGCCGTGTGTCGAAGATTGACCCCGTTCAACAGCTTTTGACGGTCAACATGGAGGGTCAGCCAGTGGTGTATGATTATTTGGAGGTGGATGAGCTGGTACACGCTTATGCCATTAGCGTGCATAAGAGTCAGGGGAGTGAGTATCCCTGTGTGGTGATGCCTGTGGTGACGCAACATTACATGATGTTGCAGAGAAATTTATTGTACACGGCCGTGACCCGCGCCAAAAAACTCGTCATCCTCGCTGGAACCCGCCGCGCTATCGGCATGGCCCTCAGCAACAACCGCGTCACCGAACGCTACACTGCTTTGGATTATCGCCTGCGGGGGAAATGAGAATCACAGGGCTGTGTTTCGGCGTGGTAGTGAGAAGTGAAAAGTGAAAAGTTAGAAGGTAACCGTTCAAACCTGACAGGTTTTTGACCAGTTCAACGGAAGACACAACAGGCGAAAAAACCTATCAGGTCTCCAATTGAGTCTGCTTTACTCGGCCGTGGGTAAATCAGCGACCATCTTCGCTAAACAGGCCACGTCCAGAATAGAAACACATGGCACATGACACGTGAAACATGACACGTGAAACATGACACGTGAAACATGACACCGTTGCCCCTACACCTTTTCCAATTTAGCCAAGCTGGCCACCAGCTTTTTGACTCCCAGCTTGGGAAAAGTCACCTCAACTTCTTCATCCGCCCCGTTCAGCTTGCTGGTAATCACCGTCCCCTGCCCAAACTTCGCATGTTTGACCACATCTCCCGTTTTGAACTGTGCTTCGCTTGGCCCTTTGGGGGCAGGCGGCTGGTCTGCATCGCCATGCGGCGTGGGCAACTGGCGCGTCTGCTCGGGGCTGGGAATACGGCTCCGGCTGGTGGTGCGGGCTTGGGGGCCGCTCTCTTCTTTGTCCTGCCATGAGTAGCTAGGGCGTGACCCACGCGGGCTGGCCGCCGAGGAGCCGCTGGTTTTGCTGGAGCTGCCCCAGTCGCTTTCGGTGCTATCCCAGCTCCAACTGCTTGCTTTTTGCTTGCTGGCTTCTCGTCGCGCCCCAGCCGAGCCACCTTTAACCAAGTCACTGGGCAGGTCACGCAAAAAACGACTGGCCACGGCCGTGTCTGTGCGTCCCCACGACATGCGCTGAAACGCATGATAAATAAAGACCTGATCCATCGCCCGCGTCAGCCCCACATAAAAGAGCCGCCGCTCCTCCGCCAAATCTTCTGCATCGTTACTCTCCAGCGAGCGACTGTGCGGCAAAATGCCATCTTCGACCCCGACCAAAAAGACCACGGGAAACTCTAGCCCCTTGGCCGCATGGAGGGTGAGCAAAGTCACGGCCGTGTCCCCTTCCCGCAAATTATCCACCTCAGAAACCAGCGCAATCTCCTCCAAAAACTCCGCCAGCGGCATCTCATCGGCCAACACGGCCGCGTTCTTTAGCTCGATCACATTTGCCCACCGCTCCAGCCCTTCCTCCGTGCCATCATCCAAATACTCTTTATACTCAATATCCTGCAAAATCTGCGTCAATAGCTCCGCCACCGTCACCTCAGGTGATTGATTCGCCTTTTGCCAGCGATCCAACTGCCGCGCAAACGGTATCAGCGCGTTATACGCTCGGCCGTTAAACGGATGGGACAGCTCGGGCTGACGCGCCAGTTCGAGTAACGCCTCCCCCGGTTGCCAGCCCTGACTCAGCCCCCACTCCCGCAGGCTTGCCCACGTTTTGCCGCCAATGCCTCGGCGGGGCACATTGATAATGCGGTTGAGGCTGATTTCATCGGCGGGATTATGCACCACGCGCAGATAGGCCAGCACATCCTTGATTTCGCGCCGACCATAGAAGCTGGTCGCGCCGACCAGTTTGTACGGCATGTTGTCCCGCACAAACGCTTCTTCCAGCACGCGGGATTGGGCATTGGTGCGATACATCACCGCAAAATCGCCGGGATTATAACCCGCCAGCATCAGGCGGTGAATGTTGCTCACCACTTTTTGCGCTTCGTCGAGGTCGCTGTACGCTTCTTCGACCACGATTTTTTCGCCACCGACGCGCTCAGTGAAGAGGTTTTTGTGAACGCGGTTCTTATTTTTTTGAATCACGGCCGTGGCCGCATCCAAAATAATCTGGGTCGAACGATAATTTTGCTCCAACAAAACCTGCACCGCGTCTGGATACTCCTGCCGAAACCGCTGTAAGTTACGCACATCCGCCCCGCGCCACTTATAAATAGATTGGTCCGCATCCCCCACCGCAAACAGATTGCCCGACTGCCCCGTCAGCCGCCGAATCAAGCCGTATTGGGTCAAATTGGTGTCCTGAAACTCATCCACCAAAATATGCTGATACTGCTCCTGATAACGTCCCATCGCCAGCGGCGCGAGGTCAAAAAGGCGCACCGTATTCATGATGAGGTCGTCAAAATCCATGGCGTTGTTATTCGCCAACAGCTCCTGATAACGACGATACACACGGCCGACAACCGCCCCCACATAATCCGTACTTTGATAATCATCTGGCCCCTGCAACACGTTTTTAGCCGAGCTAATGCCGCTCCTGATGGTGTTGGGATTAAACCGCTTGTTATCAATGTTCAGGTCGCTCATCGCCTGTTCAATCACTTTTTTCTGGTCGTCACTATCAAAAATGACAAAGTCGCGGGTGTAGCCCGGCAAGTTCTCGCCTGCCTCACGGCGCAAGATACGGGCACAGGTGGCGTGAAAAGTGCCCACCATTAGGCCGCGCAAATTTTCGCCCTGAATGCGCTCAATACGCTCGCGCATTTCCCGCGCCGCTTTGTTGGTAAAGGTGACGGCCATAATGTGCCACGGGGAGACGCCCTGTTCTTGGATAAGATAGGCGATGCGGTGGGTGAGGACGCGGGTTTTGCCGCTCCCGGGGCCAGCAAGAACAAGCACGGCCGTGTTCACGGCCGTGACCGCCGCTTCTTGTTGGGGGTTTAATCCAGTGGTGATACTCATAAATAAGATCCTTTTGGTCAATACCTTCGCCAATTTATGGGTCTACAGGGGCATGAATTCCACCGAGAGTCATAATTTTGGCAAAAAATTGGTCGATTAATAATTCGTTCGGCGATTCTGGCAACAATTTTAATAGCTCAGCGCCATATTTGCGGCCT
>JBGTIZ010000520.1:0-4298 GCA_041745395.1 Promineifilaceae bacterium (SeqCode) | reverse complement strand
CTGCCGAATCTCATCTTCGATAGCCGCAAAAGATTTGCGGTCAGCATTGCGCACCACAGGCACGACTAACCCCTCTTCGGCCCCGACGGCGATGCCGATGTCGTAATAGCTTTTGAGCACCATCTCGCCCTCGTCAAGTTCGGCATTGAGGCGGGGGAATTTTTTTAGGGCGGCCACAGAGGCTTTGGTAAAGAAGGACATAAAACCAAGTCGCGTCCCTGTGCGCTCTTCAAATGATTGTTTGCGGCGTTGCCGCAAATCCATGACCGCGCTCATATCCACTTCGTTAAACGTGGTCAGCATGGCCGCCGTTTGCTGGGCTTCGACCAGCCGCTTGGCAATGGTGCGGCGACGGCGAGACATTTTGACCCTCTCTTCGTCCCTTTCATCGGTAAAGTGGGCGATGGACTGGCTAAATGATTGATCAGCGGATGAGCTAGCTGGCTGGCTCTCTGGTTCGCTAGCTTGCTCCGCCAAAAAGTCTTGCACATCATCTCTGGTAATACGGCCCCCTACGCCACTGCCTTGCAGTTGAGTCAGATCGACGCCCTTGGCCGTGGCCATGCGGCGAGCCACAGGGGTGGCGTTCACTTCATCAGACAACGCAGGCACGGACGTTTCTTCTTGAGCTTGCGATTTGGCGGCTGGCTTGGCTTCCTCTTTTTCCTCTTTCTTCTCCTTCTTCTCTTTCTCCTCTTTCTCTTCTTCTTTTTGCGGCTTAGATTGCGCGGCTGGCGCATCGCCATTGTCATCAATTAAGGCCAGCACATCGCCAATATTAACGTCACTACCTTCCTCAAAGGCGATTTCGGCAATGACCCCATCAACAGGGGCTTCAACATCTAAATTGACTTTGTCCGTTTCTAATTCAACGACAATATCGCCCGCTTGGACGGTATCGCCAACTTGTTTATGCCAGACAGAAATAGTGGCTTCGACAACAGATTCGCCCAGTTCGGGCACGGTAAGTTGGGTGGTCATGGGAATTGTTTCTCTCCAGTGGTACAGGGTTCAAGGGACAAGGTGCATGGTTCAGGGTGCAGGGTTCAGGGTGCAGGGTTCAGGGTGCAAGGTGGCTTTTTTACTCATTGAGTAACAAGATGATTTCGCCAGACCGCACATACCTTCTCAGCAACCAACCTCTTTACTCATTGGTCATTATTCATTACTCATTGAACTAATAGCTGTTTTTCATTTCTAGTTCTTCGTCTATATAGTTGGGGTCAAAGGTGGCTTTGATAATACGCTCTTGGTTGACATTGTGCCACGCGCTGGAGCCTTCGGCCGTGCTGGCGAGGCGGGGTCGGCCAATATACTTGAGGTCGGTTCCGTCCAAGAGATTGGTCAGGCGGGGTTGCATAAAGCGCCACGCGCCCATGTTGCGCGGCTCTTCTTGGGTCCAGACAACCTGCTTGATATTGGGGTAACGCGCCAAAATTTCCAGCAAATCATCCTTGGGAAATGGATAAAGTTGTTCAACACGCACGAGGGCGATGGACATGTTTTCGTCCCGCAGGTCGCTGGTGATGAGGTCAACGTACACTTTGCCACTGCACAGAACGAGCCGCTCGACTTGGGCGGGGTCTACGTCTGGGTCGTCAATGACGGGTTGCCATTTGCCGTGGGCAATCTCTTCGAGCGAAGAGGCGGCCAGCGGGTGACGCAGGAGGCTTTTGGGAGCCAAGACGATGAGCGGCAGGGGGTCTTTTTTGAGCAGAAGCGCTTGGCGACGCAGGAGGTGGAAATATTGCACGGCCGTGGTTGGGTTGGCAATGCGCATATTCTTCTCCCCCGTCAGTTGCAAAAACCGCTCCACACGACTTGTCGAATGATCCGGTCCCTGTCCCTCATACCCATGCGGCAAAAGCAAGACCAGCGACGGCGTCTGATTCCACTTGGCGCGTCCAGAAACGATGTATTGGTCAATCAACGGCTGGGCCACATTGACAAAGTCGCCAAATTGCGCCTCCCAAATGACCAAACGGTCTGGCCGTTCGATGTTGTAGCCATATTCAAAACCGATGGTCGCGTTTTCCGTAAGCGGGCTGTTGAAAATCTCGAACGACGCTTCGGCTTGGGGCAAGGCTTGCAGAGGGGTAAATTCCGCGCCCGTGTCGGCGTCAAAAAAGACGGCGTGACGATGGCTAAACGTGCCCCGCAACACATCTTCGCCCGTCAGGCGCACGGCGATGCCGTCGGCCAAAATAGTGGCGAGGGCGAGTTGCTCGGCCGTGCCCCAATCAATGCTTTGCTCTTGGGGATCATCTAGGGCGGCGGCACGGCGGTTGACCACCCGCTTGAGGCGAGGATACAGTTTGAAGCTTTGGGGGAACTGCATGAGGGCTTGGTGCAGGGCTTGCAGTTTTTCAGGCGACACGGCCGTGTCAATTCGGCCCGCAATGCCTGGCTCTGGATGATGCACATCATCCGATGGGTCTGTGGCGGGTTCCGACACATCAATCTCATCCAGCGTCGCCTGCAAGCGTGTCAGATGCTTCTCCACCCAGCCATCCACCGTTTCCTGCGTCACATAACCGCCACTGATGAGTTCATCCGCCCAAACTTGCATCACCGTCGGCAACTCATCCACCAATTCATACATCGTTGGTTGTGTGAAGCGGGGTTCATCCCCTTCGTTGTGCCCATAGCGACGGTACCCAATCAGATCAATCAAAATATCTTTGTGGAACGTGTTGCGATACACGGCCGCCAGCCGCGCCACCTCGATACAGGTCACGGGGTCATTGGCGTTAACATGGATAATCGGCATCTTGAACCCTTTCGCCAAGTCGCTAGCATACAGCGTACTGCGCGAATCATACGGGTTGGTCGTAAAGCCGATCTGATTATTGGCAATAATGTGAATCGTGCCGCCCGTGGTATAGCCTTGCAAGTTGGCTAGATTAAGCGTCTCGGCCACAATGCCCTGCCCTGAAAAAGAGGCGTCGCCGTGAATCAACACGGGCAGGCTCACTTTGGTGTTGAGGCGCGGCTTGCCCGGCCGTTCGGTATCAGTCCCAGCGGCGCGAGCCATGCCCGCCACCACAGGGTTTACCAACTCCAAATGGCTGGGATTGGGCGCGATTTTTACCTCGAGCTGAATGCCGTCGGGCGTGGCCATGATGCGATACGCCCCTTTGTGGTATTTCACGTCGCCCGTTTTGCCCAAATACCCCTGCGCGTCAAAATTGGTGTCGGCCAAGGGGTCTTTGAACTCGCGCAAAATATCGCTGTATAGCTTGTTGAGCACATGCGCCATGACGTTGAGTCGGCCGCGATGAGCCATACCCAGCAAAACGGATTGCACATTAAATTTGCCCGAACTCATGATAATTTCGTCCAGTATGGGGACGAGCATGTCCAAGCCTTCTATCGAAAACCGTTTTTTGCCCAAGAATGCCTTGTGCAAAAATTGCTCCAACGCCTCGACCTTGATGAGCCGTTTGAGCAGGCGGATGGCGTTGTCTCCGTCGGGGTCAATCTCTTGGCGAAAACGGTATGATTCCGCCGCATCGCGCAACCATGCCCGCTCTTCGGGGTCGGTCAGATGGTCGTAGTCGTAGCCCGCGCCGCCCGTGTAAACTTGGCGCAGGCGTTCGATGGCCTCGAGCGCGTTAGCCGCATCACGACAAACGGGGCCACCCACTAAATGGGCAGGCATCTGGGCTAGATCGGCTTCGTTGAGGCCATAGGTGTCGAGCAGGAGGGAGGGGTCGCCAGGCGGGGGGTAGAGGGGGTTGGTGCTGGCCGCTAGATGGCCGTATTCGCGGATGGCTTGGGCCAAATTGGCGACAGCGACCGCTTTGTCGAGCAAATTGGTGCTGTCAGGGGCGACAGGCAAGGGGGCCAGGGTGGGATAGGGCTGGCCGTTGGGAGCGGTGAGGGCGAATTGCTCTTGCTCGATGAGGGGGGCAATCTGGGCGAGTTGTTGGGCAGTTTGTTCGTCCACGGCCGTGGGGTCAGCCATATACCGCTCATACAACTCCAGCACATAGCCAGCATTACTGCCATAAAAATAATCAAGAATGTTGGTACGCATAGGTTTTGTCGTTAAACCTCGTTGGTGGATCGGTAAATGGTTCGGTCAGGAGAAGGGGCGGGCAAGAAGTGAGAAGTGAGAAGCAAAAAGTAAAAAGTGAGCTTACTGAAAAAAGCAGGCTCTCGCTAAGAAGCAGAGAAGCAAAGAGAAAAACGGTTCTAATGGCTTCTTACTCCAATTTATTGTAGTGGTCACGAATCAGTAACGTACTTTTTTTGACAAAAGGCGTCTCTTCTCAACCGACTAGCTTCGTCGTGGC
>JBGTIZ010000519.1:0-11125 GCA_041745395.1 Promineifilaceae bacterium (SeqCode) | reverse complement strand
TGATTGCCAACGAGCGCGTAATCGTTTGATGATTGAACTGGGATTTAGTTTATTTAGCATGTGGTTCTCCAAGTAGCGAAAACCAGAAGCTATCATATTTTCCCTGCTTTGTCATCGAGTTTTTTAGATTTAGAATTGCTGTCATTTCGTTTAAGCTGGCGGTCGAGATGAGGCGCGTGCCGTTGGGGGCGACGCCGTTTTTGAGGTAGGTTGCCATGTAAAGAGCCATGTCGGCCACGCTCGCTTTGAGCGTGCCTGAGGGGGCGAGCGGGTCGCCGTCAAAATCTTCTGCTTCGGCTTCTACGGGCTGGCCGTTGCGTCCTGCTTCGTAGGATCGGCCGTAGTTGGGATTGCGGCGGGCGTCGCTGACGCGCACCACGGCCGTGGTCATCCCTATCGGCGTTAAAATTCGCTCTTGTAACAGGGTGCGATATCCTTCGTATAGTCCTGACCCATCCGCCTCGGCGGCCATCACGGCCAAGTAGCCGGCCAAACTGCTGGAGATGTTGCTGTAGCTAAACTCTTCGCCAGGGTCGGCGAATGGCTCTATCTCCTCCAGAAAGTCGAGTAAATCTTCGGCGGTACTGCTCTCGAGGTCAAAATCTTCTTCGGCGTCGTCGGGCAGGCCGCTGGTCATGTTGAGCAGATGGCGCAGGGTGATGGTTTCGTCTAGGGGGAAGTCGGGGTAAATATCGACCACGGCCGTGTCCCAATCTACCACGCCTTCATCCACCAGCGACGCGACCAGCATGGCGGTCATGGATTTTTGGGTGGAGCCGATGTGAAACAAGGTGTCGGGCGTGACGGGCAACTGGTTGGCTAGGTCGCGGTAGCCAAAGCCTTGCACCAGCACAATCTCGCCCTCGGCAATGACGGCCACGGCCGTGCCCGGAATATTGTCCACGGCCGTGCGCTCCTCGATAAAATCAGCATAAGCGGTCAGCCACTCATCATCTTCGGGCACAATGCTCGCCTCTTCTGCCTCAAAGGGCGCGTCCCCGCTACACGCCACCAGCAAAAGAAATAGAGCCAAGAGCGTTAACCAAATCTGTCGTTTTTGCATGCATTTTCTCCAAAGTGCCTGTTGCCGAAAAATAAAATCTCTCGCCAAGGCGCGAAGAGCGCAAAGTTTTTCTCTTTGCTTCTTTGTGCCTTGGCGAGAGCGTACTTTTTTCACGAGGCCCTATGATAACAAAAAACCAGCCCCGTTACCGACGAATCCGCATGTTCGTCTGGGGCTGGTCTTTTACACAAAAATGGAAAGAGCTTTTGGGCGTCACGCACGCCTATTTGTTCATTGTTCCTTGCTAATTGCTCATTGCTTTACCTAATGCTTAGGTCAAAACGGGCTTGGGCCTGCTTTTGGGCCGCATCCACGGCCGTGACCGTGACTATCCAATCCCCCCTCATCGTCCATTCCCACGGCACAATATACAGCCCTTCTTCACTCTGGTTTGCATCTCGCACCACAGGAACCATGCCAGCGTGGGTCATGTCCCCTTTGACGTTGAGCGACAGCCCATCTACCGGCTCGTTGACCCCGTCTGTGACCAAAAATTGCAGTTCGGTTTGCCCCACGGCCGTGGACGGTTCACCCAGCAACACAATCTGATAATCCCCCGTCTGTTCTACCGTCCCCGTGCGGCGACAGCCCGCCAGCACGGTCAGAAGAAAAATACTTAACATAACTAACAATAGATAGCAATACCGATTTTTATAAGCCATGTCGCCTCGGGCGTGACCATTTGCGCCATGCGCTGGTCATTTTCGACCAAACGAATGGGGTGACTGTGGGGTAATAGACTAGAGTAGTTCCTTATTAAATCATGTACCTCTAGCGAGCAGTAAATCGTTTGGTCGAGGCAAAATCTATTCGGGAACAACTCTACTAATGATCCATGCCTCCATGTTCCATATCCGTCTCCATCGGCATGTCGCCCGGAGCTACCACGGGGGCAGTGATGCTAATGTCCCCCGCGTTAGCAAACTGCAACACAATTTCGATTTCTGTACCTGGTTCCAGCGGAGCCACTTTTTGCAGGCACATCATATGCAAACCGCCCCGCTTTAGCTCGACGGTTTGCCCCGCAGGAATAATGATTTCGCCCCCTTCGACTTGGCGCATAATCATCACGTCGTTTTCGTCAATGAGCATGTCGTGCAGTTCAACGGTGCCACAGCCGTCAATCTGCGCTCCGAGCAGGCGTTCTTCTTCCTCTGTGCCGTTGCTGATGAGCATCCACACGGAGCCGGTATCGGTGGGCAGGGCGAGGTTGGCCTGCACGTTTTGTACGGTTAGCTCGCCAGATAAAACGGGTGGGTTGGGGGCGGTTTCTTGGTTTGTGGGGGAGGGTGACACGGCCGTGTTACAGCCCACCAAAAACAGCCCCACTAGCCCCAGCCATAAAACATACTTTTGCACACTGTTCAGCACCATTATTCTTTTCTCCAAGGCACTCATAAAATTTTCTCAAGCGTGTAAGACGGTAAGACGCACAATCGTAACAAAATTTTCCCTATATACCCGCAAGAATTGCTAAAGATTCTCCGCCAGCGTTCAACGCCACGCAGATCAAGCTGGTTGATGCGTCGGAGCCAGTTGTCAACAAAATCAAATCAAGTGCATAGGTTGCCAAAGGCTACTCGAGAGAGAAACACTATTTTTTTGCTCATAAAACGGGCATTTTCTCGAGAATGCCCCCCTCTCCTGCTGGCAAACTTGTAAATAACCCCAACCTTTGCTACCCTAGCGGAAGATTGTCACTCATTTCATAGCTTTATTTTATAAATGTATAAATAGTTGAGCATGAGTGCTCACCCTGCTCCTTTTCCGCATTACTGGATCCCAGCCATTTGGTAGCATTCTGGAGTTACAAGCCTAACCTTTTTTCTTAATTGATTGCTGGGTTTATCGGGTACTCACTCGTCTGAGATGCTTATTAGCACGACAGCGAAGAGTGCTTTTTTCGTGCCTATCGCTCAAATATTATGTCAATATAAATCGCAAACCACTCACACAAACAAACTTCTGCTCGTTGGCCTTAAATTTCAGCTAACGGCTCACTGCCACCGGAGAAACAAACCCAAAATGACCATAAAAATGCGTGTTGAAAACCTAATTAAAATCTTCGGCTCATCCCCTCGCAAAAAGCCGCTAGAGATGCTCAAAAATGGCGTGGGTAAAGATGAAATCTTTGCCCAAACGGGGCATGTCGTGGGCGTGAACGGAGCCTCTTTTGAGGTTAACGAAGGGGAAATATTTGTGGTGATGGGCCTTTCTGGTTCAGGTAAATCAACCCTCATCCGCTGTCTCAACCGACTGTACGAACCCACGGCTGGGAAAATTATCATAGACAGTGAAGATGTCGTGGAAGCTGGCAAAAAACGCCTGCAAGAGATTCGTCGTACCAAAATGGCGATGGTTTTCCAACACTTTGGCCTCTTTCCCCACCGCACCGTCGGCCACAACGTTGCCTATGGTCTCTGGGTGCAAGGCATGGATCTAGAAACAAGACGGGCCAAAGCACTTGAAGCCCTCAGCATGGTGGGTCTCGACGCATGGATTGACCATTATCCTGGTAGCCTGAGCGGCGGGATGCAACAGCGCGTCGGTCTGGCGCGTGCCCTTGCCACCGATGCCGATATTTTGCTCATGGACGAGGCGTTTAGTGCGCTTGACCCGCTCATTCGGCGGCAAATGCAGGATGAGATGATTAGCCTGCAAAAGAAGCTACAAAAGACGATTATCTTTATCACCCATGACCTGAATGAAGCGTTGCGTGTGGGGGATAGGGTGGCGATTATGCGCGACGGCCGTGTGGTGCAAATCGGCACGCCCACCGAAATTGTAACTGAACCCGCCAATCTTTATGTGGCTCGCTTCATGTCCGACGTGGACCAAAGCCGCGTGCTGAGCGCGGAATTCTCCATGCGCCCCGCTAATCATATGCCCAACACGGCCAAAGTGTTTGAAGTGCGCCAAAACATGCAGAAGTGGAACGTTAGCTCCATCTATATTACAGATAAAAAAGGGCAAATTGATGGCCTGGTCTTCTGGAATCAGATACGAGACGTGCCTGATGAACAGCAGATGTTCAACATTCAGAAGGTGATGCTCTCTTCTTTCCCCACGTGCAGTGCGTTTACAACGCTGACGGAGCTATACCATCTGTTTGAAGAGGATTGGCCGGTCGCCGTGATAGATTCCCACGGCCGTTTGCTCGGCGTGGTCTATCCTGTCGATGTACTCGCCGCCCTCGCCACCACCGAAGAAGTCGCCGCCGCCGCCGATGCGCTTCCACTCAATGAGGAGATAGAGCTATCGACCAATGGGCAAAAGAGTGAAGACGAAGAAAAAGTAGCCTTAACCCAAACGCGCAAATTAGCCTAAGCATAAGCTCGTGTTAGAAGTTCAACTTCTCCGCCAACGACAAGGACAGCGATACCGATATGGATTTTTTAGACACAATTAACGACTTTTTTCTTAACCTTTTTACCTATTTCCCTCTAGGCGTATGGATAAGCGACGGCTCAGAAGCAGTTGTGAACTGGCTGACGCTGAACGCCAAACCGTTTTTGAACGTCCTGATGGCTCCTGTGGGCTGGCTTCTCAACGGCTTAGACGGCATGTTGAACACCGTGCCGTGGCCGCTGATTGTGCTGTTTATGTTGTTCATCGGCTGGAAAAACGGCGGACGCAACATTGGCATCCTCAGTGCGGTTGGCTTTGCCCTGACTGGCTTTCTTGGCTATTGGGAGTTAACCATGACCACCTTGGCTATGGTGCTAACTGCTCTGCTTATCTCCGTGGCGTTTGGTGTGCCGCTCGGCATTTGGGCCTCACGCAATGACCGCGTGGACTCGATTAGTCGCGTGGTTCTGGACGGAATGCAGACCATTCACCCCTTCGTCTATCTAGTGCCTATTGTGATGTTGCTGGGCATTGGCTCAGTACCAGGCACGGTGGCGACGATTATTTTTGCCCTGCCGCCGATGGTGCGCCTGACCAATTTGGGCATTCGCCAAGTGCCAAAAGAGACGGTGGAAGCAGGTCGTTCGTTTGGAGCCAGTGATTGGCAATTGCTCCATGAGACGCAAATCCCGCTGGCGATGCCCACCATTATGGCCGGACTGAACCAGACGTTGATGCTGTCGCTATCTATGGTCGTTATCGTGGCTTTGATTGCAGGCGGTGGCTTGGGGCAGGAGATTCTGCGCTCGGTGGGCCGTCTCGATATTGGCCGAGCGGTCACATCAGGCTTGGCCGTGCTGATTTTGGCGGTGGTGCTGGATCGTATTTCGCAGGCAAGTGGCTTGCGTCAGCAGAAGCTCAGCAATCCAGACGGATAGATGAACGCTTACCCACAAATTTTATTAACCAACAAACCAACAAATTTAATCTAAAGGAGAATTGAATGTTGAAATATTTAACTCGAATTTTGCTCGTGGTGATGCTCACGGCCGTGTTAGCGGCTTGTGGTACTCCCGCAGATACAACCGATACAACGACAACAACAGAAGAGAAAGGCGAACTAACTATCGCCAAAGCCACCTGGGATACAGGCTGGTTCCAAGCGGCCGTGTTTGAAACCATGCTCGAGGAGCTAGGCTACGAAGTAGATGACCTCGGCACGCTCGATAACGCCGCCTTCTACACCTCGGCCGCCCTCGGCGACGTAGATATGTGGTTCAACGGCTGGTTCCCCCTGCATGATCCCTTCCTTGAAGGCGAGCAAGTAGCTGGCCGCGTTCAACCAGTCGGCTTCCAAGTGGAAGCGGGCGCGTTGCAAGGATATTTGGTAGACAAAGCGACAGCGGATGAGTTAGGCATTACTAGCCTGATGGATTTCACGGATCCAGAAATCGCGGCCGCATTTGACGGCGACGGCGACGGCAAAGCAGACCTTATCGGCTGTGACGCTGGCTGGGGCTGTGAAACCGTCATCGAAGATACCTTGGATGAACTAGATCTTCGGGACAGCATCACCCACCAGCAGGGCACATACTCTGCCCTAATGGCCGACACCATTGGCCGTTATACCCGTGGCGAATCGATTCTGTTCTATACGTGGACACCCAACTGGACAGTCAGCCAACTCAAGCTAGGTGAAGATGTGGTTTGGATTGAAGCTCCCATCGAGAGCGTTGCCCCCGCTTCAGGCATTCTTGGCTGTGCGGTAGACCCATGCGCCATGGGCTTTGACCCAGCCGACATTCGCGCCGTGGCCAATACGGAACTGCTCGAGAACAACCCTGATATTGCCACATTGCTAGAGTTGGTAGAGATTCCCTTGACCGACATTGCTGAGCAAAATCAGCTAATGGTTGATGGGGAAGACAGCGACGAAGACATTGCCCGCCACGCGGCGGAATGGATCGCTGAAAATCGTGAGCAGGTGGATGCGTGGCTAGAAGCGGCCCGCGCCGCTGAGTAAGTGAGCAAGTAGGTACCTCTGGGAGGTATTGTTTATAATGCCTCCCAGAGGGGGTTAGCCGCCACAGCCAACGGAGTCATAATCTACGGGGATGGGCAGGTCAATGATATAGTCGGTTGTGCCATCTAGGCTGACAACCCGTATGGTCGGGCCACCCAGTGCCTCATTCCACTGCAACACCGTAAACGCCCCATTGGGCAACACACAACCCAAGTCGCCACTCAGCGGCGGGTCGAGACGAATTGGCTCGAACTGTTCATTGTTGGACGATGTGCGCCAAATGTCGCTGTTGCGCCACGGAGCAGTGAACACAACGGAGCCGTTTGGCAGGTAGTCGGCCGTGTAGAGGCCGTCGGCGTCGGCGGAGACGAGGGGGCCATCTTCGCGTCGGATAATGACATCTACTTGCAAGTTGTCTAGATCCACTTCACACACGGCCGTGTTTCCCCCCCCATACGGCTCATCCCCACAAATAAACAAGACCACATCGTCATGCGGATGCAGGCGCGGCAAGTCGTTATAAGCATAAGGCGAAAGCGCCGTCAGCAAGATGGGGTCGCTCCACCCCTCGTCGTCCCGCTCTAACAAAAACAGGTCGCGGATGTTGTCCCCTTCGGCCACATAAACCAACTGCTCGGCGTTCCAGCCCAGCGCGGGGAGCGAGTCGGTGTGTACCACGTCGAAGTTGGGCAGGTACACGGCCGTGGCCTCGGTCAGTGTCAGCGAACTAGGCACGAGCGCCAAACAAGCCCAGCCCGCACACGCTTCATCGGCGCGGGTCGTCTCGATGACCAGCCACGCGCCATCGGGCGACACATTGAGCGAGGTGTCTTGCCCAGTGGCAAAATTATTGAGGCGGGAGCTGATATTTTCTGGCTCGGTTCTCGGCAAAGCTTCCACACGATACACTTCGCCCCCGGCCGTGAAGGTGATAGTGCCTGGCGTGTCGGACGCAAAAGCACCGCTTAAGACCAGCGCGGCGACCGCTACCAAACCGACGAGCACCAGCAACCCTACCACACCGAAAACCCATTTGCGTCCTGCTCGCCCCGCAAGCGAAGTGGGTGTAGCGTTGGCTGTAACCGTTGTTGCTGGTGGCGTAGAGGCCACGGCCGTGGGAGGGGCATGGTCTACGACCGTAGCGGCTGAGGAGGGGTCGGGGGTGGTGTCGCTGGAGGCAAAAGCAATGACGGGCGGCAGGGTGGCTTGTTTATCATGTGCACCATTGCCCTCGGCCAGTGCTTGTTCCACGGCCGTGAGAAGTGCCTCTGCGCTGGGGTAGCGTTCGTCGGGTTGTTTGGCGAGGGTCTTGAGCAAAACGGACTCTAGGGCTAGCGGCAAGGCTGGGTTGATGCTTTGCGGCAGGGGCACGGGGTCACTGACGTGTTTGAGCATGACTGCAAAGGGAGTGTCGGCCGTGAAGGGAGTTTGCCCGGTAAATAGTTCGTACAGAATAACGCCCAGCGCGTATAGGTCGGTGGTGGGGCCGATTTGCTCTTTGATGCCCTGAATTTGTTCGGGAGCCATGTAGGCGGGTGTGCCCACGGCCGTGCCAGTTTGGGTGAGGCCGTTGCCTTCGCCTTCAATCAGTTTGGCAATGCCAAAGTCGCTGAGGACGGCACGGCCGTCGGCGGTGAGCAAGATGTTGTCTGGTTTGACATCACGGTGAACGATTCCACGGCCGTGGGCATAATCCAGTGCCGCCCCCACCTGCCGTAAAATATTGACCACCTCGCTCAGCGAGGCCGGCGACCCCGCTTGGCTCTGCGCCTGCACAAACTGCTTGAGCGTTTGCCCCGGCACAAACTCCATCACCAAAAAGTAGCGATGCGCCTCTTCGCCAAAGTCATAAATGTGAACGATATTGCCGTGGCTGAGCTGGGCAATGGCGCGTGCTTCTTGCTCAAAGCGGGCGCGAAAATTATCGTCTACCGCCAGCTCTGGCCGAATAAATTTAAGGGCCACGTAGCGGTCTAACCGAGGCTGATACGCTTTGTACACTTCAGCCATGCCGCCCGCGCCTAGTTTTTCCGTTAGCTGATATTGTCCGATTGTTTGTCCAGTTAGATCGCTCATGTGTGATTCCTGTGGTTTTTAGGCTTTCAGTCGGTCAGTCTGGCTGATGTCTGACTTATTGTAGACATCTTGGTGAAACAAGGCCATTTGTGCGGCGACAATTTCGGACACGATTTCGGCGTGGCTTCGCCCATCCGCCTGCTTGGTGGAGCGGGAGAAGTAATCTCTGCGGCCAAAGTGGGTGATGTCGGGCACGAGAATGGTGCGTAAGCGACCCGTACGGCGGGCGCGGTTCCATTTGGAATAGGGCAAAAGAGACAGATGGCCAGGAAAGAGCAGAGGGGAGACGACGCGAAAAACATCTCGTGTGCCTATGAGATTAACCACACGGTCAACGGTACTGAGGCCGGGGTCATCACTAATAACGCCGCCCAGCCCGACGACCATCACGGGCGCATTAAAGACAGGGCGCAAATAACGCGCCGCACCGACTGACATTTGTCCCCCGCCGCTGTAGGCGATTAGATAAATCGGTTTGTTTGAGCCGGGAGCGTAGCCGTGCCGCAATAAACTTTGGCCGATTTCGTGGGCGAGGCCGAAGTTGTTGAGCGGGCCGTAACGGGGGTCGGCGGAAACGGCGACGTGCATCAGGTTGCGCAGGATGATGAGCCAGTTGTAGGGGGTAATGGGGTTTTGGTGGTACTGGCGACGCTGGTCGAGCCATTGCCACAAGCGGCGAAAAACGCGCTCGCCGTCGAGCGGATTGTTGCTGACGGAGTAGGGGAAGACATCATGAATGAGTTGCACACGGCCGTGTAACCGCGCCTCAACCAACTCCAGCAAAGCCACCTCCCGCTTGCCCCCCGCCCCTTCATCATAGCCGATAATCCCCGTCAGATAGACCAGATCATAATCAGCCCCATCCCGCTCAATCCCCTCGACCAGCGGCGGAAGACTCGCCGTTAATGAGCGGGACAAATCAAAGCGGCGTTCGCTCCAACCGCTCCACCAGCCCAACGCTTCTAGCGGTGCGGAAAAGGCAAACACAAGGAGCAGTAACAGAGCCAGCCCTAGTAGAGTGGCGAGAATGCTCATGTGTCGCTTGGCTCCTCTTCTGGCTGATAAAATTGCCCTGTTTCTAACAGGTGCTCGACCAACACGGCCGGGTCTTCGGGCGCGGGGCGACCCGTAATCAGGAGCCAAATGCGGTCGAGAATCATATCGGGGTCAATAAAGGGGAGATGCCGCCATAGCTCTGTGCTTAGACCCATGCTCAGGACAACCACGGCCGTGGTCAGGGCATCTAACCCGAAACTGAGCAACCCCACAAAAAAAACAAGATTTTCCCCCAAACGGAGCAGGCGTAAAATCGGATTGCCCAAATAAGGCAAAAAGACCAAAAACCCCAGTAAATAGGGCACATCGCTGATGAGTACCAAAATCAGCAGAGCCAGAAGTGACCAGTCATGACCGATAAGCGTGAGGACAAGCGCGAGAAAGATGAATTGCCCCACGGCCGTGATCATGAGCGACAATACGCTCGCCCAAACGCTCAAAAAGAAGCGGCTGGGGGGCACACGATTGGCAAAAAGAACCACCGACTGGCCCACCGTCAGCGACAGCGCGGCCAGCATAAACAGAATCAAACTGCCCAGCAGGTAGCTCATTTCAACCTGAATCATGGGGTAATGATAGCATTGTGGGGGGGGCGGCGCGAGAGGGGGGGGGCTTGCGGATTACGTGGGGGTTTGAACGGGGTCACGCTTCATGCGGTTTACAAAAATCGCGCCAACGCCTGCGCCACGCCGTCCTCATCATTGGTGCCCGTGACCGCGTCCGCCGCCGCTTTGGCCGAGGGCATGGCGTTGCCCATCGCCACGCCTAGCCCCGCTAGCTGGAGCATTTCTACATCATTTTCCCCATCCCCCATGGCTAATATGTGCGCGGGGTCAATCTGTAAATGCGACAAAACCCGCCGCAATCCATCCCCTTTGGACGCTCCGAGCGGTAAAATCTCGACCATGTAGTCGAGGGCTTGCACGATGGTCGCCTCATGTCCGATGGCTTGCTGGAGTTGGGGGCGTATGTGGTCAATACGCTCTTTGGTGCTGACCATGATGAACTTATTGACGGCGCGGGCTTGGAACAGGGCGTCCCAACTGCCGTAGGCTATCGGTGTCGGTTCATGGTATTTGATAAAGACGTCGGTGTATTCATCGCGCACATTGGTCACGATGTTGCCTCTTGCGTAGGCCACCATAGAACAAGACACGGCCGTGGCCACATCCACCACTCTCTGCGCTAGCGGCCGGGCGAGGATCTGTTCATATAAAATGGAGCCATCTCCCGCGTAAACGACCACCCCTTGGTTATACACACCGGGCGTTTCTAGCCCCAGCTTGGCAATGAGGGGCACGGCCGAGGTACGGGTTTTGCCCGTTGCCAAAACGATTTTGACCCCCGCGTCCATCGCGCGGCGCAGAGCCGCCTCGTTGCTCGGGGAAAGCTGGTGTTGACTGTTAAGTAAAGTGCCGTCTATGTCGAGGGCGATGAGTTTTATGTTAGAAGTCATGAGGGTTTTTAATAGAGTGTCATGTTTCAGGTGTCATGTGTCAGGTGGCTTCGTCGTGGCCGACGGCCACGACTCGCTGGAAAAGGGGGTTTTTTTTTATTTT
>JBGTIZ010000518.1:0-7145 GCA_041745395.1 Promineifilaceae bacterium (SeqCode) | reverse complement strand
GAGGTGGCGCCACAACCGTTTGTGATGGCGACAGTGATTGCCGCTTCAACTTCGTTCCTAACGCCGATTGGGCATCAGGTGAATGTGATTATTTATGGGGTGGGAGGATATAAGTTTACGGATTATACGAAGGTTGGTTTGGGGCTGAATTTGCTGATGTTGGTTTTGGTGGTGACGATATTGCCGTTTATTTGGCCGTTTTAGGACGGCTGAGTGAAAAGTCAAAAGGAAGGAGTAAGAAGTGTTCGGCGCAAGGCGTGTCAGGTAGACCAACTTTTCAGTTCTTACTACTCACTGCGTTGGATGTGCTGGAACTGGATGCGGAGTTCGGGGCCTTCTCCCCATATATCCACGGCCGTGCCTCCCTCCCCCGTCAACCCCGCAACCTCTCCCACCCAAAACAACTCCCGATTGAGCCGAAGCGTGACCAACTCCTGCCCCTCCTCAACCACCGTGCGCCTCAGCCAAATTTCATTATCCTGTTCAGGGCGCACATGGGGCCACGGCGCAAGAGGAACCAGCCAACTTTCCCCATGAGTGACGCCAGCGTACCCCGTGGGTGTGACCCAGACGATGAGCGGTTTGTCCACTGCCGTGGTTCCTGCCCACAGCCCATACGCGCTATTTATCTCTCCCGCCACAAATCGCCCCGTCAAAAGGAGGTCGAACGACTCCGCTTGCGTGAAACGGTGGGGGAGGTGGCTCTGGGTGGTGGGGGTGGCTCTTTTCGGAAAAGATTGTTCATCTAGCTCGACCCGTTGGATGAGATTATCCCACGGCCGTGGGTCTACCCACTCCCGCAAAAGCAGACCATACCCCCCGCTCAAAAGCAAAAGAAGCAGAGCAAGAAACGTCAATTTAGCCAAAATTTTTTTCATAACAGTTTGCGCCGCGCCGCATAAGCGATAAGCTTGGGGCATCACTCAACGATTTTAGATGTTCAACTTCTTTGGAGAAGTTGAACATCTTAACGCACAACATTCCAACCATGCCTTCTTCCATACTTTACACAGAACAAGCGCACAACATCGCCATTTTACAGGTTAATCGGCCCGAGGCGAGCAACGCCCTCGATTGGGAAGCGCAAGAAGGGTTTGCCACGGCCGTGTCCCAAGCCGCCGCCAACCCACCTCGCGTCCTCATTATCACCGGCACGGGCGAGCGCACCTTCATCGGCGGCGGCGATTTACGCCAGCTTAGCCAGCACCCCGAACCAGAGGCGGGCGCACGACTCAACCGCGTTATGCAGACCGCTCTGCGCCAGTTGACCGAACTGCCCTGCCCCGTCATTGGGGCGGTTAACGGTGACGCGGCGGGCGGCGGCACAGAAGTCTTAACGGCGTGTGATTTGCGCGTGAGCGTGCCCACCGCTCGCCTGCATTTTGTGCAGGTGCGCATGGGGCTGACCAGCGGTTGGGGGGGCACGGCGCGGCTGGTGCGCCTGCTGGGGCAAAGTCGCGCCACGGCTCTGATGCTGGGGGCGCAGAGTATCACGGCCGTGGAAGCGCATCAAATTGGGTTCATCCAGCGACTTGTACCAGAAGGGGAAACGGTATTAGACACGGCCGTGTCTTGGGCCAATCACCTTGCTAGCCTACCCCGTCACGCCCTCGCCGCCCAAAAACAGCTTCTACAAACGACTCTATCAAATTCGCTACACGAAAATTATCAGTACGAAACCGCTCTCTTTTGCCCCCTCTACGGCGCCCCCGACAACCGCGAAGCCATCACCGCTTTTCTTGAAAAAAGAAAACCAAAGTTTCGGTAACCATGTACGACCAAATTGCCCCCTACTACCACCTCATTCCTCAACACCACACGGCCGATGTGCCGTGGCTGTTGCGCTGGGCACAGGGCAAAATTCTGGAGCTAGGGTGCGGCAGTGGGCGACTGCTGTGGCCGCTGGCGCAGGCGGGGCATGAGGTGGTCGGGCTGGATTTGTCAGGGGAAATGTTGGCCTTGGCGCGGCGTGATTTGGCGGCACAGGGGCACGGGGAAAAAGTAACGCTGGTTCAGGTGGATATAACCCAGTTTGACCTGCCGCACAAGCCGTTTGACACGGCCGTGGTTTTTTGCAACACCCTGCTCCATCTCGACCCGATTGCCCTCGGACAAATGTTGCGCCACACGGCCGTGCATCTGCGTCCCGGCGGGCGACTGCTCATCGATGTGCCCAACCCGTTCCAGCTAGCCGCGCTGGGCACGACCGCTGAACCAGAGCCTCTACTCGAACAGGTTTTCCCCGACCCCGCCACGGGGGGCACATTTACCCAATACGCCACCGCCAAACAGGATGACCTCCAGCAGGTTTTGCATATGAACTGGACGTTTGTACCTCGGCAAAACGGCCGTGACCTGCTCGAAAAACAAGTGCAGACCACGGCCGTGTATCATTTCTATTATCCCCACCAGCTACAAATCGCCCTACAAGCGGCCGGCTTCACGCTCGACACCTTTTACGGAAGTTACGATGGCGACCCCTTCGATGAAGAAAGCGACAACCTGCTCATCATCGCCCATCGTGTGTAAAAACGGCTAAAGCCATTACTACAAACCTTACACCCTGAACCATGCACCCTACCCCATGATAACCAGCCACCAGAACCAACTCATCAAACAAATCCGCCGCTTGCGGCAACGAAAATACCGCCAAAAAGAGGGTCTTTTTTGGGTGGAGGGATTGCATGTTGTCCACACGGCCGTGGAACAACGCGCCCCCCTGCACACCCTCGTCTACGCCCCCGACCTGCTCACCAGCCCCGCCGCCTACGAGCTACTCGACCAGCAACGCGCCGCTGGCGTCCCCTGTGAAGCCATCACCGCCGAGCTGTTTCAAGCCATCTCGGAGCGGGACAACCCCGTGGGGCTGGGAGCCGTCGTGCGCTGGGTAGAGAGGCCACTCAGCCAGTTTGTGCCCACGGCCGAGGCCATTTACGTCGCCCTACACGAAATAAGCGACCCGGGCAACTTGGGCACGATCCTGCGCACGGCCGACGCGCTCGGCCTCGCCGGCGTTCTGCTCATCGGCCAAACCACGGAGCCAACCCACCCAGCGGCGGTCAAGGCGAGCATGGGCACACTGTTCACGATGCCCATCACGGCCGTGGCTGATTTCGATACCTTTTGGGCATGGACACGCACCCATCACCTGCATACCGTCGCCACCACGGCCCACACCGAAACACTTTGCTGGCAAGCAAGTTATCCTCGGCCAATGGTGGTACTAATGGGTAGTGAGAAGTTTGGCTTGCCAGAAGAGGCGTTACACACGGCCGTGTCCACCGTACGCATCCCCATGCACGGTCACGCCACCTCCCTCAACCTCAGCATCGCCACCGCCATGATTCTCTACGAAGCCACCCGAGCGGCATAAGTCAGGTCACAGCTACTCCCCTTGTTATGTCGTCCCATCTGGCCTATAATTAAGCCATAAAATAGTTCACGAAGCTTTTACGATATCTTCGCGCCAACAGGAAAAATAAATGGGTGACCACAACAATACGAAAGCAACCTTATACGATAGTGAAAATGGCAAAGAACTCGCCAAAATCGTCCTCAACGGCTACAACATCGCCGCTGGTGGTCCTCTCGGCAAAGTCGGTGCCATGCGCAGTTTTCGCGTCGTAGATGGCGACCTCTGGGATCATTGGAGTGAAGGTCGGCTCATAATGGTTCATGCTGAAGATGGCCGCATCGCCGACGGCCGTGTGGCCGCCCTCCCCGCCGAAGAAGGCAGTGCCGGCCTCATGGAATTCATCTAACGTCCCCCTAGCAGTCTCACACTTGGGGCAAGCACATTAGCTTAAACATCGTAATCGACAAAGCTCTGGCATCCCCAGAGCTTTTTGTTTGCCTGTACTCTAGCCCACAAGCCCAGTGCCTAAAGCTCTACTATCGCAGGCAACAGGGCGGGCTTCAACAAACTAAATACTCACTGAAGAGGCACAGACACAAGCCCTCACACCACACCTAATCCAATCAACTCCCAACTTATTAAGGAAAAACACCCATGAAAATTTTGTTCATCAGTGCCGAAGTAGCCCCCTTTGCCAAACGTGGCGGACTCGCCGACGTAGCCGGTGCCTTGCCCAAAGCCTTAAACGACCTCGGACACGATGTGCGCGTGGTCATGCCTGCCTATGCCCACATCGAAGCGGACTATCGCTTTGGCCGTTATGACCTCGCCACCTTTCCCTTTGCCCTGAACGTGCCTATGGGCAACGGGCAAAGCCTGCCTGCGGGTGCCTTTCAGGGCACATTGCCCGACAGCGACGTCCCCATCTATTTCATTGCCCAGCATGACCTGCTCGGTCGTCCCGAAATTTATGGCTACGACGATGATGCCTACCGCTTTGCCTTCTTCAGCCGCGCCGCGCTTGATTTAGTCGTCAGTGCGCTCGACTGGCAGCCAGACATCGTACACGCCCACGACTGGCACACCGCCCCCGCCATCGCTTGGCTAGCCACCGCTGGGCAAGGGGATGCGCGTTATCGTGATATAAAAACCGTTTTCACCATTCATAATTTAGCCCACCAAGGGCGCACCGACTGGCACATCTTCAACTATCTGGGCCTTCAGACCCATGCCCTTTTTGAAGAGCCATACGGCGGAGTCAACTTCATGGCTCGCGGCATATATCACGCCACCAAGGTCAACACCGTCAGCCCCACCTACGCCCAAGAAATCATGACCTATGACGGCGGCGGGGGGCTAGACGGCCTACTCCGTCATCGCGGCGCGGATGTCAGCGGCATTCTGAATGGACTCGATTTTGACGTATGGAACACCGCCACCGACCCTAATTTGGCGCAAAATTTTAGTTTAGACACCTTCCACCAACGCCGTGAAAATAAACGTGCCCTGCAACAAGAGCTAGGCTTGCCCGAGCGGAACAATGTGCCGCTCATTGCCATTATCACACGGCTAGACTGGCAAAAAGGGCTTGACCTGATGGGCGAGGTGGTGCACCGGCTCATGAATGATGTGGCGGGTGAAGCACAATTTGTTCTGCTGGGCAGTGGCGAGTACCACTATGAAAATATGTTTGCCAAAATGGCAACCTACCACCAAGACAAGATGCGGGTCATTTTGGAGTATCGCGCTGATTTAGCCCCGCGCATTTATGCCGCAAGCGATATGTTCCTCATGCCGTCGCTGTTTGAGCCGTGCGGGCTGGGGCAGTTAATTGCCATGCGCTATGGCAGTGTGCCCGTGGTGCGGGCCACGGGCGGGCTAGTGGACACCGTACAGGATGGGGAAACGGGGTTTGTGTTTACGGAGTTTAATATCGAGGCGTTTTGGGCGACGCTGGCCCGCGCCATGGACAGTTATTACAACGAGCCAGAAATGTGGAGCCAGATTCAGATGAATGGGTATCAGCAAGATTTTTCGTGGCCGCGTCGCGCCGAGGAGTATGTGGCACTGTATCAGTCAGCCTTGGGGTAAATTTAGGTGGGGCGCGTGTCCTGTGTATTAACGCTCGACCAACACAGATAAAAAAAGTAGGAAGTGAGAAGCTAACGACCCATTTACTTCTCACTTCCTACTTTTATTTTTTCACGGTGATGAGACGGCGAAAGGTGTCCCAGAGCTAAGCCGGCAGTTCGGCCGTGATAGCCGTGTGACAAAACTCACACGTATAGCTCAACACGCCACGCGGCTGGGGTGGAACCGAGGCCAAACAAGAGGGGCACTGCTGGGGAATCGTGGCCGTGGCCGCCGCCGCTTCCTCCATTGCGCCCACAAACGCTTCCGCTCGCAAGCCATCAATTTCGCCGTTGCGCACCATTTTCAACACGGCCGCCCAGTCGGACGAATCTTGCCCCTTCAGATGAAACTGGGCGCGGGTCAGGTCGGCCTGACCACCAAACTCAATTTCGAGGAGATCATCCTTGCCCAAACTAAAACCGCGCCGCTCTTCACGATGCTTCACCTCCACAATATCGCGCACCTGTTCATTGATGAGCAACTTTTGCACTTTTTCGGACGCGGTCGTGATAAAAAGGAATTTTTTGGTCGCTTTTTTCTCGTTCTGCTCAAAAATGAGCCTCTGATCCGTGAGATAAAGCACGCCGTCGGGGTCTTTATCATCGTCTCCCGTTTTCTCCCACTCAGCCTCGACCGCCATGAGCGGCCCCTCAGCTTTAAGCAGTTGAATATCGGGGGCTTGCGCTAAACGCTCCATCATCCATTCTGCCTTACAAATTTCGCTCTCCACTTCGTTTAGCCCATTTTGAACACCTTTGTACAAGTTTTGCAGGTTGCGCGTTGTCTCTTTCACGGCTCGCTCGGCGGAATCATTTTTGAGCTTGAACGCTTGTAGGCCACTTTCTGTTGGTCGGGCGAGCGTGGCTTGTAACGCTTCGAGGGCGTTGATTTCCCTGTCCAGCTTCATTAGTTCTGTTTTTAGCTGTTTGTCCAAATGAGGGCGTACTTTTTCATCCCATTCGTCATCCAACTGGTTAATGCGTAGTTCCAAATGGCCAGAATGGACAAAGCCCTTGGTGCGTAGCTGATCAAGACGGCCGGGTAGGTTAACAAATAAATCCTCGAGGCGGCCAATATCGTCATAAATAGCGACTAATTTGGCATCTTTGTCTAAACGGCCGAAACTGCCTTGGAGGCGACGCGCTTCTGCTTCAAGACGAGCGGCGGTTTCGGCGTCCACGCCTTGGGCGTGTTGGATGGTGGGGGGTGGGGCAGACGGCCGTGTGGGGGTGGCACGTTTGCTCTGGGGCAACGCATTTTTGGCACGAGCGGCCTGTTTGACCCGTTGTTTTTGTCGCGCTTGGGCCAGGTTTTGATGTTTGGCTTGGCTTTTTTTGGCCTGGGCGGCTAAGTTGGCAAAGCCAGATGGTTTGTTGTTATCGCTCATGTGATTGCCTCTCTCTCTAGGTGGTTGATGGGGTAAGTATCAATGGTTTGCCTCAAAGATTGTCTGATGAACACGGCCGTGTGTCAACCCCTATTCGCCATTACGTTGCTCATCTTTCTGGCTTTCGCTTAGGGCGATTGCATACTCATTTGACATAATGCTGTAACTGGTGAATCATAGGGTATTCCCTAATATTGAGGTGAGATACCATGTCACACGAAGCTATAGCAACCATACAAGAATATTTTTCGTTAGTGGAAGATCCGCGTG
>JBGTIZ010000517.1:0-2654 GCA_041745395.1 Promineifilaceae bacterium (SeqCode) | reverse complement strand
GATATGGTGCTGGCGACGACGTTGCGCTTGCCCACCACGTTCCTCCATTATTTACTGCTGGTGCTGATTGCGGTCACAATTGTGGTATCGTTGCAGGTAGTGGGCATTGCCCTGATGGTGGCGATGTTGGTTACGCCAGCGGCGGCGGCTTCACTGTTGACGCGCCGCCTGAGTACGATGATGCTGGTCGCGGCCGTGATTGGGGCGTTTTCGGGCGTGGTGGGCTTGTATAGCTCGTTTTATCTGAATATCGCCTCGGGGCCGGCGGTGGTGTTGGTGGCCACGGCCGTGTTTGCCCTCGCCTTTGTTTTCGCCCCCCGCCACGGCCTCATCTGGCGACAGCAGTAAAGGAATGAATAAGGCGTAATAAATAATGAGTAAATCCATGACCAATCCACAACTTGCCCACTTTACCCAAAAACTACAGCAAAATGGTTACCGCGTAACCAGTTCGCGCCGAGCGATTATCGAGACGTTGCTCGCCAGCGGGGGGCATCTCAGCGCCGACCAACTCGTGGCCAAGGTGCATGAATCGGCCCCTTCGGTGGGGCGCATGACCGTTTACCGCACGCTTGATTTGCTGTGCGAGATGGGGCTGTTGCGCACCGTCTACCAAGGGACGGGCGCGGCGCATTATATTTTGCTGGAAGGGGGGCATCATCATCATCTGGTGTGTGACCAATGCCACAGCGTGGTTGAGTTTGATGAGTGTGCCCTAGAGGGGTTGGGGGATACTCTAGCGGAGCGGTTTGGGTTCCAAATTGCGGGGCATTTGGTCGAGTTTTATGGCATGTGCCCCGCTTGTCAGGAGACCTCGGCTGGTTAGCAAGTCAGCTTGTCAGGCTACATCCAGAAAAAACCCACATGACACATGACACGTGAAACATGACACCCCTCAAACCCATGACTGACTCCTTTTGCACCCTAGAAACCATCGCCGCCCAAGAAACGATTTTTGGCACGGCCGTGTCCGAAGCAACCGTCTGGTTCATCCTCGAGTACACCGACCCGTGGCAACCAGAAATCGGGCTAGAAAACAACTTGCCCGCCCCCGTGCAAACATGGTTCACCGCGCAGTTGGCCGAAATTCCCCACAGCCGCTTGCAGTTCATCAAACAAACCCAAGCCACGCCCAGCCCCACCCGCCGCTTCTACGTGGCCGTGACCACCCCTCTCCGCCAAACCCTACACGCCTTCAACATCGAAACCTACGCCGAACTGCTCTGGCTCGACTTACCCGCCATCGTGGCCGACGCCGAAAATTATGCCGCTTATCGCCAAGCGGATGCGCCGCTCTTTTTGGTCTGCACCCACGGCAAGCGGGATAAATGTTGCGCCAAGTTTGGTCGCCCCGTCTATGAGGCGTTGTCGGCCGTGGCCCCCGCGCAGACGTGGGAATCATCTCACTTGGGCGGTCATCGCTATGCGGCGGTCACGGCCGTGTTGCCGTTTGGCCTCTATTATGGATTGCTGGCGCCCACGGCCGTGTCCCAACTGCTCGCCGCCACTCAACGCCACGAAATTTTCCCTCAGCATTTTCGCGGCAACACTAATTACCCGCCGCCCGTGCAGGCCGCCGACTATTTTCTGCGCCAAAAGCTAGCCGACTGGCGGTATGACCAGTTCGTACCAGTGGGGCAGGAGTCGCTGGGCGAAGGGCAGTTGCGGGTGCAGTTTCAGGAAAAAAACACGGCCGTGGTTCATACTGTCACCCTCGACCTTCATTTTAGCCCCGTCATGGCTGGCTGTAGCCCGCCTCAGCAAAAACAGCGTCCCCATTACCAGCTCATAGATATCGTCAGTGGCAAGTGAGAAATAAAAAGTGAAAAGTGAAAAGTGAGAAGTAGGTTGCGCCACTTCTTACTTCTGACCTCTTACTTCTGACTTGCAACACCTGTTTGCCTCAACTGTTGGGAGTTGCTAGACTCATTGGTAAGATTGCTTCGCAAACCTAATCGTTACCGCCACAAGGACAAACGTTCATGGAAAACCTACAGAATAAAATCACGGCCGTGTCTGATGCCCTATTACCCTTCAAACTCAAAGACCTTAAATTAGACGAAACGCTAAGCAAGGCTGACTTAGCCGCGCACATTGACCACACCGCCCTCAAGCCTGATACAACGCCCGAAAAAATCCAACAGCTTTGTGCTGAGGCGCGTGAGCATCAATTTGCGACCGTGTGCGTCAACTCTGTTTATGTGCCGCTTGCGGCCGGTCTGCTAGCGGGCACGGCCGTGAAAATTTGCGCCGTGGTTGGTTTCCCGCTCGGTGCGTCTCACCCTGCGGCCAAGGCGTATGAAACGGAGCTAGCCATCGCCAAGGGCGCGTCCGAGATTGATATGGTGCTTCAGATTGGGTCGCTCAAGGGTGAAGATTACACGGCCGTGTTAGACGACATCACGGCCGTGGTCGAAACCGCCCACGCCCACCAAGCCATCGTCAAAGTCATTATCGAAACCAGCCTGCTCACCAACCGCGAAAAAATCGCCGCCTGTCTCATTGCCCAAGAAGCGGGCGCCGACTTCGTCAAAACCTCCACCGGCTTCGGCTCGGGCGGCGCCACCACGACCGACGTCGCCCTGATGCGAGCCGTCGTTGGCCCCGACATGGGCGTCAAAGCGTCGGGCGGCATCCGCAACCGCAACGATGCC
>JBGTIZ010000516.1:0-14952 GCA_041745395.1 Promineifilaceae bacterium (SeqCode) | reverse complement strand
CCAAACTTGATTTTTTCGGCTTAATAGGGATTGTTTAACGATTTGCTTCCTGTTCTAGGCAATGCAGTCGCCCAAATATGACCCAATTGTGTCGAGAAAAATAAGCTGAAGTGCTGACTGGCTGAGAGGCTGAACGCTTACGTCCAAAGAAACCTGTCAGGTCTATACCAAAATCACCCCACAACGCCCGGCAACAGCGTGGGGCGCGTGCGGGCTTGGCGGGCGACGTAGGCCACGATGCCTATCATCAACAGAATCAAACCCACCAAAATCGCCACATCTACCGCAATATCGGCCAAGCCTGCCCCGTTTTGGGTCACATCAATAATCGGGCCGACGATGTAATAGGTGGGAAAAAGGCGGGCGATCCATTGGGGCAGGGAGGGGAAGAGGTAAATGAGCGCGGGGGCGTAGAGCAAAATCCCTAACCCTTTGATGGTGGCAAAGAGGCTGTTGATGTCTTTGACAAACGCGCCCAGCAGGACGCCAAAGATGGCGGCAAGCAGGGCACCCAGCGCCAAGATGCCGACCAAGAGCAGAGGCTGTGCGCCAAACGCTTGGTTGAGGATGAGAATGGTTATGCCCATGCCCAAGCTGACGAGGAAACCGACCAGCCCTTTGGCGATGAAAATCTCCTCGAGAGTGACGGCGGCGGTGGCCACGGCCGTGAGCGTGCGGTTCTGCTTTTCCTGTACCAGCAAAGCGGCGGGGAGCATCATGCCACCCAAAATAATGGTCATCAACACCACAAAGGGCAACAGCCGTTGCTCCCACGGGATACTTTCCCCCTCCCCGACCGTTTCGGTCACAATGGTCACGGGGGTATCCAGCCCCGTCGCCTCGCGCAAGACGTTAACCAGCGTGACGCCCAGCAACATGCGGTTGCTCACGAGGCTTTCGCCATAGACGTAAACGGTGAGCGGCACGGCCGTGTCGCTTTCACGGAGCAGGCGGTCAAAGTCGGCGGGCAGAACCAGCCCCATGTCGAGCCGTCCCTGAGCCACGGCCGTGTGTAGAGACACGGCCGTGTCATACCTCTGCACCGAAATTCCCTCTACCCCCTGCAACGCCCCCACCAGTTGCGACTCCCCCAAATCCACGACCCCCAGCCACGGCTTGCCCGAAAAAAAAGACCCTACCAAAAGCTGAATGAGCAAGGTCAGCACCAGCGGCACCACAATCGCCCAGATAAAAAGAAAGTTTTTCGGCCCCCAGAACAACTCTTTGCTCAACAAAACCCCAATTCGTCGCGTATTCATCTTTAGTGAAACCTCCTGCGTAACGTTACCACGCCCAAGGCGAGGAACAGCACCGCAAACAGAGCCAACGCCACCAAATCCGGCCACGCCTCCGCCCAGCCCCAGCCCGGCTCATTCATGACCTGATACACCACATTGACCAGATAATAAGAGGGGATAACCCGCATCAAAGGCGTAGTCAGGCCGGGAATTAAGACAGTAAAGGCGGGCAAGGCCAAGACCAACATGCCCAAAATGCCCCAGCCCATGACCGACATTAAATCAGTGGTGACGGTCGCCATCAAAAAGCCGAGTCCGGTCACGAGCAACGACCCCAAGAAGAGAGCCAGCAACATGAGCAACGGCTCTTGGGCAAGGCCACCCGTCACGGCTAGCAACAGCACCGCTTGGGAAAAGGCCAGCCCCACGCCAAAAATCCCTTTGGCCGTAAACAGTCCTTCCACGCTCAGCGGCGTGACCAGCAGGGCGCGAATCGTGCCACTCCCCACCTCACTGCTAATCAGGCTGGCTAAGCCCATCATCTCCATCAGTAGGATAAAAACGGCAAACAGCGGCAACATCCGGTCGCGGTAGGCGACCTGATTACCAGCCCGGTCACTCCCCAGAATTTCTTCGTTGACGGCGACGTTGAGCTGTTGCCCGCTCATCATAAAGCTGATTTCGCGGAACATGATGCTGTATAGCTCTTTGAATTCCTCGGGCATGTAGGCGTTGAAGTAAAGTTGGAGAGTGGGGGTCTGCCCGCTGGCGAGGGTCGCCCCAAAGTCGTCGGGGAGGAGGAGGCCAACGTCGTAATCACCTTCGGCCACGGCCGTGTGTAACGCCTCTTCTGACTCAAAAAAGATGAGTTCCAGCCCTTCCTCCTGCAACGGCTCAAAAAGCGGGCTAGCCGACTCGGGCATCACCACGGCAATGGTCAGGCTCTCATCAACCTCGCTGGGCAGAGCAAAGTAAACCCCGATATAAAAAACCAGCCCCAAAATCGTAATGAAGGCAAAGAAGCGATTGCTGAAATAAAGCACGGCATCTTTGCGCACGAGAGCGAAAACCATCTGGCTGTTCATCAGGCTAAGCCTCGTCCCGTGATTTCGATGAAGATGTCTTCGAGGGAGGCTTCTTCGCTGTGAACGGTAATGACGTTCTGGTTAGCGAAGAGGTTTTGTAGGGACACGGCCGTGTTCGCCTCATCCATCACCACCTCATGCACCTCTAGTTTTCCCTCCCCATTCAACACCTCCACCAGCAACGCCCGCTTGCCATACGCTTGTTTCAGCGCGTGCGGCGTATCTAGGGCCACAATCTGCCCCTTGTTGATAAAGGCCACCCGATTCGACAGCTTATCCGCCTCGAGCATATCATGCGTCGTCAGAAAAACCGTCACCCCCCGCGCCTGCTCCTCCCGAATAATATTGCGAATCGCCTCCGCCGAAACAGGGTCTAGCCCATCCGTCGGCTCATCCAAAAACAGCAGGCGCGGCCGATTTACCAACGCCCGCGCCACCATCAGCCTCTGCCGCATCCCTTTGGAGAATGTCTCCACCTTGAGCTTGCCCTTGCCCGCCAGCCCCACCCGCTCCAGCAGAGGCTCCGCCTGAAAATCAGACACCCCAAACAGCCGCGCAAACAGCGTTAAATTATCCGCCGCACTCATCGCTTCGTACAGATTGGCCTGCTCAAAACAGACCCCCATCTGTGCCTGCAACGCTTTGGTGTGCTTGGTAATATCCTGCCCGAGCAGGGCGACTCGCCCCTCTTTGGGACGCAATTGCCCCGTCAACATCTTCACCGTCGTGGATTTACCCGCCCCATTCGGCCCCAAAAAGCCGAGAATCTCCCCTTCACCCACAGTAAACGAGATGCTGTCCACAGCCAACAAATCACCATAATGGTAACTCAAATTTTCAGTCTCAATCGCGGGCGAACCAGACATCACAAACTCCTTTTATAAGTCCCCGACGGCACGTCATTATCTCGAGGCCAGCGTGGACAAATTTTGCTTATATTGAATGCAACAATCGTGGTCATAAATAGCATTACCGTAGCCATAAAAGCTTGCTTTTGGGCAACATAAATACATTTTAGACCAGTAGGCCTAGACCGTCA
The DNA here is from genome assembly GCA_041745395.1 of Promineifilaceae bacterium (SeqCode). Lineage (GTDB taxonomy): Bacteria > Chloroflexota > Anaerolineae > Promineifilales > Promineifilaceae > Hadersleviella. The sequence continues at coordinate 11,590 of JBGTIZ010000516.1, read as the reverse complement.
AGTCTAATAACCCAAAAAAAGGATGATAAATGCCTAACAAACATTTGTCACTTGGGCACTTCAGCAGAAATGGCACATCCTGACTATTTCACTAAAGGTTTTAGAAGAGCACAAACCCTGCCCTAGACCCCCATCTGCGCTATACTCTACGGCATATCAACCCTGCCCCTTGCACCATGCACCCTGTACCCTGCTGGAGATCCTTATGTTAACCCACGCCCAACTGCTTAATGCCCTGCCTGATTGCCTAGACACCACCCATTTCCCCCACCTCGGCCAAAAATATGAAGGCAAAGTGCGCGACGTTTACCTCCAAGAAGATCGCCGCATTTTGATTACCACCGACCGCGTCAGCGCGTTTGACCGCGTGCTGGGGCTGATTCCGTACAAAGGGCAAGTGCTCAACCAGCTTAGCCTCTGGTGGTTTGCCCAGACCCAAGACATTGCTCGCAACCATTTGATTAGCTCACCTGACCCCAACGTGGTCATTGCCCACGAAGCGGAACCCATTCCCATCGAAGTGGTCGTGCGCGGCTACATCACGGGCGTGACGAAGACCTCGCTCTGGTATCTCTACGAGCAGGGGGAGCGCACCCCTTACGGCATTCCCCTGCCGGATGGCCTGCACAAAAACGACGCCCTGCCCACGCCGATTATCACCCCCACCACCAAAGCGGCGCAGGGTCAGCATGACGAACGCATCACCAAAACGGAGATTTTGGGGCAAGGGTTGGTCACGCCCGCGCTCTGGGCAGAAATCGAAGAAACCGCCCTAGCTCTTTTCCAGCACGGCCAGCAACTTGCCCAGCGAGCGGGGCTTATTCTGGTTGATACCAAATATGAGCTGGGATTGGTCAACGGCCAACTGACGCTGATAGACGAGATTCACACGCCCGACTCCAGCCGCTACTGGCTGGCGGAGAGCTGGGGCGCGGGGCAAGAGCCAGAGAATTATGATAAAGAGTTCCTGCGTAAATGGTACGCCGCGCAAGGGTATCGAGGTGAAGGCCAGCCCCCCACCATGCCCGACGATTTTCGGGCGCAGGTGGCCGCCCGCTATATTGGGGCGTATGAAAAACTGACGGGGGAAACGTTTGCGCCGGCTGAAACGCCCGCTTTGGCGCGGCTGGCACGCAACCTGCGTCAGGTCAGTAGCTACATAGGAGAACATCATGACATCTAACCCAGACTATCCCGTGGCCGTGACCGCCGCCAACGTTCCGCCGCGCACCAAACCCTCTAACTACCCTGAACCGTTTGCTTCACGCATGGCGGGGCGGGAAAAACGGCCGCTGGGCGACCTATTTGGGCTGACCAATTTTGGCGTCAACCTGACCCGACTGGCGCCGCACGCCGTCTCCGCCCTGCGCCACGCCCACGCCAAGCAGGACGAATTCATTTATGTGTTGCAGGGGACGCCCATCCTGCACACCGATGAAGGGTACACTCAGCTTGCCCCGGGCATGTGTGCCGGGTTCAAGGCGGGGACGGGCAACGGACATCATTTAATCAACGAAAGTGATGAGGATGTGCTTTATCTGGAAATCGGTGACCGCACGGCCGCGGATGAAGTTGTCTATCCTGATGATGATTTACAGGCTCTGTTTGTGGACGGCAAATGGCAGTTCGTTCACAAGGACGGCTCTCCTTATTAAGTGAGAAGTGGCCAGCTTCTCACTTCTTACTTTTCACTTTTTACTTCCCACTTCTCACCTCTCCCCCGGCTCAAAGGCGACCAAATGCCCGCCGCCGATGTTGATTAGGAGCAGATTTTCCACGGCCGTGACCCAGCTTGCACTCACCACGGCCGTGCGTGTGCCTCCATGCAACAATTTGGTTAACCCCACAGGCGACACCCCCACCTCATACACAAACAAATCAGTCGCCTGATTGCGCCCCGCCTGCGTCACCAGCAAAACCCGCTCCCCCACCACCTGCAACCACAGCTCACTCGCCCCCAAATTAGCCAGCGAACGCTCCCAAATCAGCCCGTCCCGCCCCACAAACAGCAGGCGCGTATCAAACAGGTCACGATGCGCTAGCAGGACGCCTCCATGCGGCAAAGCGATCATATCGCTCTGCGCCAAGAAGGCGTTGGGCAGGCTCAAAACGGGGGTCAATGCCAAATCGGGCGCGTTCAAATCGGCCTGATACAACCCATCCTGACTATACAACCACAGCATATCGGTCGTGAGCGCGAGACGGCCACCCAGCGGGGCGATTTGTGTGGGCGGTGACGCGCCGCGCAGTTGCCACAGAGCCGTCTCCTCGGCCGTGCCGCCTGTCGTAAAAAAGAGCGCGTCGGCCGTCATGGCATGGCTGTACAGGCGGCTGATGTTTTCCTGTTGCCACAGAAGCTGGCCCGCCCCGTCTACAGCATGAAGCTGGTTGGGGGTCGTGACCAGCACGCCGCCCAGCGGATGGGGAAAAAGGGCGGTGCGCCCACCGCGACCAATTTCGGCCACCCAACGCAAACGCAAATCGGGCAGGGCGTAGGCGATAATTTGCCCACGGCCGTTGGCGATGAATAAATTGTCGTCCTGAATAAACGCGTCTTGGGTGGGGTCATCGGGGTCACGCTCAGGCGGGGTGAAGGGTTGATTGGGCCCACGGCCGTGGGTTAAATCAAGCGTTTGAAGCTGGTTGCCCACCAGCAAAAGCGCGGTTTCAGGCGACAACGCCCCGATAAACTTGGTAAACCGTTGCGCCTCGGGCGGCGGCTGAACCCAGAGAACGCCGGGCGTGGCGGCCAGCCTCTGCCCCCAAATGTATTGCGACGGCGGAAGCCAGCCCTGCGCCGTGGGGTCGTCCGGCCAATAGCCGGTCAGGGTGGCATAAGGGGCTTGGGTGCGGACTTCAAAATGGAGATGGGGTGAGGAGCGGGGCTGACCGATTTGCCCCACCAAATCGCCCCGCGCTACGCAGTCGCCACCCTGTAACGCCACGCTCTCCGGAGCCAGATGGCCGTAAAAAGAGAGGACGGGCGTGCCGTCGGGGTAGTTGTGTTGCACAATGACCACCCCTTGGTCGCGTCCCCAGCCTAGCGGTTGGGCATACGTGACCACGCCGTGGCCGATGCTGTACACGGCCGTGCCCAAATTCGGTTGCCCATCTGGCCCTCCCCAATCTTCTCCCGCATGAAACTTCTCGAACCGCGAGCGGAACACACCAAAGTCAGAGCCGCCGCGACTCACTCGCGCCGCGTGGGGCGGGTCAATGGGGAAATCTAGCACGTCAATGACGCCGCATAAATTGCGGTTGTGAGGAATGGGGTCTTGGAGCAGGTCGGTGCGGGGGTCGCCGCTGGGGCGCAAAGGCACGGCCGTGGCGGTCGGTGTGGGCGTGGGGGACGGGGTATGGGTGACGGTCGGCGAGGGGGGAATGGGAGTTGGGGTGGCGGTTGGGCTGGCCGATGGGGTTATCTGGGCGATGTCGGCTGGGGTTGAAGGGGGGGACACGGCCGTGGGGGGCAACGTCGTCGGCGCGGCACAGCCCACCAAAAGAGCTAATAACACCCAAAAATCACGAAAGCCTCTCTGTAAAATAATCACTCCCACATTCTAACCACCACCGCCCACACGCCCATCTTTTTTGTGCCAAAATTCATCTACCCTCTCCCCCCTCTCTTCCTCTCCCCCTCTCTTCCTCTCCCCCTCTCTTCCTCTCCCCCTCCCTTACTCTCTTCCTCACCTCACCCCCTCGCCAACTGCACCTGCCGAAACAGCCGCACCTCATCCTCGCCCCGCGTCGTCAGGGCAATGTAGTCCGCTTGGATTTGCACCAGTCGCGCCCGTTGCAACTGCCTCAGCACCCGCGTCATTTTGCGCGGCGACCAGCGAAAATGTTGATACAGGGTCGAGGCGACCAGCTCATCTAGCTCGTCTGGCTCATGCTGATGGTGATACAGATGCCCCAACACCACTTGCTGGTCAAACTTCTGCCCCTGCCGACGGCGGCGCACGAGGGTCGAAACCAACCCATATTTGGGCGACAAAATCCAGGCCAGCAAAAAGAAAAAGAAAATCATTAGCACCATTGAGGCGGAAATAGAGGAGTTCCAGCGCGTGGACACATCCCAGCCCCACGTCTGATTGAGCGCATTTAACAGGTCGTCCATCAGGAACAGCCCCAGAAAGTTACCCCGCGCCAAATCGTAGCCAAAATAGGCCCCCGCCGCGCCAATGAGCGAGCCATAGAGCAACATGCGCGGCAGGCTGTCGGTCAGAATGTAACCAGCGGCGGGCGGAATGATGAAAAAGGCGATAACCAAAATAGAGCCAACGGCGTCGAACGCGCCCACGGCCACGAGGCTGACGACGACCATGAGGGCATAGTTGAGCAGGACGGGGCGAAAACCGAGCGCGGCGGCCAGCCCGGCGTCAAACGTGGCTAGCTTTAGCTCTTTGTAGAGCAAGATGATAAACAGCAGGGTCAGCAGGGTGATAACGAGCATGACGGTGATGGCTTTGGGCCAAAACACTTGCACGGGTTCCACGGCCGTGTAACCCGCCTGCCACGCTTGGCTGGCCGTATACGTGCCGCAATTGGTGCAGATCTCGGTAAAAATCGCCCCCTCATCACGCGGGCTAATGCCCAGCTCACGGCAGTTGGTGCATTGGTTGGTAAATTGGGCGCGGGGGTCAGTCGGCGCAATCGTAATCGTCTCACACCCGCTCTGGCAGTGGCTGTTGGTATTCGCCCACGCCACGCCAATCTCCCCTATCATCACGGCGTCACTATCGAGATGCACATTGTCGGCATAGCGGGCGATCATAATCACGGCCAGCGCAAAAAGCAGGGGAAAAGCCAGCCCCAGAGCCGCATCTTGCTTGACCAAGCCGGAACGATAGAGGGCTTCGGTTAAGGCGACGGTCGCCACGCCGGCCAGCGCCGCGCCGATAATGAGCCACGGGGAGGAGAGGTCTGGCTCTTGCCCCAAGAAATTAGTCATCACCAGAAAGGCGACGACAATGCCGAGCAAAACGGTGTGGCTAATGGCGTCGCTGGTGAGCGACATGCCGCGCAGGAGCAGAAACGTACCGAGCAGGGAGCCTGATATGGCGATGAGCGTGCCGATTATCACGGCCGTGTGTTGCGGCTCACGCAGAAAGGCGTTGATGTCCTGATAGGTGAAAAAGTTGAGCAAAAAGGTGATGAGGATGTTTTCGAGAGTGTACATGAGTTTAGGTGCGATGTGCGGGGGGCGACGGTGAGCGGGTCAAGTGTCAGGTAGGCTGACTAGCTGACTAGTCCTTCAAGCTTTTGCACGGCTTCGCGGGGGAGCAGGCGCTGAATGTCTAGTTGGCGGTCTTCGGGTATGAGCGGCAGGTTTAGGTCGGTGTTGTATTGGCGATAGGCGTCCCATAGTCGCTGGTTGAGCGCGTCTTGCTGGGCGCGTTCGACCCCGGCGGAGGTTAAAACCCAGTGGTCGTTGTCCTGTTTGTGGGCAAAGCCGCCTTGCTGGAGCCGCTCGAGACCGACCACGGCCGTGGCCCCGTTCACGCCTTTCAAAAAGGATTCAGACACGGCCGTGGTTGCCCCGCCATGATCCCGCGCATACCGATACAAATCACGCAAAACCGTCTGCGCCGCAAACCGTTTACGGTCACGCCACTGCTTCAGCCATTGCCACACCAGCCCCCGCTCCGGCGCGAACAGCATCGAAACCAGCACCAAGCTAAAGGCAACCACGATAATCATAGGCCCCGTGGGCAAATTGGCCTCTATCGCGCTCAGCACCGCGCCCGTGCCGCCCGCAAACGCGCCCATCACGGCCGCCAAAACGACCATTTGCGTCAGCCGATTAGTCCATTGGCGGGCGGCAATGCCGGGCGCAATGAGCATCCCCACCATAAGCACCACCCCTGCCAACTGCAAGCCTAACACAATCGCTATGACGATAAGCGTGGACAGCAGGGTGTGCAGAAAGCCGATGCGGAAGCCGTTGGCTTGGGCAAATTCAGTGTCAAAGGTAATCAGTACAAACTCTTTCCAAAACAGGGCTAATAACAGAAACGTGGCCAAACCCACGGCCGTGATAAGCTGTACATCTTGCGCCACAATGGCCGCCGCCTGTCCAAAAATAAAGCTATCCAACCCCGCTTGGCTCGCATCTGGCCGCCCCTGAATATAAACCAGCAGGGCAATGCCCGCCGCGAACCAGCCCGCCAGCACAATGCCCATCGCCGTATCCTGTTTGATGCGCGTGGTGTTGGTCACGGCGCGAATAAACAGCACGCCCAGCCAGCTCGCCAGCCCCGCGCCCAGCAACAGCCAGCCCAGCTCGCGCCCAAAGAGCAAAAAGGCGACCGCTACCCCCGGCAAAGCGGCATGGGAGAGCGCGTCGCCCATCAAGCTTTGCTGGCGCAAAATGGCAAAACAGCCCAACACGCCGCTGACCACGCCCAGCAGTGCCCCCCCGATGGCGACGGTACGCAGGGTGTAGGTATAGGACACGCCCAGCACAAGCTGGCTAAAGGGAATAAACAGCGCGGCCAGCAAGGTAATGAGGCCGATAAAGAGCCAGACGCGTCGGTCGGCGGGAGTGATGTTGGTTAAACGGGTCATGTGGTTTCCGAGGGGGTGCGAGGAGCGAGGGGCGAAGCGCGGAGTGTGCTTCTCCCGTTTAACGCTTCGTGCTCTTCGTGCAGATACGCCACCTGTCCCCCGTAGGTGCGGCGTAGATTTTCAGGGGTAAAGACCACGGCCGTGGGGCCATGCGCGACCAGTTCCACATTGAGCAAGGTGACCCAATCAAAGTAATTCGTCACCGTTTGCAGGTCGTGATGCACCACCACTACCGTCTTTCCCTGAGCGCGTAGCTCGTGCAAAATAGAAACAATCGCCCGCTCTGTCACCGCATCCACGGCCGCGAACGGCTCATCCATAAAGTAGATTTGCGCATCTTGCACCAACGCCCGCGCCAAAAAGGTGCGCTGTTGCTGTCCGCCCGAAAGCTGGCTAATTTGCCGCCCCGCAAAATCTTGCAGGCCAACTTGCTCGAGGGCGTGCATGGCTAACGCCCGCTCTGACCGCCCTGGTCGCCGAAACCAGCCCAGCTTGCCATACAGCCCCATCATCACCACGTCTAGCACCGAGGTGGGAAAATCCCAATCAACGCTTCCGCGCTGAGGCACATAGCCGACCAACTGGCGGGCTTGTTCATACGGCTGACCGAGAAAGCGCACCTTGCCCGCCGAGCGGGGAATAAGCTTGAGCGCGGCCTTAATCAGGGTGCTTTTGCCCGCGCCATTCGGCCCGATAATTGCCATGAGGACGCCGGGCGGCACTTGCAAATCTATATCCCAAATGGCGGGCTTGCTGTTATAAGCAACGGTTAAATCTTCAATTTCTAAGGCAAACATTTTTTCTCAATGAGTAAGGCGTAATGAATAATGAATAAAGGGGCGGGAGTAGTCAAAGGCTCATCAGCAATTGACAATTGACCATTAGCTATTGATCATTCATTTCACTGACAGTCAACGGCTAACATCTCCGCCTCTGGGGCGGGGCTAAGGGTATCTGGCCATGCGGGAATCGTCACGTCTAGGCCAGCGCATTGATAGGATTGCAGAATCGTGTAGACGTTGCTGGCAATCATGCCCGTGTATGTGCCGCCAAAGGTGCCGGGGTCGCCCATAGCGTCTGAGTAAAGCTCGCGCACGCCAAGGCGCACCGTGCCGCCCTCGGCTGAAATCGCTTCTCGCACGGCCGTGATTGTGTTCGGGGCAATGCTACTCTCGACAAACAACACGGGAATCTCATTGGCTATCACAAAATCAACCGTGCCTTGAATATCCCCTACACCTGCTTCATCCTGCGTGCTAATGCCCTGAATGGCCGCCATGCGCCAGCCAAACGCCGCCCCAAAATATTGGAACGCATCATGAGACGTCACCAAATAACGCTGACCATCCGCTACAGAGCGCATCCCTTCATCGGCCCACGCATACAGGGTTTCTAGTTGAACCACATACGCTTGCGCATTGGCACGATAAACGTCCCCATGCTGGGGGTCAAGCGTGGCTAAACTTTCCGCCAAATCCAGCGTCGTAATTTCCCAATTGCGAGGGTCAAACCAAAAATGAGGGTCATCCGCGCCGAGGCTTTCATTGTCCGCCCCAAACGCCCCGATGACAAACCCAGCCTCTTTGACGGGCTGGCCCATGGTGTGAATCAGCACACCTTGCTCACGCAGGCTGTTGAAAACGGTATCAAACTGCCCTTCGAGATGCAAGCCGCTGTAAACGACCATTTGGGCGCGGTTCATCGCCCTAATATCAGCTTCGGTTGGCTGGTAAAGATGGGGGTCTACGCCCGCGCCCATGAGGGGGGTGATTTCGAGACCGGGCACGCCAGCGGTGAGGATGCGAGTGAGGTCGGTGGCTTGGGTGGTGGTGGTGACGATGTGGATAGTGGTTGTGGTAGGGGTGGACACGGCCGTGTTCGTCGTATCTCCTGACGGCGCGGCGCAACCGCTCACCAGCCATATCAAACCAAGCCATAGAAATAATCGAGGGTACATTTGATTCTCCTTCTTATATGAAATGAAATGCGGGTGAAATGGTCAGCAAGGTGTGAGCTAATCATAAGATGTTCATATTGTAATTATTTTTTGGCATAAGTCAACTATATTTTAGTCACACCTAAATTTTTAAAAACACCAATTGTTACTCCAAATTGGAAGTACGCAAACATCGAGTTTGGTGGGTAGCTAAACTGCTCGGCAGAAGAAGCCGTGGCTCTATTTTTCCCCTTGCCAACCCACCGTTCAGTACCTATGATTAACGGAATAGTATGCGAAAGGGTCGCTTCCCTAACAAGAGCTTAAACGTGACGCTGAGAAATGCGCAGGTTAAGCAGATCAACAGCGGATAATCAGGAATTTTTGGAGCAAGGAGATTTCTAGATGGCAGAACTCATTCCAATTGGAGATTTGATTCAGATCAATAACTATCGCCTGCATGCGTATCAATTGGGGGAGGGAAACCCGACGGTTGTGTTTGTATCTGGTGTAGGAAACGACTGTCTTATTTGGCAACTTGTACAGCCTGAAGTTGCTCGTTTCACGTCCACCTTGAGCTACGATCGAGCAGGATTAGGTTGGAGTGACGCAACTGAAAATCCTCGTTCATCAGAATTCATTGCAAGTGAGTTGCATGATTTGTTATCAAAAACCAACACAAAACCACCTTACGTGATGGTTGGACATTCAATGGGAGGCATCCACATACGAAAATATGCAGAGATATATCCCCATAATGTCGCTGGTCTAGTGCTGATCGACAGTCCCCACGAGGAGTTAAATATGCGTCTGCCTCAACGGGTTCAAGAAGCCGATCGTGCACAAGAACAAGCTATGATAGGTCAGATGCGACAAATGTTGGAACTAATGGACAGAATGGAACACAGTGAATACGTTGAATACTTTAAAGCACCTCCAGATCAACCACAACCATTTCCAGATGATGTTGTGGCATTGCGGCGAGACCGCGTAAGACCAAAAGCGGTTCGGGCAATGATTGAAGAAGTAGAGGCAATGGAGACGAATATTTCTCAGCATTGGGATCGAAAAGCAATACTTGGCACAAAACCAGTCATAATTCTCATTGGCGAAGAAATAAAAGTGAATCCAACTCTAACCGACGAAGAGAATCACTTAGCTGGCACTATTGTCAAAGAGACACAACAGGAATTGCTCATACTATCTGAGAATAGTCGCACAATGACGGTTTCAGACAGTAGTCACTTTATCCAAGTCGATCAGCCGCAAATTGTAATTGATACAATCCGAGAACTCGTAGATCAACTGAAAGTGTGAATATGGATCACACACATTGCCGCCGAACAAGGCTTGCAGGCGACACAAAGCGTGGCTGAAGCAGGCGTTCGGTCGCAGAAGTTGAGTCCAGGGTGCTGTATCGTGGAGATTAGTGCTTATTTCACAACAAGGATCAGAGATGCGACTAGACGAATTCATACTGCATGACATGGAAGAGATTCTGGGGGAATGGGACACTTTTGCTGCCGCCCATATACCGGCCGCGGCGAGAATGACGCCCGAGGCGGTGCGTGACCACGCGAGACAGATTCTGACGACTGTAGCGAAAGATTTGTCAAGCTATCAAACGAAGCAAGATCAGGCGGACAAATCCAAGGGGTTAGCCCCAGAAAAGATAGGGGAGCCAGAAACGGCGGCGGAAACCCACGCTGTCCTGCGCGCGCAAAGCGGCTTCGACATCAACGAACTAGTCGCCGAATACCGCGCCCTGCGCGCCAGCGTCCTCCGGCGGTGGATGGAAGCATGTCGATCCGACGATCTGAGTGTAGAGGATGTCGTTCGCTTCAACGAGGCTATAGACCAGGCGGTTGCCGAATCTATCCAGTATTTCACTGCTCAGGTGGACGAAGCACGCAACTTGATGCTCGCAATGTTGAGTCACGACATGCACAACCCGCTCGCCGCCATCTTGATGATAGCCGCGGACTGGGCAGACCTGATCGATGGAGGAAACGGAATGGAAGCCGCGTCCATTCTGACCCGCGCCAGTAACGAGCTGATGGTCCTCTTGGACGACATGGTTGATTTCAATCGAACCATGCTTGGCTTGGGCATCACCATCACCTTGGCTGACACCGACTTGGCGGCAGAGCTTGCTGACGAGCTTGAACTACTGCGCACGGCGCACCCCGACCGCCAACTCGATCTGGAGGTAGTCGGCGACACCCGCGGCTGGTGGGACGGTCCGCGCCTCCAGAGAGTGCTCCGTAACCTAGTTTCGAACGCGATCAAGTATGGGGCACGGGACAGGCCGATCTCGATAGTCATTATCGGCAACGCTACCGATGTCCAGTTCAAGGTCACCAACAGCGGGCGAACCATCGACCAATCGACCCTAGACCAGATTTTCGACCCCTTCAAACGCGGATACGCAACGGGGCTAAGCAACGCTACGGACGGTAGCCTCGGACTCGGTCTGTTTATTGTACGCGAAATTGCCCGCGCGCACGGGGGCGAGGTTGAGGTAAGTTCCGCCGAGGGAGTAACCGTGTTCGATGTCCGCCTGCCTCGCCACAATGAGAATGAAAACCCCTCATCGTAGGAATACCCTGAGCAAGCGGCCGCACAAAATGCGGCAGGTGAGCGAGGCCGTTAGGAATGGGAAACATTATTGCTCAAGAGAGCTAAATCTGTCGAGAGCTAGCCCTTTGGCTTTTCAACAGAGCGTCAAGCAACGGGCTTCATGAGTATAAAAATAGTCCAGTCAATCCATATGGATTCACTGGCCTATTGCATTTTACGGTTGGGGTTGACAAGTTTTTCAACTGGAAGCGCATGCGGCCACAAACCTGTCAGGTCTCTGGTGAGGCTGAATGCTTGCAGTAAGCCTGATCGGCAGAAGAAGCCGTCACCCTGTTTTTCCCGTTGCAACCCACCGTTCATCACCTATGAGAGAGTGTTGCATAAAATAGGGTTGGATGAGCCAAGCGCCCATCCAACCCTTTTATTTTTCCCCCGCTACACCATCCCCCCGCCAAAAACGCCCCTTAGACCCACTTTTTCCGACCCAAACAGGCTTTTTGACCCAAA
>JBGTIZ010000515.1:0-23001 GCA_041745395.1 Promineifilaceae bacterium (SeqCode) | reverse complement strand
AGTAATGGCCTCCGTCACGGTAACTGTTTCTGGCCCGCTCAGCGTCCCACCTTGGAACTGCAACTGGCCGACCGTGGCGGGTTCTACCAAATTCAGGCTCCCACCGGTCAGTTGGATATGATCCAGTTGCGCCTCGGCCTGCACATTCACGGTTGCCCCGTCTATCAGCAGTTGACCCGTAACGCTAACGGCTTCACCCGTCCAGTTGAACGTACCGCTACTGAAGCGGATGGTACTGCCCGTCAGAGCCTGCATGTCGCCAACGCCTGCGCCACCGCCAGTAAAGCGCATCGTGCCGCTTTGGATGTCGAGCGTGCCGTTATTTTCAAAGTAGGCTTGAATCTCTTGCGGGCCTTCCCCACCCGTTTTGCGGATGAGACCGTTGTTGATAAAACGGCGGTCACCACCCGCCCACGGGTAAAGATATAGCGTAGCATCGCTTTCAAGGTCTAGCTGACCAGTGTTGGTAATGGTGGCGTTGTACCACAGTTGGATAGCCGTATTACCTCGCCACACGGCCGTGCCATGATTTACCAAAGCCGCATTGTTATACACATACTTCGCCCCCGCGCCTTCTACTACCAATGACGCTTCTTCCGCAATGACTACCGTTACCCCATCACGGATGTAGCCACCCGTCCAGGTGTAAACGGCGGTGGCCGTCAACACCCCCGTGCCAGCAATATTGCCGCCACTCTGAATTAACGTGGGCACTTGTCCCGTTTGGGCATTGTTAAACGTCCCACCCACAATCCGCAGTTGCTCGCCCAAACTCTGGACGGAGCCAGTCAGGTTGAGCGACCCGCCCGAAACATAGGTTTCGGAGCCAGTCACATTGTATAGACCAGCCATGTTGAGTGTGCCGCTGGTCATCAGGAGTGAGCCTGTACTGCTCAGAACAGTGGTCTCGCTCAGGTTGTGTGTGCCGCCAGCAAACTGGAGGGCACTGGTAGGATCAGTGACCAGATAGCTACTGCCTTGGCCTGCGCCACCACCAATGAAACGTAATGTTCCGCTTTGGATGTCGAGCGTGCCGTTATTTTCAAAGTAGGCTTGAATCTCTTGCGTGCCTTCCCCACCCGTCTTGCGAATGAGGCCGCTGTTGACGAAGCGGCGATCGCCGCCTGCCCAAGGGTAAAGGTACAGAGTGGCATCACTTTCAAGGTCTAGCTGACCAGTGTTGGTAATAGTCGCGTTGTACCACATTTGGATAGCTGTATCGCCACGCCACACGGCCGTGCCATGATTTACCAAAGCCGCATTGTTATACACATACTTCGCCCCCGCTCCTTCTACTACCAATGACGCCGCTTCATCCACGACCACCGTCAACCCGTCACGAATGTAGCCACCCGTCCAAACCATCTCGGAATAAGCGGTTAGCTCACCCACGCCAGACAGATTGCCACCGCTAAAGGTGAAGCGGTCATACAGCTCGGCCGACCCACGTATTTGTAGCGTGCCTGCCGACAGCAGGATTTGCTCCTGCGAGGTCAAGCTATATGCCGCCTGCGAGCCACTGTTAACCGTGACCGTAACGTCCGTGGGGCGGTCAATAATCACAATGTCGTTGCTGTTGGGTACGCGGTTCTGACTCCAATTGGTGGGGTCATGCCACACCCCATCACTATCGCTACTCCAATAGATGGGGGTGTTGACCACAAACTCCCAGACATAGTCAGCCGACAAGCCGTTGCCGGGCAAATCGGTAATGTCACTGGTCAAGGTGGCGCGGTAATGCCCATCGTTAAAGGGCTGACTGGGGGTGAATGTCACCCGATTCACACTGCCGTTGTAGCTGACCGTGCCCGTAATGGGTTGATCATCGGCCGTGCCAAAGAGGTTGTCTGCACCAGCGTACAGCAGGCGCACCGTGTCCGTGGTGAGGGTCGTCACATCAATTGGCTCGCTGAAGGTGGCTTGCACCTGCCCCACCGTGCCATTTTCGACCACCACATCAGCCGCAGGGCTGGTCTCGACCACCGTGGGGGTGGTTACGATACAGAACCAATCAAAATCAGCGGGAATATCGGGGCTACCAGTGTGCCCCCGATGGGCGTAGATACCCACTTGGGGGGTACTCAGCGTATGGGGGATGCTAGCCACGGGAAGCCATTCATCGCCAGTGGTACTCACGGAAGCGATGTAATTGTCCCCTTGTTTCACGAGGCGCAGGTACAGCAGGTTGTCATCGTTGGCGATGTATTGGCTACTGGTTGAGCCGTTGACGTTCCGCGCCAGCAGTACCATGCGGCTACTGCTAAAGGCGGAGCCGAGATAGACAAAGTTGTGGTCATCTTGGTAGATAATCAGCCCCGCGTTTTGGTAGTTGGCCGTGGGGTTGAATTCCAGACTGGTGATGATTTCAAAATCTTCACTACCCGGCTCGCGCAGGAGGATGTTTTGGGTCGTGTTGGTCGTGCCCCAAATATCGCCATATTGGGTGGTGATACGTAGGTGGTCGGAGCGTTCGCTTAAGCTCCAGAAGGCGGCATCCTCGCGTACCCATTGCCAGCCGGGGGTCAAGACATCGCTAAAGTCATCCACATACTCGTTGCAGACGGGTAAGGCGTCTGAGGTGCGCAGGTTGATGGGGTCGAGCGAGATCTCGTTGAGCGCGTTGACCGTAACGGTGTAGGGTAGGTTAAAGCGTTCGCGGAAGTAGCTCGCTTGCGAGGCATCCACGGTAAGTGTGCCCGTCACGGCCGTGTTATTTAGATAACCAGCCAGAGCGTAAGAGCCATCCCCCGCCGTGTTGGTGGCATAGGTCTGACCTAGCTCGGGACTGCTCATTTCCACGACGGCGCCAGCCACGGGGCCGAGCAGATCAACCACCGTCCCCGTTAGCAAGAGGGTCGTGGGGTTGCCCGTGAAGTTGCCCACGGCCGTGTTATTCGTCCCCACCGCAGGCATCTCGGCCTCGGCCCGGAGCAGGCTGGTGCTGACACTGCCCCAGCCGCCACTCGCCGTGGCGGTCAAGGTCAGCGTCGGGCTAATGATATTCAGGGGGGGTGCTTGGCAGGTGTAACTGCCGTCGTTGGCGGTCACGGCCGTGCAGAGCGTACCCCATTCCGCATGGTCAATGGTGACCGTGGTCTGGCGGAGAGGCATCTCCCCGTCCAAGACATTGACCACCGTGCCCGACCAAGCCAGGCCGCGCACCCCAAACAGCACGGGTTCAACATGGCTGTTGAGCTGGTTGGCCGTGAGGGAGATGGCCGTGCTTTGGGCTAGTTGATACCCGTTGTAGCTGGTGGTGAAGGTTAACACGGCCGTGTTGGGCACAGGTTCCATGACCAAGAAGGTCTGGGCATAGTTGCCTGCACTGTCGCTGACCCACGCGGCCGTGACCGTCCCGTCCAGAGAGATGTCCGCCACCAAGGGGTCGCCCGCTGGCGTGGTCACGGTGCCGCTCAAGACCAGCGTGGTGGGGCTGGCGGCTAGGTCTAGCACCACGTCCTGCCGATAACCTACGGACGGTAGGTCAGCCGGATCGAGCGTGGTGGTAATGGTTTCTTGTCCCCACGCCGCTGTTAACACGGCCGTGATGGTCAAGTCGGCGGGCAGGGTCTCGGTTAACACGAGCGCGTCACAGGCGTAGTTGCCACTGCTGTCGGTCGTCGTCTGGCAGAAGGTGCCCCAAGCGTCTTGATGCAGGGTGAGGTCGACCGCGGACAGGGACATCTCGGGCGCGAAGGCGTTACTCAGTTGCCCGACGAAGCTAATTTCCCGCTCGTTGAAGGTGAGGTCGTAGCTGGTGGTCACCAGTTCGCCCGCCGTGAGGGTGCGGGTGAGGCTGGCCGTCGTGGTGAAGGATTCGTAGCTCAGGGAGAGGTCAACCACGGCCGTGGTAACGTCCAGCGGGAAGGCCAGATACGCGCCGTAAGCGCCATCTGTCCCACTGGTCGCCGTGGTCTGGACCGTGCCATCCACCATAAAGGTCAACAAAGCGTCGGCCAGCGGCGCATCTCCCGCCGTGACCTCGCCCGTCACATGCAGGGTGGTAGCGGCTAGGGTCAGGGTCAGGGGCACATCGGCCGCCAAGCCCAAGTCGGGCAGGTCGGCGGCGGGTACAGTCACGCCGTATTGGGCGTTGCCCCACGGCCCCGTCAGGGTCACGGTCAACGGCCAACCCGCCTCTAACGCGCCGCCCAAAACTTGCTCAGGGCAGGCGTATGTCCCTTGGTTATCGGTTGTCACTTGACACCACGCGCCCAGCTCGGCCGTGGTGAGTTGCAGTTGCGTGTCGGCCAAAGGCGTGGCGCCGTCGTAGGCGTTGACCAGTTGACCCAGCAGGCGCACCCGCCGCTGTTCAAAAGCGAGGGTGGTGGTGGCCGTGACCACGTCTTGAGGAAGCAACACGGCCGTGACCGTTTCCGTGATCACAAAGTCGCCATAGTTGGCAGACACCACTAAATTGGCACTTTCAAGGTCATCCGTGAAGAAGAGATAGCTGGTAAACAGCCCCGCTTCATCACTCTGCACGGTAGCAACCGCATCCCCCGTGATGTTGACCGTGGCTCCCGCAATGGGCAGACCCTCGCCCCGGTTGACTTGTCCGGTTAGCACCAGAGTGGTGGGTCGCCCGTACAGGTCAAGCGTGGTGGAGCCAATCCGCCCCAAGGCGGGTAGCTCTTCCGCCGCCACGAAGTACAGGTCACTACTACTGCCCCAAGTGCTGGACACCGTGCCCGTGATAAACAGGCCATCACGCACATCATCACGAATGATGCGTGTACAGAGATAACTGCCGTCACTGGCGCTGGTGCGCTCGCAGGTGTTGCCATTGGGGAAGGTCAGGGTTAATGTGGCGTTGCCCAGCGGGTAGTCGGGCAGATACGCATGAGAAACGTGACCGTTAAACGTCACGCGCCGTTGGGTAAAGGTGTAGGGCGCGGTGGCCGTGATGAGGCCGCCACTGCTCAGATCCACGATTAACTCGTCAGCCATGCTTAACTGGCCATAGGTGATGTCCAGGTTAACGGTGGCTGTGATTTGGCCCTCGGGCACATTAAAGTACTGGTTGAACCGCCCCTCGGCGTCGGTGGTCAAATTGCCGACCACATCGCCACTGACCTGCACGGCCGCGCCAGATAGCGGGTCACCCACGTGGTCTACCAATTGCCCATCCAGATAAAGCGTGGTGGGGTCAATCGGCCAATCTAAGGTGAGTTGTCCCGTGCGGCCAATCTCTGGTAGTTGGGCCAGCGTGACCGTTTCTTGCTGTTCACGACTGCCCCACGCACCGCTCAGGGTAGCGGTGACGTCAAAGCCAGCGGAGACCACCACGGCGGGGCAACTGTAAATGCCCTGCCCGTTGGTTTGTGTCTCGCACAGACCAGCGGGGTAAATATCGCTGGCAATGGTGACCATAACGTTGGGCACGGGTTCATTGGACAGGTCGTTGAGCACCGTGCCGCGCAGGGTGACCTGCCGCTCCGTAAAGGTGACGGGGTTGGTCAGAGTGACTAGCTCCGTAGCGAGCAGGTCAGCATTGATGAAGCGGGCGACGGTCAGGTCGCGGTAGCGCACGGCCAAATTGAGGTCGGCGTTGGTTTGGTCGTCGTCGAAGAAGAGGTAGGTGGTGTACCGCCCTTGGCTATTGGTGGTCACGCTCTTTTGGGCGTCACCCGTGATGTTGATGGCGACGCCGCTGAGCGGTGTGCCAGTCGAGTTCACCACTTGCCCGGTCAAGATGAGGGTGGTGGGTTCGACAGCCCACGGTTGCGCCACGGTTCCGCTTTGTCCGGCGGCGGGTAACGCGACGATGGGCAGGGTGACGCTCATGGTGCGACTGCCCCACGGCCCGTTGAGGGTGGCGGTGACGGGGAGGGTGTTGCTGGGGCTGGTGATGAGGTTGGGGCATTGGTAATAGCCGTTAGACCAGGTGGTGGTGTTGCACCATTGCCCATGCACGGCCGTGGACAAGCGCACATTCACCCCGCTCATGTCTGCCTGCGGGTCATACGCATGTTGCACATACCCCGTGACCCGCATCCGCCGCAAATCATAACTGATGGGCAGTTCATAGCTGGTTTCGGTGCTGGGGGTGAGAGCGATGTCGAGCGGCAGTTGTAAGCGCATCGGACTGTTGCTCTGGGTGTCATCGGCGACTACTTGCACCAGCAAGGGTTGACTGCTTGACAGAGCCATCAAGTTGGGTGTGGTGGCCGTCAGGGGCACTGCTACTTTAATCTGGTATTCGCCCAGATTGTTGGTGATGCGGTCGTTCACGCCGTGCACATTGCCCAGAATGGTGACTTCCGCCCCTGGTATGGGGTTGCCTTGGCTGTCGGCCACTACGCCGAACAGGTCGAGCGTGGTTACGGAGAGGCCGTAGTTGCGGAGGGCGCGGTAGGTGCCGCCCGCCACATCTTGGGGCACGGTGAAGGGGGGTAGGGTGATGTTGATGTAGGGGCTGGTGATGACGTAGGTGACGGAGAGGGCGTCGGTATGGGTCACGGCCGTGCAACGATACTCGCCCGTGTAAATCCAATCCTCGCTATCGTTCAAGGCTGTTTCACACAGCACATCTTCTCCCGCCATGATGGTCAACTGGCCCGGCAAGCCCATGCCCGCCGCGTACAGGTTGCGGACGCGCCCTTCGAACAGGATGGTGCGGTTGGACAAAATATAGTTGAAGGGTTCGGGCCAGGTGTTGCGCTGGTTTTGTTGCAGGCCGCTGAACTGTTCTTGTCCCACGGCCGTGACGCCCTGATAAGAGAGCGTGTAATCCAAATCCCCGCTCACAATGCCCTGACGCAGGAGCAAGTAGGCCGTGTATGCCCCCTCTTCGTTGGTGCGGACTTCTAACGCCCGCTCCATGAACGCATTGACAATCGGAATCGTGCCCGACCAAGTAATGTCATTCCGCGAGCTGAGGATGTTGTCGTTGCGAATAATAATGCTAACGTCTTCTAGCGGCGCCCCATACGGGTCGGTGACGTTACCATAGATGAGCAAACTGGTGGGGCTGGCTAAGATATTTCTCTCCACTACAGTCGTCTGCCCCACCCCGTTGATATTGCTGACGGTGTGGAAAATTTCGGCAAAGCCCCACTCGCCATTGACACGCAGGCGTACTTCTCGGGGGTCAGAGTTACGGAGCAATGCTTCACAGCTATACTCACCCGTTTCTTCATCCACAGCGGCATCACAATAGAATTCGCTAAATAGGTCAGGCGAGGTAACGGAGACGACTCCCGGTACGCCTACTTCACCAAATTCGATAAAGTTTGCGTCCAGCACCCGGCCAGTAAACAGTACTCGCCGATAGGTAAACGGCCACACTTCCCAGAAATCATTCAGGGCATCGAGTTCTAATGGCTGACTAGGTGCCCCGTACTGATGGGTAATTTCGTCATAGGTAAGGGTGAAGGCGAGGTCTATCTCACTTAATGTGTCACCATCAGCTAGCTCCAAATCATCACGAACTTGATCTGGTAACAGCACGTAGGCTTCATAGAGACCGTTGGCGGTGCTGGCCGTAGAAACTCGACCAATGATTACTTCTTCACTGCCAATTTCTTGTTCGCTATAGACCAACTCAATGTCTATATCTACATCGGCCACGGGTTCATTCACATCGTTGATGATTTGACCCGCCAAGCGAATGGTGGTTGGCTCTAGCTGAATTTCTTCGACCCATTCGGCCGTTTCCCCAATGGCGGGAATCTGGTCGCTGGGGATCAAGATCGTGCGTTCTTCTAAACTACTGTAGTCGCCAAAGCTTTGTACGATGATGTCTACAGGTTCATCGTTGTGAACCGTGAGGGTACAGGTGACTTCTTTCATGGGACGGGCTGGAAAGGGTGGTCCCATCTGGGTAGTATCACAGAGTTCGCCATGTACAGGCGAACTGACCCGAATGTGTTGGGTTGGCTGTGCGGCTGGGATGCCGGGCGCAAGCGCATTGTAATGGACAATGTGGAATGACAGGGTGCGGGCGGTGGGTGACGTTTGGCCGGATGGTGGTGGCGGGTCAACAACGAAGGTGTGGTCTAACACCATGTCGTTGATGATCCCTTCCACGGCCGTGAAGTTTACGGCGGGTATGGTATATTGCCGGCCAAAGACGAGCGGCAACGTGCCCGTTAATAGACCATCCGTTTGGCGCACGACCACATACAGGTCAAACGCCCCGTTCTCGTCGGTTTCGGGGTAATTCCACTGCGCCGAAACAAGGGGGTCACTCAATTCGCCGACTAAATTGGTATGCACGGGCACTTCCGCCAGCGGTTCAGAGCTGATTAGCTCGCCGTCGCGGGTGAAGGGCACGGTGTAGCTGAGCATGACCGACCCTTGGATGTGTAACATCGTGGGGGTGACCACCATGCTTCTGGTGAAGGTGTCTGACCCACCCAGCGGCGGTAGGATTTCCACGCGGTCTGTATACACGGCCGTGCCCCAATCCCCATAGGCGCGATACTCAACATCAAACGGCGCGACGGTGTGGATAGTGGCGGTGCAATCATAAGCCTCAATGACGTTCGTTGCTTCGCACAAGAACCCTTCCGTCGGCGATTCGACGATGATGTAAGTGGTCGACACTTCGCTGTCGCCCCAAATAGAATGGCGGGTTTTTGACCACGGACCAGGGCTATCCATCAGGCTATTGATGAGGTCGCCCGTGAAGGTAAGCTGACTGGTCGTGATTTCGATGTCATAGGTATTGACGACCGTCATTTCAGTCGGGCTAAATTCAAAGCTAGCCGTGTACTCAGCCACATTGCCGTCTACTTCGGCTTTGTAATGGATATTGGCTAGACCGATGCCAGGGGCGAGTAAGTGGCGCATGGTGTAGAAGCCATTTTCATCGGTCGTCGTGTCAAGCTGGATGCGCCGCCCGTTGATGATGGTGTAGCTCCACGCAGACACCTCGGCATCTGCTAGGGGGACACCATCTGGCCGCACAACTTGACCCGTCAGTACGATTTGGCGGGTATTGGCTTCGAGGTGCTGTATCACTTCCGTGGCTACGCCCGAGGCTGTTTGTGAAACTTGCAGGGAACCCCAGTCGCCTGAAACATAGTAAACCAGCTCATAGTCGTCATCTGACGTGACCAAAAGGTCACAGCGATAATCCATCTGCACACCGGGTTTAGAGGTTATGGCTCGCGTACAGATAGTTTCGCCCAGCGTGGGGGAATAGATGGTCAGGTCACCTTCAATAGGTAGGTTGGGCAGGGTGGCATTGATAAGCTTCCCTTCAAGGGTGACGCGCCGATGGGGGTAGATGAAGTCCATCTGGGCACTGGTTAGGGTGCCAGGGGCAACATTTGCCTGCTGACTGTTTTCGAGGGTAAAGGTGCGGGAGCCAACGCGGAAATCTGCCTGATAGCTGACGTCAGCATAAAGGGCTTGGTTGCGGATGATGGCGAAGGTTTCGTAGTAGCCGTTTTCGTCGGTATTAACAGTGATTTCGCGTCGTAAAACGGTGCCTAGTACGCTGGCGAACTGCAAACTTTCTATCTGGACGTTTGCCCCAGAGAGGGGTTGTCCATCCCGGTCAACGGCATAACCAGCCAGACGCAGGGTAGACGGTCGGACAAACAGGGGGCGTGCTAAAGTAAGCCGTTCGCCAATGGCGGGTACTTCAGAGACAAAGCCCGGAATCACGGCCGTGCCCCACTCCCCACTCAGCCGATACGATACGCTGAACGGCGTACTGCTGAAAATACGGGCTGAACACTCATAAACATTGTCACTGTAACTATCTCGTAAAGCATACTCACATAATTGTCCATAAATCGGTGAAGTAACACGGACTTGCGTATTATTTACCTTAAACCCTTGGTCAGGTAAGTTGGCATAGATCCAGTTGTTGGTATGAAAGACGTAGATTAAGGTGAGTAGCGCGTCACTGCTTGTTTGCAGGTATAAGAAGTCTATGGGGGTTACTGGGTATCCAGCACTGATCAGGGTTTGGGTGATGATGGTGCGTTGCTCGGCCGTGAAACGCATCATGTCTAGCGAGAGCGTGTTACCATCTATGCTTATTGTCCCATCACCAAACAAAGTCTCGCTATATTGTGTGACCAGCAACGTTTCATTCAAAATTGCCCCTCTGAAGGTCACCACGCGCATGTCTAACGTAAAGTTGCGCGAGATATCTGCCACCTCATTGGGTTCAACAGCAAAGAACTGACTGTAATTTGTGCCTGCTTCACCATAGCCTACAAAGTAATTGATCTGACCGGTTATAGCGGTGAGGGTATTGGTTATGCTTCCTGTATCCGAAATTGGCGTAACAGGCGGTCTGACTACGGCGTATATGTCATACGCGCCTTGTGCATCCGTTTGCCCATAAGCCACGCGGTACAGGTCAGAACTACTAACAGTAATGTCTACCTCTTCGAGCGGCACGCCTTGCGAGGACGCAACCGTTCCTTGTAAATGAAGGACGGTCAGGTCCACAAAAACGGGGGCGAGGGTATGTTCGATGGTCTCGGCCGTGTCTTCAATATGGGTCGTGACCGTCTGGGTGTAGCTACCCCACATGCCTTGGGCACGAATCGTCACGCTGATTGGCTCGTTAGACTTCGTTTGCGCGACACAGACAAAGCCACCCTGTAAATCTGTTTGCGTCTGGCAGACATTGCCCACATTGGTAAACAGATTATCTGACTCAATAGAGACGCTCGTATAAGGCATCTCTATCCCATAGGTATTGGTAATGGAGCCATGAATATAAACGGTTCTGTGTCCATACACGATGTCTCGCGTGATTACCGTGGTTTCGTACAGCTCCGCATTAAACGACACCGTATCGGTCACGCTTAAATTACGGAACACGACTTCGTAAGCAATCGTGCCCGTCAAGACCCCTTGCGGCAGGGTCACATCCATACCGTAGTCGCCCTCTAGGCTGGTGCGACTGCGCAGGCGAGCATCATCCTCGCCCATTAACATTTGCCACGGGCTAAGCGTCAATACCGATTGCCCATTTTCGTCTAACACATCGGCATAAACCATAGCCCCAGCCAAGGGCAACCCAGAGGGGCGGGTAACTGTACCCGCCAAGGAAACAATGGTGGGAGTGATGGACGTAACAAAGAGGTCACGTGGTACGGCTCGCCATTGGCCCAAATCGGCTAGGGGAATGGTATGGGTAACGAGTTGGGTTTCACCCAAGGCGGTTACCTGATAAACCAGCTCCATTTCTTCGCCTGGCCCATAGCGATCTACCACCACACGACACTCTTGTGGTGGGTCAAGTTGGAAGGGGGCGGGTGGCAAGACATAGGAATCGGGACGATACCAGTTGCGGCCTGTCCCTAGGGTCACTGGCTCTTCCAGTAGGCTGTTATAACCACATAGGTATTGGTCATCGCCACTGTATTCGGGCGCGGTAATCAAAATTTCTGCCCCAATAACGGGCGTATCGGTGCGCGTGTCAATGACACGGCCGTAGAAGGTCATGGCACTGCCCTGCACCACAAAGTCTTGGGAAATGGTGTAGGGGACGCCCGTGGTGACGCCAAAGTAATCAACCGAGGCTGAACTGCTGACGTTAAAGTAGCTGGCGTTATAGCTCATGGTTCCATTGACGCCTTGCCCACTTTCTCCTTCTTGGAGGGGGTAGTACATGGCGTAACGGCCGTCCACATTGGTAACGGCTTGTGGGGCTTGACCTAGCCCGTTGCTACTGCTGGGTCTGACTGTCGCACCAGCTAGGGGGTTCCCATCGGGGTCGCGGACGGTTCCATGGAGGTAAATAAGGGGGGTGTCTATTTCCAAGGGGGGTACAGAGACGGGGAAGATTTCGCCTGTTGCCACGGCCGTGGGAGAAACCATTACCGTGCCGCTAACCACCACCGTAAAGAGATCATCACCCACCAAAGAGACCTGCACCTCGAAGGGGGCAACGTCGTCGATAGGCATGTAACATTCATACAGACCGCCCCGCTCAGGGTTGGTTGTCTCTTTGCGCGGATCAATATCTTCTTTATCCGGCGGAACCACAATCAGGGTGGTCACATCGCAAGAGGTAAATTGGGGATGGGGTTCCGTTGGCTCAATAATGACGCGCATCCCTTCAGCAGGCACGGATTCATCGAGTAAGAAAGAGGCACGGCCGTTCAAATGCAGAACGACACCCGTCAGCTCAAAATCTTCATTAACCACATTTAATTGGTTTTCGGTCAATCCCGTAAACTCACGGAATTCCGTGCGCCGCACGCGATTATCACTGGGCAATGGCGTTTCCCACGGCGGCATATAGGTCAGGAAGTACCGATTTGCTCCACTCGTGATGCCATCATCTATCATCAAGTAGCTGGTGTAAACGCCCGTCGCGTTTGTTTGTCCAAACGTTTTGACAAAACCCGCATCTTCTGGCCCATCCACCCGTAGTTCAGCGTTAAACAAACCATTACCCGTTTGGCCGTCCAGAATGGTTCCCGTTAGCAAAAGCGTGGTCGGGGCGACAGCCAAATCTTGACTGATAAAACTAAAGCTGGCGGCGGGCGGTAATTGCGTCACAGGGACGGTCGCCAAAGTCTGTCCACGGCCGCTCACTTCAATCTGAATCTCACCCAAGCCACCAGTAGAAGGTAGACGACAAGAGTAGAACCCTTGCAGGTCGCTCCAACTGTTACAAGAAGCCTCGACGCCATTCGTAGACATCGTGACTGTAATTTGGGCACCCGGCACGGGTAAATCAAAATCTACCAGTGAATTGGTCAGCCGGCCGCTAACCATATAATAGCAAGCCCCGTTGGCAATGATGTCCTCAGGAGTGCGCCCCGCGTATAGCTCAATCGCTATTTCGCGGATGCGTATCTCATCAAGGCTGGTTATATCGCAAGTAGCGGAAAGGATAGCTTCCGCCTCGTCCATGTAAGGCTGTAGCTCTTGTAAACTAGGGGGTTCCCCAGTTTGGGGCATGTTATAGGTGAAGGGGCCTTCGCCGTCTGCATAGGTGAAAAGGGAGTTCACGGTATCCGTAATGCGCCAAGAATTGGCTAAATCATAAGCGTCGAGAGCCTGCGTACCATCACGCCGCAGGAAGTCATCCTCTGAGTCGCCGTTGGGTCGCCCTAACATGCCGTGGTGGGTATTATCCTGAGGCATGAAGAGGCTTGCTTCAATCCACGAATCCAAAGCAACCGTGATTTCTATGTCGTGCGTACCATAGAGAAAGCGCACGGATTGGGGTGAATTAACGATAATTTGTGACGCACCGATGTCATATAGCCCAGGACTGAAAGATTGTAGTTCTCCGTCAATGAGAATATTAAGCGGGTTGCCTTCGTCATTACCGACGACATTGAACTCAAAGACACGGCCGTCGGCCTCAATCGCCAAGGCCGTAATCCAAGAAGTCCATTCTGGTACTTCCATGGTAACCGTGCTCAACGCGCCGCCGCGTGTCCAGCCTTCCACTCGTTCTTGCCGGGCATGAATGGTGATGGTATCGGCGACCACTTGATTAGGCACAGGCTCTAAATAGACAAACTCACCCAGCGAGAAGCTGTCATACCGCAAGCCGTCCATCGTCGCAATGTGCGGATCACCCCCAAAGAAGGCCACACATAGATTGACGCGGTTAACGGTTTCCCAAGGGCCATGGTGCGTTTCCTTTAATATGCCGTTTTCAAAAACCAATCTGTTCTTGCGTTCTTGCCATACAGTCCAGCAGGCAAAAGAGAGGGAACGTAGTTCCGTTTCAGTTCTTTCTTCGCGGCAGACCCCAAACACGTCTACGGCCTCCCAACCATCTTCGATTTGATTAGCAAGGTCAATGTCTAAATTATCACAAACGACATCCCCTACATTAAGATAAAACTCATCCTTGTCCTTTTCCTCTATCTCTAGTTCAGTGAAGTTACCAAAAGATAGCAATAAATCTTCCCACAGAGGAAAGTTAGAGAAGAATGCTTGCCATGCGCCAGGATGTGTCTCATCTTCCAAATGCCATAAGAAGGGAAGCCAGCGGGGATCGGAGAAGCTGTGTAAGCGGTAAATACCATCCTCAACTTCGTCTCCATCTGCATCCCCTGCAGTCATGTCCCATGACCAATTCCATCTTGGAAAAGGCGTTTGACTTTGTGCGTAAACGTTGGCCATGTTAGCTAGATGTTCGGGATGGGCTTCGGTTTCACCTACTTTTCTAAACATAGGCACTGGCACTTCTTCACACTGATCCGCAATACCACTTGGGGCGTAATGTTCTATTAGATATACATCAACACCCTCTGTTGGATCCCACCACTCTTGCACAGCAGTTTGAATAAAAGGATTCTGATCTACGTAAGTTAAGATGCCCCGATTGGCAAAACTGTAGTACCGGTGGGCCAACTGATTTTTATAATCAACGTCGCGGTATAAACGAACAATCTCCTCACCTGATGTGGGGCACGTGCGTATGATTTCAACGCCACAATACACACGCATGACATTATCCTCGTAAAGAGGTGTAGGAAGGGATCCACCGGGGGGAATAGGGGGGGCATAAATGTTTGAGCCTGGAGGATATTTTGCCCAGTTCTTGCTATTAAGCCATTGAAGCCACTGTCCGTTGGTGACTTGTTCGGTCGCAAAGAAGTATTCGGACGTACAAATTTCCTGTAGATTAAAATCATTGCCGTCAGGATCTTCAATGCGCTCCACGGGTAGATCGTTGCCTTGAGCGCGAGGGTATCTCACCAAAATCTCACCCTCAACAAGTGTGGTGTTCTCGCCACCTACAGGAATGATTTCTTTAATGTATGGAATTTTCCGCAATAGGTGTTCATCAGAAAGCGGCCCTAATACTTTTTGGAAGCCATTTACAACGTCAAGCTTGTAAGCACCACCAATGCTATAGTCTCCATTGCCCGCTCTTAGTTCCTGTATGATTGGTGGTGGTGGTGGTGGTGATCCGCCTGGAAGATATGGAAGTAGGTCATATTCTCTTGATGAACTGTGGCGTAGCTCCAACTTAGGTACAGCCAAGCTCGCCTCTAACCCCCATTTAAGGTCACTGGCCTTAAGTGGAACCTCCCATGGCGGAATAGGAAAAGTAAAAAAGTCCCCTAGCTTTTCTTCAACAAATTCTATCGCTCGCTTAATTTTATTGAATGCGGCTTCGGCATTGCTTAGCGCATTAGCCAAACCCGGTATTTTGCTGACATCTGTCATTTGTATCCCACCAAAGAATTTCCAGTCAGCGGCCAAGACAAGGTGGACATCTAGCTTAGCGGTCAGGGTGAACTTATCTGGTTTTAATTCGCATGCCTGACAGATTGAGTTAAGGGGTGGTGGTATAACTTGATTGTTGACTATAATAAATGGAGCACTTAATTTGAGAACGTGTTCGTAATCAATACCCACTTTACCATTTATATTCACGGCCGTGCGTAACGAAACTTTGCCATTGGCGGCGAGAGAAAGAATAAATATTTTTGGAATTGGCTTGCTAACCTTGAATAAATCTACCGTAGGGTCAACCTTCCAAATAGATTTAATTAGATTCTGCGTATTCAAGCCAATCACTGCCGTCACATGAGCCGTGGCTGTAACAACGAAAGTAAGCGCAAATGTGCCGTCAATACGAGCATTAGTGCCATTAATGGATACGTGGTAAGTGACGTATCCACTTAAGACTGCCTTTAGAGATATCGAACCTTCCAAACCGTAGCTTACAGCACCATTCAGCGTCTCATGTGGCTCAAATGTTTCCTCTCTATCTAGCATCGTATAATCCCAATCTAATGGGCCTTCACCTGGTGGAACAGGTGGAGAAAGTTGATTCGCAAAGTCTGCCAAAGTGTTCAACAAGTCAGCTAAAGTTCCCGGATCAAATGGCAGGTTGATATTTAAGTTGTTGGCATCAACTGGAGGCAGGACGTCATCTGGCAATAGGTCAGCCAAAGTGGGAAGCGGGGTTTGGGCTTCAAAAGCGGCCAGCGTGACGAATAATTCGTAACGGTTAAATAGCTCTGATGGGTCAACAGGTTCAAAAACAATCTGACCGTTATCATGCTGGACAATTCGACCAGCAATGTCTTCATTGCCTTGGGCAACAAACAAGGTGCCTGGACTGAGGTCATTGCTATAGCGACTGCTATCAATCAGGCTAGCATCTATACTGGTCTGGAATTTGAATTCTGGATAATACGCCCCATTGGCTTGCGTAAATACATCGACAAAGGCGCGGAGTTTGGCTTCATCACCTTCGAATTGGAGTTCATCGGGCATGACCGATGTCACGGGTGCAGTAATCGAGCCGACTGGTAAAACAACGACATCTGGCTGTAGCTCGGCGGTTAGAGCCGTGAGTGATTCAGCAGGCATCTCTCCCCAAAATGCCCGCAATTGCAGATAACCAACGGGAGCCGTTGCTAGCAAGGAAATCTGTGTTTGATTGACGACTTGCCAATCCAACGCCCCATCCTCACCAACGACAGCAAATGATATTTCTTCTGGTTTAGGAATAGGAACCTGTTGTCCCAAATTATTATAGGCTAGCAATTCTGTGGTAAAGAAATCTCCCACCTCAGCCAACAACAAGCTATTGGTATCAAATGCAAACCGTACGGGTTTGTTACTACTTGGCAAGGCTCCAAAGCTGGGAGGAGCCTTGACGGCAAATTGAAAGAACCCATTGTCGCGCAAGCCGAACTGGTCTTCAGCCGTATAGGCTAGGTTGATAAATTGATTCGGACGAAGATCGGCGGCGGGAGTGAACGTAGCTTGGGAACCGTTGAGTTGGAGTGTACCAAGGCCATACAGTTGTTCTGCGGTAACGGTTCCTGTACCTGTAATGCTTAGGGTCTCGCTGATATTAAAGCTGTAGGTAAGATCATGACCATCTGGGTCAATCCCCCATTGTGCTAAATCAAGCAGAATGGGTGTGGTATCGCCTGCTTCGATATGTAACGAGCGGCTGTTGGCTAGCGGGGCGCGGTTTAGATAATCGGGAACTTCTTCGCGGATGAGGATGTCTATTACGATTGTGTCTGGTGGCGCGAGACGCGACAGATTGTCGCGCACGGTAAGGGTGATACTGTCACTTGATGTATTAATAAGTGGCTCGTAGGTCAACAGGTTATTGTCTAGGGAAACGCCAAAGTTTAACCAGTAGCTTTCAACTAAATCGAAACTCAGGTCACCAGGGTTAGGGTAGTTGACAAGTTCTAACAGGTCGAGGGTAATGCTTTCTCCCGCATAGGTTTCTAGTTGCGCGTATCCGCCACGAGGTGCGGGTATGTAATCAGTCGGTGGGGCATAGGTGGTCACTTCAACCACGGCCGTGTCTGTCCCCCCCCGTCTATCATCTAGCTGGAACTGGAACTGCTCTGTGCCCACATAGCTGGGATGCGCCATATAAATAAGCTGTGTCCCCTCGACCACGGCCGTGCCCTGAGACGGCGTAGTCAGCAAAGAGACCGCTAAATCATCTCCATTCAAATCAAAACCACCCAAAGCTACCAAGTCAACTGTCGTGGTGTAACCAGCGAACAACTGGATCGCTACATCAAACGCCATGGGAGGCACATTTGAGGCTACCTCACGGATAACGATGCGTGCCGTTTGCCTACTGGCATCACTATCAGGTAGATAATCGTTACTACCCAAAACCAACAAATCCAAAATCTTGTCCCCATAATCATTGGGGTTAGGGATTGGTTGAATCAGAATGGGTAAATGCGCCTGACCTGAGTCAAAAGTATATTCGGTGGGCATCAGCTCATAATCTATCCCATTTTGCGCTCGCCCTAACAGCAAAACATCTACGGTCAACGGGTCGGTCAATCGTCCAGTTCGCGTCAGGACAAACGTGCCGGGATCACCTGCGGCATCCGCCTCGCCGTCTAGAACGCCAGCCGAAACGATATTCGTCTCCGCTTGAATATGTCCGACAGCGATACTATCCGCGCCTAACTCATACGCTGGTTCCGTGAGTAATTCAACAATCACAGAACGAGGTGAATGAGTCAGGTCACGCACTAAGGGCCAAACGTCCATAGTCGCACTGCTTTGCCCCGCTGGGATTACCAAGCTGTGCAAACTTCCCGTAATGTGACCTGAAACCGATAGATAATCTACACCTAATTCCGCAGAGCCCCTCAGTAAATAGTAGACCGTCAAACTATCATTGAGAGCCGTGCCTCGTTCAAAAGAGAAGACCAACGGGTCATCCCCCCCTTCAATAGCTATATCAGTCTGGGCATAAACGTTAATGCCCTCTACGAGGTTGACCTGTACCATATGCTCGTTGTTGTTAAGGGAGCGTTTGTAATCAGGACTGGGCGCAAGGGAGACGATGATATTTTTCGGCAAAACCAAATTATCGTGATTAAAAGCGGTGACGGACAAACTCACGGCCGTGTCCCCCGCCGGAATGACCACACTGTCGGGCAACGCCTCATAATCCACGCCAGCCACGGCCGTGCCCGTAATCTCTAGCAACACCGTCAGCGGCTCAGAAATATTAGCCGTGCGCGAAATCACCACCATGGCTGGCAAGCCACCGGGAGCCACCGTGGCCTGCTCCGCCCGAATAAACAGATTCACCTCATGCTCAATGTAAACAAAGCGCACCTGACCCTGCGGGTTGACGCTATACGCCGCACTTTCAGGCAAGCTGATGCGCACCTGCCCCACTCCTTCGCTGGGCGAGCCAACAATAGGGGCAATCGTAAACGTAACCGTTTGGCTGTCGGCCGGAATCACCACCTCGTTGCCCACACTCGCTTCATAATCCACCCCACCCACGGCCGTGCCGCTGAACGCCAGCGTGACCGTTAACGGTTCGCCCGTCGCCTCCCGCCGCGTGACGGTTAGCGTACTGACTACGTCGGCCGTTTCTGGCAGGCGCGTGCGGTCTACGGTCAAGCTCACTCGTTGCCCTTCGTCCAGTAGGCTTATCGTGGCACTGTCTGCTTGATTATCAAGCTGATAATCAGCCAGCGGTTCCAGTTGCAGAATAATGGTGCGGTCCGCCACGGGGTTGGGGAGCGTGAGCGGCGTGATGGATACGGTGGCGGTCAGTTGCCCCGCGGGCAGGGTCACACTTTCGGTCACCGCTTCGTAATCAACGCCGTTCACGGCCGTGCCCAACAAGCTAAAATCGACGGTCAGATCGGTCACGCTGTTGCCCAAGCGGCTAATCGTAAAGCTCCCCCCTTGCCCACCACTGCGCATAATTTCGGGCACATCGGCCACGACGGAGAGCTGGGGCTGGGCCTCGACCAGCGTGACCACGGCCGTGCGTGGGTCGCCCGCGTCATAGGTCGCGCCGGGCACAATCTCCAGCGACAGGGTACGCTGAGGGCGCACTTCGGGAGCATTCAGCAGATTAAGGCTGACTTGGGCACTACTGGCCCCAGCGGGAATCGTCACCACAGTGGGTATATTGACATAATCTGTGCCACCCACGGCCGTGCCCCCTAAACGGAAAGCCACAGACAGCGCTTCGCTCACATCCCCGTCACGGCTCACCGTAAACGTGGCCGTGTCAGCCTGCCCCCGCACCAAAACGTCGCTATTGGCCACCACGCTCACATAAGCTGGCTCCTCGGCCAAAATCATCAGCCGCGCCCAGTTTTGCCCCAGCGCATACGCCTCACTGCTGTGCAAGGTCAAGCGCACCGACAGCCCTTCATCATTCTCGAGCGTCTCCATGAGTGGCTCAATGGTGATGGTGGTCGAGATGGCATTGGCGGGGAAAACGATGCTGGTGGGAATGGTGAGATAATCGCTTCCGTTCACGGCCGTGCCCGCAATGTCATAGGTCACGGTTAGCGGTTCGGTCACGGGGCCATCGCGCCAAATATAAAAGGTGCCAGGCGTATTTGTGGCTAAAATGGCATGGTTGCCGGCCGTAATCTCCACCGTTTGGGGCACGTCACGAATCGTGACGCTGGCCGTGCGGGGCGGAGTGATTTGGTAGGAACCATCATCCGCTTCTTCAAGGGTCAGGCTGAGGGTGCGGTCGCCAGCGGCTTCGGGATTGGGCAGGGGAGCCACGTCAAGGGTGAGGCTGGTTTGCCCCGCGGCAAAGCTGACGCTGGTGGGCAACGCTTCGTAATCCACCCCCGACACGGCCGTGCCCGTCACGCTCAGGGCCACGGTCAACGGCGCCGCCGTCGCCCCCGTGCGCGTCAGTTCAAACGCGGCCACAGCGTCGTCCGTCTCGTTGATTTCATCCACCAAGGCGGTCAGGCTTACCGCTTGGTCATCATCCAAAATAAGCAGTTCTCCACTGCTAGTTGTGCCCAGTTCATACGCTTCGTCGGGGCTGAGCGTGAAGCTCAAGGAGCGATCTCCATCTATAAGGTCGTTATCAATGGGGGTTAAGTTGACGGTCGTGGTCACGACCATGGGCGCAAGCAAAATGGGGTCGGTGAGGGGTTCAAAATCAACGCCGCTCACGGCCGTGCCGCTCAGAACATAGGTGACGGTCAATGGCTCGCTCAGGTCGCCCGTGCGAATGAGTTCTAACACGGCCGTAGACGGATCCGCTTCCAGCACCGCATCCACCAGCGTCACCACATTTAAGGTTGTGGAGCCTGGGGCGGGAGTGGCGGTCGGCGTGGCCGTGGGGGTTTGGGTGGGCATCTCCGTGGGCGTAGCCGTCGGTTCGAGAGGGTCAACGGTGGGAGTAGCCGTGGGCATTGCGGTGGGTGTGGCTGTCGGTTCAAGAGGGTCAACCGTGGGCGTGGCCGTTGGTGTTTCGAGAGGGTCAACGGTAGGGGTAACGGTCGGGGTTATGAGGGGATCGACCGTCGGGCTGGCGGTAGGCGTGGGCATGGGTGCCCCTGTGCCTGGATATTTAGCCACAATGGGCAAAAAGAGCTGTACCCCCGTGCTGTTTAGCGTGGTTTGGTCGGCGGAGTCGGTTTGGGACACGGCCGTGTCTCTGCTCAGTGAAGGCAGTTCGGGCAGACTTGCCCCATACAGGGGGGCAATGGGCGTTAGAAATGTCTGCCCCAGCAGGGCAACGGCCATGGTGGTCGAGGCGGCGCGGTTGACGCGCTCAAAGCTGACTTTTTCCCACGGCCGTGCGGCTAACCAGCCCGACCACAGCAGGAACGCCCCGCCTATAAAGCCGGCTATTAACACCAAAACAAATAAGCCACTCTGCCAAAAAGGCAGGGTGTTAAACCAATCCGAGGCCGCCCAGAACAGGGGAGGCGGCGTGGTGGCGGAGGTTGTGGCGGCAAGCTGATTCGCTTCGCTAAAAAAGGTAATGAGCCAGAAAACGGGGAATAGACAGAGGGCGACCAAGACAAGATACCGTTCTTTCTGCATGACAATCTCCACTTATTTGTTTTTGGAGCCGAAGGGCACAGTGCAGGTGTGATAGGGGATGCTGCTTTTTTCGACTAGCTTGCTTAAAAAGAATTCTGTACCAAACGTGTGGGACACCTCTGGTGCGGAACAGATACAAAGAATTTCCATATTATAAGGAAAGAGCGTCCGACCCCGGTCCGAATAACGGCCGAATGACGACCCAATTTCCAAATTAGTTGCACCTCCGCCCACTTTTTTTGATAATACAAGCAGGGATCCCACACCATCAGCACTAAGCCAGCAGTCAGCTCAGGCTACTGGTTGATTTTCTCCGCATCACGTCTCAGAACTTACGTCACTGGGTTGGGACACTTTGTTAACCAGATGCACCGCACACTCCCACCTAACGAGTGCGTGCACAAGTCCTCCTTAAATTAAGCAGTACGCCGTATGCCACATCTCAAATTGCTGTTCCTTGGTTCACCCCAAATTTTGTTAGACGACACTCCCCTTCATAAGTTAGGTCGCAGCAGCGGCACGGCCGGGTTGGCCTACCTTGCCGTGCAGAACAAGCCCGTTGACCGCTCCCAACTGCATCATTTGCTCTGGCCAGATCTATCCGGAAAAAAGGCGCAAATGAACCTGCGCCGCACGCTCTATGACCTCAAAAAATATTTGGGAACGGGTTTTGTCCAGAGCACCCGGCAACAAATTCAGCTTTGTACTGGCTCCCACATTTATTCCGACATTCATCATTTTGAACAAACGGTGGCTTCTTCCTGCCCCACCCACAGTTGCACCGCGCAAAGTGCTTGCTCCGCCTGTCTGCCCGAACTCACGGCCGTGGCCAGACTTTACCGGGACGATTTTTTAACCGGGTTTGACTATCCCTACAGCACCGAATACGAAGCGTGGCAACGGCAACAAACCGCCTACTTTTACAACCAAATGCGCCAGCTTTTACAGCGGCTCAGCCACAGCTATGCCCAGCAAGACGATGTCCCAGAAGCCCTGCGCCACGCCCACCGCTGGCTGGTACTCGACCCGTTAGACGAAACGGCCGTGCGCCAGCTTATGACGCTCTATATGCAAAGCGGACATCGCAACCAAGCGTTGGAGCAATACCATGCCTGCGCCGCTCGCCTGCAAGATTATTTGGGGCTGATGCCCACCCTAGAAACGGTCGCTCTCTATGAAAGCATCAAGGGTGGCGAGCTAGATACTGGCTCCACCACAACGGCCGCGCCTCCCCGCCACAAAGCGAAAGTCACCTCGACCCAAACCCCGGATTTGCCGCTGACCCCATTTTTGGGGCGGCAAGCCGAGTTGGCTCAAATCGAGCAACTGCTCCACAACGAAAATTGTCGCCTGATTACTTTGGTGGGTTTGGGGGGGAGTGGCAAAACCCGCTTGGCTTTGCAGGTGCTAGAGGAGTACGGGGCGTTGTTTAATGAGGGCACGGCCGTGATTTTTCTGAGCCATGTCACTCAAGCCGATTATCTGGTGCCCGCTATTTTGGATGGGCTAAACCTAGAGCTACACGGCCGTGCCGCGCCTCAAGAGCAGTTGGTTAACTACCTGCGCCATAAAAAAACCCTGCTGGTGCTGGATAATTTTGAACAGTTGCTCACGGCCGTGGACAACATCACCTACATTTTGCAACAGACCAACGTCAAGCTCATCATCACCAGCCGCCGCCGCCTCAACCTAAGCAACGAATGGCTGATTGATGTCGCCGGGCTGACCTACCCCGCCCCCACCAAACAAACCGAGAGCCTT
>JBGTIZ010000514.1:0-4851 GCA_041745395.1 Promineifilaceae bacterium (SeqCode) | reverse complement strand
GCCCAGAGGCGGCAGGCACACGGGCCTGCCCCTACCCCACGAAATCCCGAAGAACCCCTTTTTTCAGATTACTCATGTCTATTGTATCAGGCCAGCATTATACCCTTGCTAGCCCCAAACCATAATGCAGAAGCTCAACTTCTCTCAGAACTCGAACTTCTTACATCACCACCACATTGTGCCATTCATCCCCCCATTCGCTACAATTGACTAACCAACTAACTAACTAACTAATCAACTAAACTCACCCAGGAGATACCCTCAGATGAAAACCTACCGCATCACCGTCCGCCCACGGCCGAGTGAAAAAAACAGCAAAGGCGAGCATCTCGTCGAAGCGGCACACCAAATCGGCCTCACGGCCGTGGAAAAAATCACCCCCCGCCGCCTCTACTTCCTGCAAGGCGACCTGACCAAAAAACAAGCCCACCAAATCGCCCAGCAACTCCTCACCGACCCCGTCACCGAAACCTACCGCCTCCAGCCCCACAAAGCCGGCAAATCCAAAACCGAAAATCAAAAATCCAAAATTGACGTGACTCTGCATCCTGGCGTGACCGACCCCGCCGCCGAAAACCTCGTGCGCACGGCCGTGTCCATCGGCTACCCCGTCAGCCGAGCCGCCACTGGGCAAAGCTACCGCATCCACGGCCAGCTCACCCCCGCCGAACTGACCCAACTGGCGGAAAGCGTGCTGTCTAATCCGGTGATTCAACACACGGCCGTGAACCAGCCCAGCCAGCCCCCCTTCTTCACCTACCAAGAAGGAGACGGCCTCGTCGAGACCATCCCCCTGCGCCACGCTAGCGACGACGAGCTAATCACCATTAGCCAAGAGCGTCGGCTGAGCATGAACCTGCGGGAAATGCAGGCCATTCGCGCCTACTACCAGAGCGAAGAGCGGGAACCGACCGATTTAGAGCTAGAAATGCTCGCCCAAACGTGGAGCGAACATTGCGTCCACAAAACATTCCGCGCCAAAATCAGCTACACGGGGCCAGACGGCGAAGTAGAAACGATAGACGGCCTGCTCAAAACCTATCTGCGCACCGCCACCGAGCAAATCAACAAGCCGTGGGTGCATTCTGCATTTGTGGACAACGCGGGCATTGTCGCGTTCACCGATGACCTCGATTTGGCCTTCAAAGTGGAAACCCACAACCATCCCTCCGCCCTCGAGCCATTCGGCGGGGCAAATACGGGCATCGGCGGGGTCATTCGGGACATTTTGGGCGTCAGTGCCCGCCCCATCGCCAATACCGACGTGCTTTGTTTTGGGGAGCAAGACACGCCGCCCGCCAGTTTACCCGAAGGGGTATTGCATCCCCGCCGCATTCAGGCAGGCGTTATCGCCGGTATCGAAGATTACGGCAACAAAATGGGCATCCCCACCGTGAACGGGGCGATTTTGTACGATGCGGGCTACACCGCCAATCCACTCGTTTATTGCGGCTGTCTCGGCATTTTGCCGCACGGGAGCAACCCCACCCAGAGCAGAGTCGGTGATTTGCTGGTCGCCATCGGCGGGCGCACGGGGCGGGACGGCTTGCGCGGGGCCACTTTCTCGAGCATGGAGATGGACACCAGCACCAGTGAAATCGCGGGCACGGCCGTGCAAATCGGCCATCCCATCATGGAAAAACAGGTGCAAGAAGTGATTCTACGCGCCCGCGACGAACGGCTTTACACCGCCATCACCGATTGCGGCGCGGGCGGTTTTTCCTCAGCCGTGGGGGAGATGAGCGCGGAACACGGGGCGCAGATTCAGCTTCAGGACATCAAGCTCAAATATCCGGGCCTGCGCCCGTGGGAAATTTGGCTCAGCGAAGCGCAAGAGCGCATGGTGCTGGCCGTGCCCCCCGAAAATTTGGAACAACTGCAGGCAATTTGCGCGGGGCAAGATGTGGAAGCAACGGTGCTGGGCCATTTCACGGGGGACAAACGGCTCCAAATTTTCTACGGGGAGCGACTGGTCGGGGATTTGGATGAAGATTTTCTGCATGACGGCATTCCCCAACATGAACTCACGGCCGTGTGGCAACCCGCCCCCCTGCCCGAATTCATCCCCCCCGCCTCCCCCTTCCCGCCCCAAAAAATCCTGCTTGACCTGCTCGCCCATCCCAACATCCGCAGTAAAGAAGATACGATTCGGCTCTATGACCACGAGGTGCAAGGCGGCACGGCCGTGAAACCGCTCGTCGGCACGATGAACCACGGCCCCAGCGACGCCGCCGTCCTCATGCCGCAATCACAATTAATAAAGAGCAAGGACCAATTAACAAATGACTCCTCATCGCTCATCGCTCAGCACTCAGCACTGAAGGGCGTCGCCCTCTCCAACGGCATCTGCCCCCAATTCACGGCCGTGGACCCCTACCACATGGCCTGGGCCGCCATTGATGAAGCGTTGCGCAACGCCGTGGCCGTCGGGGCCGACCCCGACCAAACCGCTATTTTGGACAACTTTTGCTGGGGCAACCCCAACCTGCCCGACCGGCTCGGCTCGCTGGTGCGCTGTGCCCAAGGGTGCTACGACGCGGCCGTGGCCTACGGCACACCTTATATTTCGGGCAAAGATAGCCTCTACAACGAATACACGGGCGCGGACGGTGAAAAACATGCCATTCCCGGCACGTTGCTCATCTCCGCCCTGGGCATTGTGCCCGACGTGGCGCAGAGCATGACCATGGATTTCAAACAACCGTATGAGCAAATTTATCTGGTGGGCATCACCCGCGCCGAGCTAGCGGGAAGTCACTATGCGCAATTGCAAAACATGCACCCCTCTCTTTCTAATCCGCCCAGCGCGGCGGATGATGCACTCCACATTTTGCGTACCGTGCATCAAGCCATTCAAAAAGGGTTGCCCACGGCCGTGCATGATTGTTCCGAAGGCGGCTTGGCCGTTGCTCTGGCCGAAATGGCTCTGGCGGGCAGTCTCGGGGCGCGGATTAGCCTCGCCCACGTGCCCACCGACGGGGAACTGCCCGATGATTGGATGCTTTTCTCGGAATCGCTGACTCGTTTTGTGGTTACGGTATCGGGCGACAAGATGACTGAGTTTGAACAATTACTGGACGACACGGCCGTGCCCTATGGTCATCTCGGCTTTACCACGAGCGGGGCGTTTAGCATCACGGGGGCAGAGGGGCAGGTGTTGGTAGAGACAAACACGGCCGTGCTTGACCACGCCTTCCGCGGCCACCTCGGGGAAATCTCCCAACCACAAGAAGTAAAAAGTAAAAAGTCGGAGGCTGAACACGACCCCGCCCGTCGCCCGTCGCCCCGCGCCCCTCGCACCTCAAAACGCGTTTTGATCCTGCACGCCAACGGCACCAACCGGGACAGAGACGCCGCGCTCGCTTGCGAACTGGCAGGTGGTCAACCCGAAATCGTGCATATCAACCAACTGGTCAACAACGAACGCCACCTGCGGGATTACCACATGCTCGTTGTGCCGGGTGGCTTCAGCTACGGCGACGACCTTGGCGCAGGCGTCCTTTGGGCGGCCGATTTACGCCACCTGCTGGGCGAACGGCTGGAGCGTTTCGTGGCCGAAGGTCGCCCCGTCCTCGGCATCTGCAACGGCTTCCAAGTTCTGGTCAAAGCTGGCCTGCTCACCCCGCCCGATTTGGGCGAAGCGGCGCAACGCCCCTTCACCCTCACCTACAACGACTCCGCCCGCTTTGAATGCCGCTGGGCCTACCTCGAACCCAATCCACACAGCAACAACCTGTTCACCCACGGGCTGACCGAGCCGATTTACTGCCCCGTGGCGCACGGCGAAGGGCGTTTCGCCGTGACTGATGAGGCCACCGCTACCTATCTACAAGAAAACAACCTCATCACCCTGACCTACCACGACCCCGCTTACCCGTTCAACCCCAACGGCTCCCACCTCGACATCGCGGGGATAGGCAACCCAGCGGGCAACGTCATGGGACTCATGCCCCATCCCGAAGACCACATCTGGCCTTGGCAACACCCCCGCTACCACCGGGGCGAAAGCGGCTTCTCGGGTTTGCCCCTCTTCATCAACGGCCTCAAAAATAGTTAGCGCAGGTTGCAAGGTGCAAGGTGCAGGGCAATAAACCTTGCACCTTGCACCTTGTTCCTTGCCCCCCGATACCCATGATAAAAGCAATTATTTTTGATTTTGACGGCACGATTTTAGACAGTGAAAGCAGTTGCGTTCAGGGCTGGGAGGAGGTGTACGCCCCGTTTGGCGTGCCCTTCCCCAATGAACTATGGGCGCAAAATATCGGTACGATAGATTTGTTTGACCCCGTGGCCTATTTAGCGGAGCAAGCGGGACAGACGCTGGACGGCGCGGCCATTCACACCGAGGCGACGCGGCGGCATCATGCGTTGCTGGCGGAACGTCCCCCTCTACCGGGGGCGCGGGAGCGCATCGCCGAGGCGCAGGCATTGGGGCTAAAGCTGGGCATTGCCTCTAGCTCCTCGAGCAGTTGGGTTAATTTTTACCTGCCGCGCTTGGGTTTGCTTTATGATTTTGGGGTGGTGCGGGGGCGGGATGATGTGGGGGGCAAGCGGAAGCCGGATCCAGCCGTTTATGTGGCGGCGTGTGCGGGGTTGGGGGTGGCTCCGGGGGAGGCGTTAGCGTTGGAGGATTCGCGCAATGGGGTGCTGGCGGCGAAGGAGGCGGGGATGTTTTGCACGGCCGTGCCCAATGCGCAAACCCGCCACATGGATTTCAGTGAGGCGGATATGGTGGTGGCTTCACTCACGGCAGTGTCTCTGGCGGAGATGATTGCCACTCTATCCGTGCCCTCGGGCAAAGGCATGCCTTCGCCCTCCTCCGGCACGAGAGCGGGGCGACGAAACACGGCC
>JBGTIZ010000513.1:0-18187 GCA_041745395.1 Promineifilaceae bacterium (SeqCode) | reverse complement strand
CATTATGGTTTCCTGCGAAAATACGGGGAATATGCTAGAGAACAGGCCTAAACACGGCCGTGGTAAAGCTCATCATCAAGGGTTTGACAGAGCGCGTTCATTGTACCATCCATTCAAAAAATCACCTATGTCATACGCCCGAAATCAGCCCGCCCTTACTTCTTTTCATGCTTTGTTTACGGCTCCTGTGACAGCAAAGGTCGGCAAATTTGCCAGGCTTATGCCTTAGCCTCTTCCAAGCTTTCCTGTACCTCTTCTAACTGCGTGTAAATTTGCGTGGTCGAGATATTGGCATGGCCTAAAAGCTGTTGTACATCCTGCAAATCAGAGCCATCGCTCAGCTTATGAGCCGCAAAGCTGTGGCGCAACGTGTGCGGCGTCACGGGCGTATCTAGCTTGGCCTGTTTCGCATACGCTTTGATGATGAGCCACAGCCCTTGACGTGTAAGCTGGTGTCCGCGATGGTTCAAGAACAGGGCTTGCTCGTCACTACTTTTGGCTAAATAGGGTCGCCCTTTCTCTAAATACGCTTCCAACAAATCGCGTACTTCATCGTCAAACGGTAGCTCGCGTACCTGTCCATCTTTGCTCAAACAGACTAGCATCGCTTCGTCTAAAGACAACTCACTCAACATGAGTGACACAACTTCGGTGACGCGCATACCCGTTGCATACAGAACGCCGAGGAGGGCGGCATCACGCAAATTCTTGGGGGCTTTTTTCTTAGTGGGGGCTTCTAGCAGGCGGTCAACTTCAGCAGGTGTTAGGGTTTGCGGTTTGCGTTTTTTGACCTTGGGTGATTCGAGGCTGGTGGTCGGATCTTTCTGAATACGACTGCGGGCAAATAGGAAGTGAAAAAATGATTTAACAGCGGCAACTTTGCGAGCAATGGAAGAAGACGCATATTTTTTGTGCCGCATCTCACTCACATAATCGTCTACCATTTCCTCATTCACATTTTCCCAACGTTGAGGCTGTTGGTGATGTCCTTGGACAAACTTTAGGAACTGGCCTAGGTCGTTGCGGTAGGCGGCTATTGTGTTTTGTGAGTAGTTTTGCTCCTCCTGCAAATACTCAAGAAAGGCATTCAACTGCTCTTCCATTGGGGTATGCTCCTATGCCATGGTACGCAACAGTAGCTAGGCAAAAAGGCCAGCTTTTTTCGTGTAGCGCGTTTGAAGTTATGGAAACTGTTTATTGATTATGTAACATCCTCTCCCGAACATTATAGCATTACTTTTCATAATATCAACAGTTTAATAAACATAAAATCAGGAATTTTGAATTATGTCAATGGATTAAGGGAGAGCGTTATCAACGCTTTGTTTTTCGCATAGTAAATTACGTAACTGTGCAGGTCGTTACCTGAGCTTGCCAAAAGCTGGAGCCGGGCT
The DNA here is from genome assembly GCA_041745395.1 of Promineifilaceae bacterium (SeqCode). Classification (GTDB taxonomy): domain Bacteria; phylum Chloroflexota; class Anaerolineae; order Promineifilales; family Promineifilaceae; genus Hadersleviella. The sequence continues at coordinate 16,793 of JBGTIZ010000513.1, read as the reverse complement.
TTGTCAAGCCTAACTTTGCAGTTTTCACTTTGATTGGTGAACATGCCTCGCCGCCGCAGGCGGCGAGGCATAAACGGGGTATTTTTTCGTTTGGGCAACCGCCCAAACGAAAAAATACCCCTTTGCAATGAGTCGTGACCACAGGTGACGACGACAGTCTGTAAACCAGTCTGTAAAAAGTGCAAACATATGGTCAAGCATAGCCCACGCGGCTCTGCACGGTTATCAAATGAGTTTGGTTCTTCAGGAATTCAGGGGGCTGACATCAAATGATGCGCGAAACGCAATGTATGACCAGAGAGACCCGCGCATCACGTATTCGATTTCAGACCGAACCCCATGAGATCCCAAAGAGCCATGAGTTTATAATTGGAACTGTTTGAGGGGTGTGTGGGCATTTCCCCAAATTGGTGGGAACGCTCAAATTTCTTACGGGGTATCGCCTGTGGCGGCGGGGCGTTCGGGGTCGTGGCTCCATTCGCTCCATGAACCGACGTAAAGCTTGCCAAACCCAAGGCCTACATGACGCATAGCAAGTAGATTGACACAGGCTGAGACGCCAGAGCCACAATAAAAGGTGGCTTGTTCGGCGGGGGTGTCTTGGAGTAATGCGGTAAATTGAGTTTGTAACTTGGCGAGGGGGAGTAGACGGCCGTCGTTGGTGAGCCGTTCAGGGAAGGGGAAACTGAGTGCGCCGGGGATGTGTCCAGCGCGGGGGTCTATGGTTTCGTTTTCGCCCCGATAGCGATCACGGCCGCGTGAATCTATGAGCAGGTTTTGCTGGGGCACATCTTCTAGCTGAACGAGCCATTCGGTTCGTGGCGTACCCTTAAACAGGGTTGGTTCGTTGTGTGTTGTGCCCGCTTGCACGGAATAATTTGCTGTTTGCCAAGCGGACCAGCCGCCGTCTAACACGGCCGTGTTCTCATGCCCCATATACTGCAACATCCACCACAGCCGACTGGCAATCATGCCCCCCGCGTCATCATACGCGACCACCTGTTTTTGTTCGTCAATGCCCCAGCGGCCAAACAGTGCAGTGAGGGCGGCGGGTGTGGGCAATGGGTGACGGCCATTATCGGTCACGGGCGGGCCGCTCAGGTCATGGTCTAAATGAGCATAGACCGCGCCAGGGATGTGTGCCTCTTCATAGGCGCGTTGCCCCGCGCTGGTGTCGGCAAGGCTAAAACGGCAATCGACGATAACCCAGTTGGGGTTGTTTAACTGTTGGGCAACGGTGTGGACATCCACAATAGTTTCATAGCTGGGCATAGCGTGTCTTCCTTACTACCATTTAGTTAACGTAGCGACGAAGGCTCACAAGAAGAAGCTCAACTTTTTGACGGCCAAAAGTTGAACTTCTAATTGTTTTTACGGCGTAATGGTATTGATAGGCGTGCGGGTGGGGGTGGGCGTAGGCACGGCCGTGTTTTGCGGTGGTGGCGGCGTGCTGGTCATCGTCGGCAACGGCTCAACCTCAAGCGTACCCGACAGGGTAACGGTCGGTAGCGGCATAAGGCCTTCTGGTGTGGCGGTCGGTTGGCTAATCGAAGGCAGGGTGGGTACAGGCGTATCCGTCGGCCACGGTTGTGTTGCTTTCAGCGGCGGGGTGGGACTGGGTGTGGGCGTACTGGTGGACACGGCCGTGGGCATCAGCGTCGGCTGAATCATGGGCGGCGGCGTTACCGTGGGGAGCGTGCCTGTGATAACGAGGGTGCGTATTTTGCTGGTGGTGAGCATCGTTCCCGCACTATCTTCTAGCTGAACATACCAGCCGTATTCCCCAGCCGTGCTAAAAATCTGATTAACCAACGCTTGCTCCGCAAAAATAGTCCCTTCTTGCGGCTGACCGACCAGCGATTCAATGTCGGCGGGGTCACTGACCGTGGCGAAGCGACGCGGCGCGCCTTCGTTCAACTCATGGCGTACATACAGAATGAACCGCTGGTCGCCTTCGAGCGGTAGCGGCCAACTCCAGCTAAAGGGAACCGTCTCGCCAAAATTGTAGAGGGCGCTGTCTTGGGGCTGAATTTGGCGAATACCCGCTTCACGCATTTGGGCGACGATGGAGCCGTAGGTGGAAGCAAATTCCGCTGTCCAGTACCAGACGCTGGGGGCGTTGTAGTTGGTGGTTTGGGCCACGCCCACATTGGTGGCTAGCGGGTTGAGCAGGATGGCGCGATGGGGTGGGCTTTCGAGCCAAAATTCGACCGCTTCGCGCCCCGTACGGAAGCCCCACGCGGTGGTTTCACCCGCGTAGCCGCCCTCCCGATAGCCGACCCGCGCTAGCCGTTCATAAGGCGGTGAGCCATCGGAACCAGTATGACTGGTGAAGGCGTTGGTGGCCATGTCGTTGGTGTGCTGTTTAGCGGCTTGGCTGAGCAGATTGGTCAGCACGACTTCGTTGAGACCGGCTTGGCGGCGAGCTTCGTTGATGTACCAGATGAGTTGTTCGCCAGGGGTGAGAATGTCCACGGCCGTGTTTGGCTCTAGCACAATCTCGGTCGTGACCTCAATAAAATCAATGGTGCTGGGGCTAAGCGCGACGGAGGGATTGTTTTGCGGAATCAATTGCCCATCCGTAAACAATCCTTCATCTAGAGCGAGTTGGCTTCCACCATCACTAATAATGGCCGGCATGTAGATATAATGTGCGTCTGCTTCGACATTGATGAGGCGACTGATCACGGTTTCGCCAAACTGGTTGCTCGCCCGCATCGTAATCATGTACGTGCCCGATTGGCGATAGCGATGGGTGACAACGTCGCCATCATAAACGGTACCATCCCCCATTTCCCAACTCACTTTTTGGGTGTTATCGTCAGTGAAGGCTTGTCCCTGCACGTTGGCACCGCGTGTGTTGGCTGGCCGCGCTTCCATATCGGCAATGGGAGGACGACCGACCTGCACGGTCAGGAAATTTTGTGCTTCGCCATAGGCGTTGCGCACGACAAGGCGCACATTGTAATTGCCAGGGGTGTTGTAGCGATGGGTGGGATTGGGCGCGGTAGACAAACTGCCATCGCCAAAGTCCCACACATAAGTAAGCGGAGGCTGACCGCCGCCTTGACTATTAAACTGGATGGTCTCGCCTACGGTGGGGGTTGTGTCGCTGACGGTGAAGAAGGCAACGGGGTCGGGCACGATGATGATTTGGCTATGGCTTTCATGCACCGTGAGGGGATTGGCCAGATGGAGGTCTACATCATAAATGCCAACGAGGGGGTAAACGACGACGGGGTCGTTGGCGGGAATGACTCTGCCGTCGCCCGTGAACCAAAGCTGGGTAAAGGGGCCGCTCCCGTCTACTGCGCTACTGAATTGAATGGGTTGCCCCACGGCCGCGCGGCCGGGATTAACGCGGGCTTGTCCGCTGGGGGGCAGGCCAGCCCAGAAGGGGAGGGTAGCTTGCTGTTCACCCACGGCCGTGCGTAAAAATAGGGTCAGGGCGAGCGCGGGCTGGTCGGGGTCAACCGCTTCGACGCGCAAGGTGATGTTGGTCACGGCCGTGCTGTCTTGAGTAACCAAGATGGGTTGCCACGACAGCTTGCCCTCCGTCACGTTAACGCTGACGCCGGTGGGCAGACGTTGCAGGCTGGGAACCATATTAGGCGGCAAAACCAACTCGACCGTAGGCGAGGCCAAATCGCTTGTTTGATTGTGTAAGTTTAGGGTGAGAGTCAGCAGGTCGCCCACTTGCGCCGCTGGCGGGGAAAGTTGCGCCGTTAGCTGAATGGGGCCATCAATTTGGGCATGACCGCTATAGCTGTTGCCAGAACGGCTGAGCAGGTTGGCCACGTGATCAAAGGGACGCATATCGGCCGCGCTCTGCTGAATGCCAAAGACGACAAGCATGATAAGGGCGGCGGCGAGCGCCATGCTTGTCCAACGGTAGCGGCTGAAACGGTCTTTGTGGTGCATATTGAGTCTGTTTTTGCAGTAAACGGTGTGCGTCTTTTGGATTTTGTGGGGCTTTCAACGGTATTACGCGCAGAAAATGGGTTGCTTATGCCGTGAATTGCCCCCGAGCTAAAAGCGGAAAGTAGGGTTGAACCTACTTCTTCTTAATTATGTCGTGTAGTTTACCAAACCAGCGTGTCTACTACAAACATCGTCCACGGCCGTGGACGTGGTGAAATACAGAGTCAAGATGATTCGCCAAAGGGTAGACACTGTGTTAAATTTAGCTCGTCTCATAATCAACCAAAAACGAATAATGGGCAACTAATTCAGAGAACAAATTACTCATTGCTCATTACTTTTTGCTAATTGCTAATTGCGCCTATGACCGTGGCAGAAAAACAAAAGCGTGGGTTTCGACTGTTTGGTGGCCGTAACCGCCATCCTGCCCAAACCATCACTGACTATCACCTGGAAGATATTCGGGCGGATGAGCCAGTTTATGTTGCGCCAGGGGCTATTGTGGCTGGCGACATTTACGCGCCACGGGTCATTATTGCGGGGTTGGTGTGTGGGTTTGTGGTGTCGCTGGCGGTGGAATTGGAAAGTAGAGCAGAAGTTTGGGGGGATGTCTACACGAGTGAGTTGCGTTTGGACACGGCCGTGAAACTCAATGGCTGGGTCAGCACCATTAATCGTGAAGAGTACCGTGCCCTGCGCCAAAGCGACACTGAATTAGGTCTGTGGATAGCCAATCGTTCCGACCCTGCGCTCAACGCCCTGCCCGACGAATTCCAGCAAAACGTACAAGACACGATCGCGGCCATGCCCCCTGGGCGGGTCAATGTGTTGCGCCGCTTGCAGTTAGAAATTGGCATGGCTCTGGTGGCGCGGACTGAATTGGAGCAGGGTTTTGAAGAGCGGGTGCAAGAAATTGCGGGCGAATCACTGAGCCAAGCGAGCCGCCTGCGGGAGCAAATTGCCGCGCTCACCGCCGAGCAAACGACGCAAACTGAACAAATTAACCAGCTACAAACCCGTTTGCAAAACCGGGAAACAGAGTTAGCTGATGAAAAAAAGAAGCTGATAGAAGCGCAGGCGTTAATTGACCAGCAGGTGAGCCAGCTCGAAGAGTTTAGTGCCAAGGCGCAGATGCAAGAGCAAGATATTTTACATTTGCGTCAAGAAATCAGCCGTTTGGAAGAAATATTGACCCAAATGCGTTTGCAAGCGGATGAGGCGCAGGAGCGCACCAATAATCTGGAAATTGCCCTGCAATCAAGCCTGCAACGGTCGGCTGATTTAGATGAAGCGTTGTTGCGTTGGCAAGAATTGGCGGAGGCCAATGAAGAAAAGGTGCGCGAGTTAGAGTCGCAAACGGAATCAACGGTGCGACAAGCGCAAGAGCAGACGAATTCTCTGGCACTAATTCGTGACCAGCGCGACCGATTTGAGCGGGAGTGGGAGGATGCGCAGGATGAGATTGACCAACTAACCAAGAAGATCGCGGCGATGAACACGGCCGTGGCTGAGCATGAACAGGTGGCTGAGCAAGCCCAAACCCTGCAAGCCCAACTCCAGCGCAAAGAACAAGACCTCATTTTGACTAAACAGGCGATGGTCGATGGCACGGCCGCCTTGGCTCAAAGCAAGCGGCGTGTGGAAGCGTTGGAGCGGGAAAAGGGTGAGGTAGATAAGCAGTTGCAGGCGGCTCAAAAGCGGGTGGAGCAGATGACTAAGGAGTTGGACACGGCCGTGTCTCGTCTGCAACAAAGCGATAAACGCGGCCGTGAGCTACAGCTAGCCCTGCGCCAAGCACAACAAAACAAAGTCGCTCCCGACGAACTTAAGCAGTTACAGACAGAACTCGCCGACAGTCGCGCTTCCCACAAGCAATTAAAAGATGATCTCCGCACCATGCGCCATCAGCTCGAGGCACACGAGGCCGACATTGAGCATTATCAGCAACAGATCAGCGCCCAAGGCCAGCAGTTGGCCGAGCTACGCATGGAGTTGGTTGATAAACAACTCTATTTAGACAAAGTGCTGACGGCGGCGCGTAAACAAGCGGGTGAGCTAAGCCAAGTTAAAAAGCTGGCGGGGCAACGCATTCGGCAGTTAGAGCAACAGCTAGCGAAGCGAGAGTAAGAGAGCAAGAGATTCCCTTCCTCTCTTACTCCCTTTCTCTATCAAGCGAGAAGCTTCACCAAGTGATACTTCTTCTTACCCTTGCGCAAGACGAGGAATCGCCCTTCGATGGCGTCGTCTAGCGTGAGGGTTTGTGTTATCTCGCTGATGCGCTCATTATTTAGGTAGAGGCCACCGCCCTGAATGGCGCGTCTGGCGTCCCCTTTGCCGCTGGCGAGGCTGGTATCAGCCAATAAATCCACCACGTTGAGGCCGTCGCTGATTTGCTGGCGGGGCAGTTCGGTAGAGGGGACTTCGGCAAAAATATCGGCGATGTCGTCTGCATCTAAGCCCGCAAAATCTTCAGAGCCGCCAAAAAGCACGGCCGTGGCCTGTTCCGCCTTTTGCAATGCCCCCTCCCCATGCACCAACTGGGTCATCTCCTGCGCCAAGGTTAAATGTGCCTCCCGCTTGTGCGGAGCCTGCTCATGCTTGTCGGCCAAATCTGCAATCTCCTCTTGCGTCAGCCACGTAAACAGCTTGAGGTAGCCGACGACATCCCGGTCATCGGTGTTAATCCAGAACTGGTAAAAACGATACGGTGACGTTTTGCGCGGGTCGAGCCAAACCGCGCCCGAAGCCGTTTTGCCAAACTTAGAGCCATCCGCCTTGGTGATGAGCGGGTAAACCAGCCCGTGTCCCTTGCCCCCCTCGCGCCGAATCAAGTCGCTACCCGCCACGATGTTGCCCCATTGGTCACTGCCGCCCGTTTGCAGGACGCAATCGGCCGTGCGGTACAGGTGCAAAAAATCATACGCTTGCAGAAGCATGTAGCTAAATTCGGTGTAGGAAATGCCCTTGTCCATGCGCGATTTGACCGAATCTTTGCCCAGCATGACGTTGACGCTGAACTGTTTGCCCACATCACGCAAAAAATCCATCATGCTAATAGGGGCGAGCCAGTCGGCATTGTTGACGATGCGGGCGGGATTGCTTTTCACGTCGAAATCTAGCAGGCGAGCTAGTTGAGGTTTGATGCCCGCCACGTTGGCCTCGATTTGTTCACGGGTGAGCAGGTTGCGTTCGTCGCTTCGGCCGCTGGGATCGCCAATCATGCCTGTGCCGCCACCCGCCACGGCGATAGGTGTGTGCCCAAACCGTTGAAAGCGGGCAAGACCCATCATAGGCACAAGATGGCCGACATGGAGCGAGTCACCCGTGGGGTCAAAGCCGTTGTAGAGCGTGACTTTTTGGTTGGTAAGTAGGTCGGGAACTTCTTCGGTATGGTCAAAAATGGCGCCACGCCAAGTTAGTTCGGCGATGATGTTGGGGGAGGGTGTGTTACTCATTTGTTCTCCTATGAATGCGAGGTGCAAGGTGCAAGGGCAAGGTTCGTACTTTTTGGTCTGACCTGCTGATTTGCTGACCTGAGTCTCTGCAAAAAGGTTAAATCTCTCGCAAAGGCGCGAAGAGCACAAAGTTTTTCTCTTTGCTTCTCTGCGTCTTGGCGAGAGCCTGCTTTTGCAACAAAAAAGACGCGGGTGCGCCGCGTCTGGGGTGTCGTGCAAAGGGGGCTGGCGTTGGCTGGGTGGCCATCAATAATGCGCCATGCCTCCGTAGGTGCGGCGGTGGGTGGTGGATAATGCTTGATAATAATAATGGTGTTGGGTTGCGTTTGTGTGGTTCATGATGGGCAGAATATAGCAGTTTAGGGGGGGGGCGTCAATGTGGATTCTGGCGTAAGGGGTAAATGTGTGAAGCGTTAGCTATTGGTCATGATTTTGTCCACGGCCGTGGACAATTGCGCCAAATTCCGCACGGGATAGACCGCGTCACACAGCGGGGCATACACATCCATATCGCTATCCCCCGTGCCCCACAGCCGCTCATTTTCAGGCGTAAACCAGATAAGCTGTTTGGCTCGTTTTTGCAAATCGCGCACCAAATCGAGGCGGGGGTCATAATGGTTGTTGCGCCCATCCCCCATGATAATGACCGTTGTGCGTCGGTCTACGGCGGGCAAATGTTGGTCATAAAAAGTTTGCAAACTGCGCCCTAAATTTGTGCCGTAAAGATAGCCAGGAATGCCTCGTTGCACTTCGTAAAACGCCTTGTGCGGCGTGCGCATGTCCAGCTTGCGCAGAATGTCGCTCACTTCCCCCAAATTATCGTAAAAGGCAAAACTGCGCAGGCGGCTCACTTGGTCCTGCATTTCGGTCACAAAATAGAGCATAAATTCGACCACCCGTTGCATGGAGTTAGAGGCATCGAAGATAAAGACGATGTTGGGCTTGAGCTTGCGATGGTGGTATTTCAGCTCAAACGGCACGCCCGCGTAACGCTGGCTGTGCCGAATCGTTTTGCGGGCGTCTATCTGACCTGATTTTTGTCGCTTGCGGCGCAGAGCGGCGCGGGTGCGCAACTGCTGAATCAGCCGCTGTAGCTCAAAGCGCAACTGGTTTATCTCGTGTGGGCTGAGCGACTGAAAGGATTTGTGCATCAGGTCGGGACCGTGTAGTTCGGCGGGGCGTTCGGCGCGGCGGCGGGCGATTTCTAGCCCGGCCTGCTCGGCGACTTGCTCCCGAATTAGCTCTTGGTTGATTTCGATGACGCCGCTGATGCGCTCGATGGTTTCTTGGCCTAGACCCATGTCGCGCAGGGTTTGCAGGAGCTGGCTGAGTTTTTCGGGGAGCTGGCCGAAGCCCATTTGTTGCAACATGCGGCGAGTGACCCACACGCTTTGCTGGGGGTTGTCGAGCCATTGGATGCCGGATTGCTCGGCGAGTTGCTGTAGTTCCACGGCCGTGGGGCCATCACCACTCGTCAACCATTCGAGTAACTGCTGGATGCGCTCATCGAATTGGCTGAGGGCTTGCTGGAGCTGGTCTTGTTCCACGGCCGTGAGAAAATCAGCCACGCTCTGCAAGGGCGGCTCCCCTCGGCCAAAATAAAGCGGAAACAGTTCGTCAAACGTCTCAAAATGGCGCACCTCTTTGATAAGCGTGATGCGCAAGGCGGCGCGAAACAAGCCCTGCTGGCTGACTCCCACATCTTCAACAGCGCGAAACGCATCTAGCAGTTCTGCTAGCGAGACAGACACCCCAGCGGCGCGTAGTCCGCGCCCAAATTCAACAATGCGCTTGTCCATAGAACGTCAGTCAGTAGGTGATTACGGCTGTGTTTCCTCTTCTGCGCCACCTTCCCCTTCAGGTGCTTCTGGCTCGCTTTCAGTTTCAGATGCTGACCCATCGTCCTCGAGCGTTTCCTCCGTTTCGGCTTCTGCGTCGTCTGCCTCCGCTTCTTCTACCGCCAGTGGATCACTCAGGGAGGTGGGACCAAACGGGGCGATATACTGCACCACACGGCCGTTGCCCGTATCCACAACATACACATTCCCCTCACTGTCCAGCGTGATACCTGTCGGGCGGTCAAAGCCGGCGGCATCCTGTCCAAACTGCCCAAAACGGCCGATATACGTGCCGTCACGCCCAAAAATCAACACGCGATACCCTTCGGGGTCGGTCACATACAGCCTATCGGCGTTATCCAAAGCCATATACGGCTTGTTGTCAATGGATTGGCTGGGCCAAGCGGAGACCGGCCATTCATTCACGGGCAAGAAGCTAATCTCACTGTTTAACTCTTGGATGCGCTGGTTCCACGTATCCGCCACGAACAACGCCCCGGGGGCATTGGTGGGGTTCGTCGCCAGTCCGACGGGTTCATAGAATTGGCCTGAAACCGTGCCCACGCCGCCCGTGGCGAGGACAAAATTGCCGTCGCGGTCAAAAATCTGGATGCGATGGTTGCCTGTATCGGTCACGGCGATTTGGTTATCGTTGAGCAGAGCTAGGTCGCGGGGGCCAAAGAAGAAGCCGGGATTTTCTTGCGCCGTTTGCGCCACGCCGCTCACCCCAAAACCGCGCACAAACTCGCCCGTGAGGGTGAATTTTTGCACACGATGGTTCCACGTGTCCGCCACGTAAACAAATTCATCATCCACGGCGATGCCCCACGGCTCGTTCAGTTGTCCTTCGCCTGCGCCAAATCCGCCGAAGCTCAGAACCGTTTCTGTGCCGTCAAAGACGACGATGCGATGGTTGCCCGAGTCGGCGACGTAGAGCAGGCCGTCTGGCCCCACGGCCGCGTTGCGGGGCATGATTAGCTCGCCTTGGCCGATGATGTTACCCACCGTTAGCTGGAGGTCACCTTCGGCGTACGGGTTGGTGACGGTTTCGGACACGGCCGTGGCCGCCACGCCATAATCCCACAGCAAGCCCGCTACATCATTGCGAATATAAATCCGCACCTCATCTCGCAGAGGCCATTGGCCAAGGTCAAACGATTTGTTATGCACCAAGCCGTATTGCGTATAGTCACGATGGATGAAAATGTCCCACAACGCTTGACGCACGCTCGGATTGCCTAGCCCCTTGCGAATCCCATCGGGTGAGTTGGGGTCGCCCAACAGCGCATCCCACGAAATCTGCCGATAATCTTCCATCGGCCACCAGAGGTAGGTGAAGGTTTGCGCCGTGTACTGATTTTGGGCGAAGGGGTCTACTTTGCCCCAGTTATCATTGCCAATAATCAAAACGGGGGCGTCGGTCACGCTCGGCGTAATGTTTTCGCCCACATATTGCCGATTGGGATAGTCGCGCAAATACCACGTGTAGGGCCAAGAAGAGGCGTTGTCATAGACCACCTTGATGCTTTTATCGCCATAGAGCCGCATCGAAATGGTTTCTAGTTGAGCCAAAACTTGGCTCTTGGTGGCGGGTGCGCCGTGGGCGTACACCAGATGCTCGGTCGCGTAGTCGCCGTTGGGGAAGTTGGCCATATAGCCCGCCCGCACCGTTAGCAAACTGAGCAGGATAAATATACTCAAAGCCCAGCCGCGTCGCCGTGCCCCTCGGCTCACTTTGTCGCCGAGCCAAATAAGGAAGCCAATTAACACGGCCGTGAGCAAGACCATGCCAATAAAATGATAGGTTCCCTGTAAATCCGCCCGCAGAGGCGACCCAAAACGCACCTCACCCCGCCACAGCGAGCGGAACAAGAAGCTACCCCCCACCAACGTGAGCGTCGTCAGCAAGAGATATAGCAAATTGTCCCGCTGAAAAAATTCCCGCGCGGACACGTTTTCAAGGATTTGTTGGAAGAAGTAGCCCACCATGAAGGCCATGGGGATGACAAAATGGATGCTGAGCCACGGCATTTTTTCCCCAGCGTAGCTGTAGGCCAAAACGGTCATGGCAAACCACCACATCAGGAAGGGGAAAAAGTCTACGAGCCGCTCGGTGCGCAAAATGTCGCCGAAGCTATTTTGGGGTGTGCCTCGTCCCGCTAAAAATTTGCGGCTGAGCAGGAAGTAGCCAAGCACGGCAAGGGCAAAAAGAACCACGGTCGTGACCAACGCCGGGGCAAACGAGGGATCATTCCCGGGCAAGGTGTAGTTGCGGTTATAGACCCAATGCACCCAGCTTGCCACTACACTCCCCGCGCCCAGCACCACCGCCCAATATCCCACAAAATGGTTAATCCGCTCCCGCACCGACCAAACCCAAATCGCGGCCAAGCTGAAGAAAACGGGCATAAATTCGTACAAAGGCATCACCACCGCATAATAAAACCACGGCTGGCTTCCGCGCTGAACCTCTTGTTGCACCAGCCAGTAGCCCAGCGAGCCAATCGTGCCCGTGGCAATCCCGTTGGGATTGGTGAAAACGGAGGTGTACAGCACAATGTAAATGGTGAAGAAGATGGCGGCCGAAATAAGCCAGCGGCGCGTGTGCCACCACAGCCCCACGGCCACGCTGACGCCCAGCATCGGCACGGCAATCAGGGCTGAACGCACAATGCCCGCCGTGAAGAACATCTGCCAGCACGCGCCGCTAAAGAGGCGGGCGAAGAAGAGGCTGAAGCCGCTCATCGTTTCTTGCCCCGGCACAAAACATTGGGTCAGGCTGTAGTCGAGCGGATCCCAGCCCACAATGGTGATGAGCAGGGGAGCGGTCATGGGCAAGAGCAGGGTGCTGTATAAAATAATGAGGTCGAATTCAGGGTATTTTTCGAGCTGGGGGCGCAAATTTTTGGCGGCCAAGAACAGCCCACCGCTCGCTACGATAATGCCCAAGATTTGCACCCAGCGGGCGATGGTCACGGCCGTGTTATTATCGTTGGCCGCGCTGTGCGGAATCTCGACGCTGGGGTCGGCGGCGAACGCATCGGGGCTGGACATTTCGCTGGACACGGCCGTGTCTGCCCCTTCCAAACCACTCTTCGCCACCAAACCCGCCCCCAGCACCAGCAAGCCTACCCCTATCACGATAACGGGCATGCGCAACTGTTTCCACGAATTTTTGAACCACGGCGTGTAAGCTACCCGATTCAGCAGACGAAACACCGTAAAACTGCCAAAAATCGCTACATAAATAAATGAAACTTCCTTGGTCGAAAAGAGAAGAGCCAGCCCCGCCGCAAACCACCACAGCGACCGTTCACGGCCGTCCCGAAAATAAAACCAGGTGGCAATGACCAAAATCAGCGCCCACGCAATCGAGGGCACATCATGCCGAATGTAGCGGGAGTAGTACCACACATACGGCGAAATGAGCAGGACAAAGCTAGCAAACAACGCCCCCTTGCGTCCCACCCAGTCGCGCAAAAAATAGGGCGAGACAATCAAGAAAATACCCAAAAGGGCGACCGTAATCCGCGCCGTGTAATCATTATGCCCGAACAGCCAATAAACCAATGCGGTGGCGTGAAACAAAAAGGGCCCATGCATCAGCGGCGTATGGCTAAACCCTTGCCCATCATAAAATTGATAGGAATATTGCGTGTGCAGGCTTTCGTCATGGCTCACCACGCGGTCGCCCAATGCCCAAAAGCGGCTGATGATACCCAGCACAATCAGGAGCAAATAGGCCACCTTTTCCCAATCTAGGGTCAAATACAGGGCGAGCGGTCGTGAGAGCCAATCATCTTTAGGGGGTGTGTCGTTGGGGGTTTCAAGAATGGTCATAGGTCTGTTGTTTGTCGTTTTGGGTAAATATTGAATGCGCTTCGCGCCCGTTTTCAGTAATCAGTGCGCTTCGCGCCAGTAAACTGATTACTCGGCCGTTAGGCCACTAATCACTGAAGTAAATCCGCCCTGAGCCACAAAATCAGTTCGTCTGTGTCCAGCGGCACGGGGGATTGGTAAAAGAACCACCAGCGGAGGCTGTCTGCCAAGGTGAGGGTGTGCGGGGTGGCTAGAGAATGGGTTAGCTGAAAACTAGTGCCCGTGTAATCGGCGACAAAGGACGACTCCACGGCCGTGTCCCGCGTCAAAATCATATCAAACACTGCACCTGCGGGTAAGGTGTGCCCATACGTCACCTGCGGAAAATCACGCAAATACCAGCGCAAACTCGTCTGGTCAATCATGCTAAAAACCGTGGCCGTCCGCGCCGCGCCCCGATAATGCTCCGACAAATCAGCCATAAAAGGAGCCAACTGTTGCGCATTGTCGGCTGTACCCGCCACCACCCACCGCTCGCGGGGGTCGTTCACGGCCGTGTGTCCGAGTCGCCACGCCGTGCCCCAACTGCTCACGGCCGTGAGCGCGAGCAAAGCAAAAAACAACGCCTGCCACGCCAGCCGTCTCTCCCACGCCACCACCATGCCCAAAATCACGACCCAGATGACAACGGCCATCACAATCAAAATTAAGTAACTGTTGTTCTGTGGGGGAAAGCTCCGTGCATACCGTCCCAGCGCGTGGGCGATGATCAGCCCCAGCACGAGAAACAGCCCCGCCAGCGGCCACACCCCTTCTTCGCTCAGGCGATTGCGCGGGAAAATGGCTTGCACCACGACGCCTACCAGCAGATAGCCAAACAGAGCCGTGACCAGCACATTGCTCAATTCCCCCGGCTGAATGAGCATCAAAATGAGGCCGATCATTAGCCCATAGGCCAGCAAACTGCCCCACGGCTGATGGCGCCACGTCGCCCACAACGCGCCCGTCAGGCCGACCAAAACCACGGCCGTGTCATAGCGCACCAGAGCCAAAATCGGGTTCAGCCAACTTTCTAAATCCCCCGGCAGGCCAAACGCGCCCAGCCATCTGCCCAAAATGTTTAGCGTGCCGCCCAGCCCATTGGGATAGGTGAGCAGGGCGAGGCCGAGCAAAACAAACGTCACCACGGCCGTGATGCCGCCCCGTATAAGCGTCTCTCGCTCTGGTTGGCGATTTTCGTCAAAAAGGTGCGGCCCCATAAAAAGATGCAGGCCCCACGTCACCGCCAGCGCCACGGCGAAGCTATAAAAGAGGGGCGCGGTGGTCAGCCCAGCGGCCACGGCGGCACACGCCACGAGTAGCCATTTTTCTTGCCCCTCTGCTTGATAACGCACCCAACTGACCGTTAAAATAGCCGTCGCCAGCAGGGCGAAACTTTCGCCGCCAGCGGTGCGCGACACGGCCGTGAGCGTCGGCGACAAAGCCAGCCCCAGCGCGGCGACCAACGCCCCTATCGCGCCCAATTCCCGCCGCAGGAAAAAGGGCAACGCAATCAAGGCGATACCCGCCAAGGCCGGCATCAGCCGCATCGTCGCGTCGCTAAATCCCGCAAAGAGGGTCAAAAAGCTGGTCAAACTGAAATAGGCGGGGCTGTAGGCGAAGAACGGCTCGGGCACGATGCTGGCAGATTGCCACGCGCCCCACACGGCTAACGCTTCGTGCGCTTCAGCGGGGGTCAGGGGGGCGCGTCCCAATTGGGACAGACGGAGCAGGGCGGCCAAAGCGACCACGGCCGTGTGGAGCAGATGCGCCAGCGTGAGCGGTTCGCGCTGGCTGATTGCTGGCTCGTCGTCTAGTTCGGATGGGGTTACAGCACTAGTCATAGGTTATCGCGGATGGCTAAGTGGATTTTGGTCAAACAAGGTCGCATGTTACAGCAAACACGGCCGTGTGCCTAATTTTGTAAAGAAGACGTAAGCAAAGAAGCTGTTAGCAAGCAAGCCGTAAGCTGTTAGCTATAAGCCGTAAGCCGTAAGCCATGCGCTAACTATCCCATGAAGCCCGTTGCCTGAGCCTGTCGAAGGCAAAAGGGCGGCTCATTAGCCAAAAAAAAGCCCCCTGCCATACGACAGGAGGCCCATAGATTAAAACCAAGCTTACGGCTCAAAGCTTACAGCTAATTAACCACTGGCAAATTCGCAATTGGAGCCGAAGGCGTGGTATACGACGCAAACACCCAGCCCTGCGTGCCATTCGCATCCCGAATCCGCACCCATTGGCTATCCGCCGAGCGGCCGACCATCTGCGCTTGATGGCCGCCATACAGCAGGCCAAACGCCGTGTAGCCCAAGCCCGGCCCTTGACGCACATTCAGCGTCACGTTCGCCGTCAGCGTACCCAAACTGGGCGTCCCCGCTGTTGGTGGTTGCGGTTGAACGGTGCCGCCCGTCGCCAAGACGGGGAGCGCGTTGAGGTTATACGTAAACTGCGTGTAGAAGGAGTTAATCCACCCTTCAACGCCAGCGTTGGTGCGAATCACGACCCACGGCCCGCTTTGCGCTCGACCAATCATCTGCACTGTTTCTTGAAAGTTGACTGCGGTCACGCGGGCAAACCCCACGCCTGGCCCTTGCCGCACGTTCAGGTGGCCCGCCGTGACGAGGGCATACGGGCCAGCCGGAATCGTCGGCCCTTGCTCCACGGTGTTATTTGTCAGCGGTGGCGGGGCAACGACGGGCAAAAAGCCGATGTTTTGCACCGATTGGGTCGTGGCGTTAATCCAGCCCGTTTGGCCTGTGTTGACCACGCGCACCTGCACCCATGACCCCGCACTGTTGCGCCCCAGCAGGGCGACTTGCGTGCCTGAGCCAATGGTAGCGATGGAGCGGAATTGGGTGGAATCGCCGAGGCGAAGGTTGACTGCGCCAGTGCTAATCACGGCCGTGTTGGCCAAAATTTGCGCGTTTGAAACGGGCAACGCCCCAATATTGCCATTGGTGGCAATGGCTGAGGCACTAATCCAGCCCTCGACGGGATTGCCCGAGGTGCGCACCTGCACCCAGCTTGAATCTGGCGTCCGCGCCAAAAGCGTCAGGGCGTATCCCTGATATGTAACCAAGGTCACGGGATGCCCTACCCCCGGCCCGGTGCGTAGATTGGCGGAAGGAGCCGTGACCACGGCCGTGGCCCCCACCTGAGCCATGACTGGAGCCACGGCCGTGGACAGGAATAAAAAGGCCATGAGAGCAATGCCCCAAGCTATCAATTTTCGCCGCATACTGTGTGAACTGTTCATATAAGTTCTCCTTTATCTTTCCTGCTAAATGGCCGTACACGGCCGTGGGTTTGAATAAGCATCTACAAGAGGTCAACACTTGTTAGCCATTATAAGGAAAAAAACACTTTATGTCTATGTCAATTCCCCCTGCCTGTGCTATATTCTACCGTAGGGCAAAGGCATCCCCGACTTCCCCAGCACTTCCAAAAGTGCCGGGGAAATGATGCCGTAAGCGTTCAGACCTGACAGGTCTCTCCCAGAGTGATAGCCTGTCAAAAACGCCTCAAAAACCTGTCAGGTCTTGAGGGGGTGAACGATTACATGATGCCATCTACTTCCGACCTCAGCAATTCCCGTAGCTAACGAATTTTCCGCATAAATTAAAGAAATGATGGTGTTGTTTTCAGCAATTTTGGTTTCCTCAAAGAGAAAACGAAGCCATAAAATAGACCCAAAATCGGCTTGTTACTACCTATAGGCAGG
>JBGTIZ010000512.1:0-5404 GCA_041745395.1 Promineifilaceae bacterium (SeqCode) | reverse complement strand
CTGGATGAGAAGGGGGATCTGTATATGATTCAGTCGGTCGGCCGTGATATTACCGACCTCAAGTTGCTAGAAATTGCTTTGCGGGACAGCCGTCACCACTTCGAGACATTGATATCGAATTTGCCAGGCTTGGTATATCGTTGCGAAGCTAATTTTGATTGGCACACACGCTATATCAGTGAACAAGTGGAAGCTCTGACAGGCTACATGCCCGAGGATTTTGTGGCGGGGCGCATTCATTTTAGCATCCTTATGTTGCCCGAATGGCGTGAAATCATCTTTGATGAAGTCCAAAAGGCCGTGGCCGAAAATCGGCCATTTGAGTTGATTTACCAAATCCAGCACCGGGCGGGCGATTTGCGCTGGGTGTGGGAGCGCGGTCGGGCGGTCGCGCCTTATCTGGATGAGCCAGAAGGGGTTTATCTGGAAGGCTTTATCACGGATATTACCGAGCAAAAGCGAGCCGAAGAGGTGTTGTTGCAATCGCAAAAAGCGGAGAGTTTAGGCGTCTTGGCGGGCGGTATTGCCCATGATTTTAATAATTTGCTGGTCGCTATTCTCGGTCAATCGTCGCTGGCTCTGCGCCGCTCGTCTGATAATGACCCCGTGCGTAAGCCGCTTAACAAAGTGGTGCAAGCGGCCAAACGCGCCGCCAACTTGACGCGCCAATTGCTGGCTTATTCGGGTCAGAAGCAGTTACAAGCTCAGCCGTTGGATATCAATGCGCTGATTCAGGAAAACGTGGATTTACTGCAGGTGGCGGTGGCGCATCGGGTTGAGTTGGTGCTGGATTTGGCGACCGACTTGCCGCCCATTTTGGCGGATGCGGGGCAAATTCAGCAGATTGTGATGAATTTAGTTTTGAATGCGGTGGAGGCGATTGGGGATAAGATAGGCACGGTGTGGGTTCACACGGCCGTGGTCAACATCTCGCCCTCTGAAGCCATCCCAAGCCGCTGGATGGATCATCCCCTCACCCCCGGACGTTTTGCCCGGCTCCAAGTGCGTGATAATGGCGCGGGCATGAGCCATGAAACGCTCGAACGCATCTTCGACCCCTTCTTCACCACCAAATTTACGGGTCGTGGTTTAGGGCTTTCGGCCGTGGTGGGCATTATGAACAGCCACCGCGGAAGCCTTGATGTCTCGTCTACGCTGGGCGAGGGCACGACCTTTACCTTATTATTTCCCGTCCATGTTTATTATGATGAGGTGTCGCCCTCCGTGCTGAATGGTGGTGATGATAATGATGAAGATGGGTGTCCACTCTCCACCACCGACCCCAACCAATTCACGGGAACCATCCTCATCATTGACGACGAGCCACTCGTCCGTGAAGCCGTGCGCGACATGCTCAGCGATACCCCCCTCCAAATCCTAGAAGCCGCCAGTGGCTTCAGCGGCCTTGATTTATTCATCACCCACCGCGACACCATTCGCCTCATTCTGCTCGACGTCTCCATGCCCCAGCTTTCTGGCTACGACACCCTTTTGCGCTTGCGCGAAATAGATGCGCATGTTCCAATTGTGCTTAGCTCTGGTTACCAAAACGTTCAGCCCGACATCAGCCCCGAAGATTTAGGCACCTTGATAAACGACTTCATCCATAAACCGTACCAACCCCAACAGCTATACCACACCCTCGGCCAGATTCTCACCTAAAAAGCAAGCCGTAAGGTAGCTGTTCAGCATCTCAGCCTGTCAGCATTTCAGCTTCCTTTTTGCAACATAGTTTGGTCGTATCTTCTCAAAAATTCGTGGTGGAAACCCCCGGCACTCAGCGGGAGTTGGCTAATCGTTCTGGATAAAAAGTGCCGGGAGAAGAATCTCCCCCTATATTTTGGGAAAATACGTTTGGTCATATTTAAGTAAACCAATGGTCTGATAAGCGGCAGTTAGTGATAAGCAATCCCGTTCACAATTCACCATCCACAATTCACCATTTACAATTCGCATTCCCCCCTCCCATGACCCACCACATAACCCCCCAACAACTCCGTGACCTGCCCGACCTAACCACGGCCGAGTATGCCTTCCTGCACCATTACCCCCAATTCAAAAACGCCGCCCTCGCCTCCCTGCGCCAAACCGAATTTAGTCGGCTAGACGCCAACGGCCAAGTGTATCTCGACTACACGGGCGGTGGCCTTTACGCCGCCAGCCAGCTTCGCCAGCACCAAAACCTGCTCAGCGAAAACGTTTTTGGCAACCCCCACTCCCAAAACCCCACCTCGGTCGCCATGACTGAACTGGTCGAGCAGACGCGGCAATATATTCTGCAATTTTTCAACGCCTCGCCCGACGAATACGAGCTAATTTTTACCCCCAACGCCAGCGGGGCACTCAAATTAGTGGGCGAGAGCTACCCCTTTACCCCCGAGAGCCATTACCTGCTCACCTTCGACAATCATAACTCGGTGCTGGGCATCCGTGAATTTGCCCGCAGTCGCGGCGCAAAAATTTCCTACATTCCCGTCCTTCTGCCCGAGATGCGAGCCGACCCTGCCAGCTTCCGCGCCGCGCTGGCAGATGGCGACCCACAGGCCAACAATCTCTTCTCTTACCCTGCCCAATCCAACTTTTCGGGCGTGCAACATCCGCTCACTTGGATTGCCGAAGCGCAAGCGGCGGGCTGGGATGTCCTGCTCGATGCGGCCGCCTTTGCCCCCACCAATCGGCTTGATTTGGGTGAGTGGCATCCCGATTTTGTGACCCTTTCGTTTTACAAAATTTTTGGTTACCCGACGGGCATTGGGGCACTCATCGCCAAACGGACGGCTTTGGCTAAGTTGCAACGGCCGTGGTTTGCGGGCGGCACGATTACCATTGCGTCGGTGCAGGGGGATGGGCATTATTTGGCCGAGGGCGCGGCTGGTTTTGAGGATGGCACGATTGATTATCTAAATATCCCGGCCGTGGAAATTGGCCTGCGTTTTGTAGACAGCGTGGGCATAGATGCCATTCACACCCACACCGTGGCTCTGACTGGCTGGCTCCTGAATGAGTTGCAAGCGCTGACCCATAACAGCGGCGCACCGTTGGTTAAGCTGTACGGCCCCCAAAATTTGGCCGAACGGGGCGGCACGATTACCTTTAACCTGTTTGACGCGCAGGGGCATCTGCTTGATTTTCGTTTGTTAGAGCGGCTGGGGAATGAGGCGGGGATTTCGTTCCGCACGGGCTGTTTTTGTAATCCGGGAGCGGGGGAGGTGGCGCATAGCCTCACGGCCGTGCAAATGCGTCAATTCTTTCAAGAAGGAGGGTACATGACCTACGACCAATTCACGGCCGTGATACAACAGCAAAACGAACAGACCGCCGGCGCCCTGCGCGTCTCGGTCAGCCTGCCCACCAACTTCGCCGACGTTTACCGCTTTATCTACTTCCTCCGCCAGTTCCTCGCTTAACGAGAGTAAGAGAGGAGGAGAGGGGGAGAGCAAGAGAGTCTCTTACTCCCTTGCTCACTTGCTCGCTTACTCACACTTCTACGATCTCATACGCTGTCTCAATGGCTACGGAAGCCGAGAGCATGGCCTGCACGGGGCAGTACCGTTCGGCCGAAAGCTGAATCGCTTTCTCGACTGATTTGGGGTCGATACCACGGCCGTGTATGTTATAAATCAGCTTAATATGCGTATAAACTCTCGGGTGCGTCTCCGCCTTTTCCGCCTCGGCCGTGACCGAAAACTGGGTGACATCCTGCCGCATTTTTTGCAAGATAGACACAACATCCATCCCCGTACAGCCCACCAGCCCCACCAAAATCAACTCCATCGGCCGGAAGCCATCGTCATCTCCCCCTGCGGTGGGACTGCCCCCCATGTTAACCGTAAAACCTGTCTCGGCCGTGCCCGTAAAGGACAGACCATGATGCCATTGGGCAACTGCTTGCATGGTTTATTCCTCCTAAATTTGTAAGTGACTATTTTGAGTTGTGTTCATAGTTACTGTTCTTTATGCTAGCCCACACACGGCCGTGGCAACATTACCACCTGTCACGCCTTCCCCACGATTTTTGTCATCTAAATACCGCGCCTCCTTACCCCAAACGTGAATTTGTGGTGGAGTTTACTGCAAGGTTTATTTGAACCATGTTAGACTGCCTCTATACGCAACTCGTTACTTTAGTACTAACAGACGGAGGTTTTTCAAATGAAACACGCAACACGTCTTTCCCACGTATATCAGCAAACTTCTATGTTTCCTTGGAGCCGTTTCCTCACGTTAGGATTGCTGTTGGGCGCAAGTTTACTCTTTGGCATTGCCACGGCCGTGCCCCAAGAACAAACTCTCACGGCCGTGCCCGATACGGCCCAGCCGGGAGCCTCTATTTCCCTGCAAGGCACAGGCTACACCCCCGGAGGTTATCAGGGAACCATTCGTTGGCAAGGTGTGGACTACGAAACCTTTACCATTCCTGATGGGGGAGCCTTTACTCAGTCGTTTACCATTCCCGCCGACGCCAGCGCGGGTGAACATGCCGTCACTGTATGTGCGGGCACACCCTGTTTTACGGGCGAATTTGAACAGTTGGCGACCGTGACCGTCACTGTCGAAGGGTATGTGGTTCATCTGCCCACGGTTATGAGCGGCAACAGCACCCCGCCGCCCCCTTTTGAAACGCGCATAGACACGGCCGTGCCCGTACCCACCGATCTGACCCTGCCCGAGCTAGAAGGGGAGCCGCGCCCGCTGGCCGCTGTGGCCGATGAACTGGGCAACGTAGCGGCCTTTGTCGCCAATGAAATCGTCGTGCAAACGGACAACACGGCCGTGTTAGACGCCATTCTTACCCAATACGAGGGCACACTGCTCCTTACCAGCGACCCCGCCGAGGCGGGCATAGCTGATTTGCCCCCTCTCTACCTCGTGCGCGTCAACCTTGACCAAGCCGACCTGGCCAATCTGGAGGCCAATGTGGTCGCCTTGGATGGCCTGCAAGCCGAGCATGGCGTTGCCGTGGGGGAACACCGCTTTTCTGGTGAAGATGGGGCACGTCTAATCGCCATTGCCAGCGAAACGGCCGTGTCTCAACCGGGGGCCAGCATTGGCGTCAATTGGGTTAGCCCGCCGACTGATGCCACGGCCGTGCCAGTCAGCAGTATCGAAGCCCCCAATAGTATCCTCGGTGACTACGCCAGCAACGCCTACAATTGGCACTATATGAACAGCGGCAGTGTGCAAGACATCGGCACGGCCGATGCTTGGGACGCCCTCTATTATGGGGATAAACTGGACAACAGAGTTCGCATCGCTATTCTGGATGGCGGTTTTGCCCCCAACGACGACTTCCCCGCCGATACAACCTATCTCAATATCTTTCCCTTTGACCCGCGCAACGTGGGTGGCGTAGATGGTGGTTCTCGTTGGCACGGCACTGACGTTTTGCAAACGGCCGTGGGCG
>JBGTIZ010000511.1:0-11792 GCA_041745395.1 Promineifilaceae bacterium (SeqCode) | reverse complement strand
ACTTCTTCATCCACCAAATACCCCATCTTCTGCAACTCCCGCCGTGCGCCGTGGAGCAGATGCGACATCTTCACCACCTGCCCATTTGTGGAAGCCAGATAAGCCGCGCTGACAATGATGTTGCGAATATTGCCGCCCGCCAACCGAAAATGCGCCGCCATATAAGCCAAATCCAAATTGTCCGCCACAGGCATATGGGTCGGCATCAGGGCTTCCCAAATGCGGCGACGGTCTTCTTCTTCGGGGAAGGGAAAATCAACCGCAAACTGCAAGCGACGCATAAACGCCTCATCCAAATTGGCGCGTAAATTGGTCGCCAAAATCGTTACCCCGTCATACCGCTCCATCCGTTGCAGGAGATAACTGACCTCGACGTTGGCGTACCGGTCGTGCGCGTCTTTCACCTCAGAGCGTTTGCCAAAAATCGCGTCCGCTTCGTCAAAAAAGAGAATGGCGTTACTGCTTTCCGCTTCGAGAAAAATCTTCTCCAGATTTTTCTCGGTTTCGCCAATATATTTGCTGACCACGCTGGACAAATTGATTTTGTACAGGTCTTGCCCCATCTCACGGGCAAGCACCTCGGCCGCCATCGTCTTACCCGTGCCGGGGGGGCCGGCGAACAAAACGGTAATGCCCGCGCTGGCGGTCAGCTTTTTGCCCAAGCCCCACTGTTGCAACACAAACGGCCGTTTGCGTACCGTGGTGAGCAGTTCGCGCAACATATTGACTTGGTCGAGCGGCAAAACCAAATCGTCCCAATCATGGCGAGGCGTCACTTTGTTCGCCAGGGTGGAGAGGCGGGGATTGGAATGGGCGCGGGCGGCGGTAAATAGCTCTTCACGGCCGAGTTCTTTTTGTTGCCCCACGGCCAAGTCTTGCGCCGTGTGCACCAAATCCCGAATTTGCCCCGTGGTCAGCGAGAATTGGGTGGCGAGTCCCACGAGGTCGAGATTTTCGGGATTGTCCACGGCCGTGTTCACCCCCATCGCCTCGATAAAAAAGTGCAACAGATGAATTCGCTGGTCATAATCCGGCACGGGAAACTCAAACCAGAGAAAACGACGTTGCCGCGCAATTTCGCGCGGACGCCACTCCTCCTCCCCCGCGATGATAATGACATCCGCAAAGTCACAAATGAGCGTCACCAACTGGGGCGGCGGCGCGTCCCCGTCTAGGCAGGTGTCCCAGCCCGTGATAAACGGAATGGCGTTGGTCAGGTGGGCATCACGCAGAGCGATGCGTATCACGTCGGCGGGGAGCTTTTCGCGCCGCGCCGCTTCGCTTAAATCAAGAGTCAGCAAAGGGCGCTTTTTCTGGTAGGCGAGTTGCTGGGCGGCCAGTTGCTGGCAGAGCGCATCACGGCCGCGTAAGACCACCACGGCCGTGGTTTGGGCCGCATAATCCACCTGAGCCAGTTGGCTCTCCGTCAGCAAATCATCTTGCGGCAGGGGATGCGCTTCAAAACGGAGAAACGGCCGTGTGTCTGTCTCGGTCTGGTAGCGACCCAACAGCCACGCAATCAGCCCCGCATCTGGCGCGACCGTCTGGTTCAGCGTCTGCTCTTGCCCCTCAAGCTGGAGTAACCTCTGCTGAAAAAGGGGCGCGTCATCCGCAAAATACCCATATTTGAGCAGTCGTTCTGGCCCCGGCGGGCAGAGCAAATCCAGCACCAAGTTCACCGTCGGCCGTTTGCGGCTCAAATCATCATGCAGATAGCCATACAGTGCCTCATAACGCAAATCCAGCGCGGGCGCGAGCGCAATGAGCAGGGTATCTAGCTCAAACCGATTGAGGTTAAACAAAGCCACCAAGCGCAACAGACGCATCGGCTCCGCGCTGACCCGCGCCTCTTCGGCCAGCTCCTGAATCTGCTCATTGATATTCTGCAACGCCTGCCCATACGCCGCCGTCTCCTGCTCATTTTCCCCTGTGCCCTGCCCAAACGGTCGTTGCAACAGGGCATACGCCTGCTCATCCGAGACGTAAAAGTTTTGGAATAGATTGGGCTGGTCACTCCCGCTCTGCCCATTCGAGCCACTGCCATTGCTCTGTTGATGAGCCTGCCGGCGTCTTTGCTGGCGCCGAATTTGGCGATGCAACAGCATATCGAGCCGCGTTAGCTCCAGTTGCAAATGGCGAAACGTAAAGTCAGCCGTCAGTTCACGGGGGGCTAGCTGGTCATGGGTTATCGTCGAGATCATCGCTTAAATATCCTCCAACTTCGACCACATCACTCGTCCATCTGCCCGCGTGGCAAACTCTAGCTTGTAGCTGGTGTGGGCAGGTTTGTCTTCATGAATGATGCGCTCGATTAACTCCCGATTGACGTCGCGCTCACGCATGGGCAGGCGCACGGTGAACGTAAAGGGGGCTTGCTCGTCTAGGTCTATAATTTCTGGGGCGCGTCCCGTGTAAATTTCCAGCACGCGACTAAGTGCCCATTTTGTGCCGCGCCGCGCAAAAATGAGGTGCGCTTCTTCTATAAAAAGGCGTTGCTTTTCTTCACTCCACGTCGGGTCAAAAGTGAGGCCGAACCAGCCCGAGAGCCACGGCAAAAATTCGGTCGGGGCGGTTTGGGGGTGGAGAAAAAGGTCAAAACTGCCCACTGTCCATTCAACAGGCATCAAAATCGCTTCGAGCATCCCGAGAAAACGGCTAACAAAGTCGGTCTGGTAAATGGCGGGCAGGTAGCTGATGTAGCGGATGCTGTGGTGGGATAGTCCGGCCGGAATGCGGGTTTGGTGGTCGAGCCGCAGGTGGGTGCGGCTGAGCGAAGTAGGGAGCATGCCTGCGACGCTATCATCATCATCATCGTCATCATCGCTGTCTGTCGGATGGGTGGGCGGGGTGTCGTCGTCTTCGGCTTGGTCATCTGCCTCAGTCTGCTCATCTTCGGGATTTATACGCGGCCGTGGGTCAAGCCCCTCGGGCACGACCACTTCGGTATACGCCAGCCGAAACGGATGAATCAAAACCTCATCCCCAGACGTGAGCGCGGTGGCCACGCTAGGTTCCAGCCATTCCCCGTTCAGCCGCGTCCCCCGCAAGCTGTTCAAATCCGTGATTTGCGTACTGTTCCCCAACCGCTCCAAACGGGCGTGCATCGAGGACAGCAAGGGATGATCCAGCCGTATTTCGCACGCCGCATCGCGGCCGATACGAATCGTGCCTTCTTCCAGTACAAAAACGCGATTAATACCGGGGCCTGTTACATGAACTTGTGCGCGAATAGCCATTTTTTTTCAATGAGTAATGAATAATGAACAATGAGTAAAAGAGGTTCTACAATGCCCGCCCACTCCAATTGTCAATTAGCAATTGACAATTAAAAAGCGGTTCTATAATGCCGGCCCGCCCCACTTGACAATTGGCTATTGACAATTAGCCATCGACAATTAAAAAGCTGTTACCTAATTTCAGCGGCGAGAACAACCATGGCGCCTAGCTCTTTTTCTTCCCGCTTATCACCGACGCGGTATTGGTAAACGCTTTCTATCTCGAGCTTTAGGTACAGCCCTTTGTGCAATTCTGCTTGTTGCATATTTTGGCGGTTCGTTTTGTCCACGCCCGCCTCACGCAGTTTGGGGTCTTGCGAATTGTAGTGCAGAGTCGCCCGCACCCGCGCCTTAAACGGCAGGCCATACCCCATTTCTGGCGTTTCATGCTGGCTTTTGGGGTCTTGCACCTTTTCCAGCGATTGAATAAACCCTTTGCCCAAATTCATTCGGAGTGCCCCATCTCCCTGTAGCTTCATCTGGTTATCCTGAAACGGCTCCCCCAGCAGGTCAACCGCCGCCGACCCTTTCCACTCTTTAATGGCGTGGCGATACGCTTGCGCCAGCTTGCTGTACCGTTTCATGTCCAACATGCGCACAATGTCTAGCTCTAAAACGCCGCGCGGAGAAATAGTCGCCTCGGTTTCCATTTCATAAGCGTTATGCTCAGCTAGCTTCGCGCTTGATTCAGGGGAGCGCAGTCGTTTTTCTTCTTCTTCCCGCTCCTCAAACTTCTGCTTTTGCGCCAAACGGGTCAAAAAAGCTTGCACATAGCTGTTGCCGTGCGCCTGTTGCATCTGGAGCAACATTTGATGATCCACGGGCTGGGGCAAATGTTGATTCGTCTCCAGCACCTCTGGCGGAAGCTGACCCGGCCGCCGCGCCGCCGCCAACGCCTGCCGTTGCTTCTGCACGCGCTTCTCGTCTTCTTTGGGCGGTTTTTTGTGGAGTCGCTTTTTTTTCATGGAAAAAATCAGTGCTGTGCGATGAGCGATGAGTGCTGAGGGGGATGCCCCTTGCACCCTGCACCATGCACCTTGCTCTCGCTCTACCGCACAAAGTTCACGTCGTGGTAGCCGGAGGCGATGACGCCATGCTCAACCACATCTATCATGCCCGACTCAACGGGCTGGTCTACCCGGCGGCCGTTGGGCGAGGAGGTGTATAGCTCGACGTTGCGAATGAACAAAATGCCCTCCATCCCTTGCAAAGCCTGATAGACATCCGCCACGAACAAATCACGGCCGAAAGGCCAGCCCTGACCGTCCAGGCCACCCGTGAGCGGGTTCAAAAATTGGTAAAGCCGTTCTAAAATCATGCGCTCTACCTCTGCTTCGCTCATGCCGGGGGTGACCCCCGCCGAAACGCGCACAGAGACCCAGCGATAGATGGGTTCGCGCACATAGACGCGGGTGGTGAGCAGACGCCGCTCGTCTAAATAATCAGCTAGTCGCCCAATCTCGGCGGCGGTGAGGCGGAGTTGCGCCGAGGGAATGTAGCGATGTTTGTGCTTCACTTGGGGCACGACCAGCACGTACACTTGGCCGGGCAAAACGCTGGGATTGGCGTCTGAGGGTTGGGGTTGCAAACAGCGCACACGGCCGACTTTCTCGGGCCACGCTTGGCGGGTCAGGAATTCAAAGTCAGAGGCGGTCATGGCGCGGTCGCGGGAGCGCAACATGAGCGGCATGCGCATCATCGCCTCGTTGAGCGATTCGGCATCTAATCCGCCGCGAGCGGCACGACGATTGAGGACGCGGTCAATATAAGGAATGGCCGTTTTGAGCGTATTGAGAATGCCCGTCTCGATGTTGCCCATCAGCCCGCCGCCCGTGCGGTAACGGGTGAAAACGATGGTGGCATTGCGGGGGGGAATATGGCCGTGCCGTTTTATATCCCCGTTGCGCAAGCGAATGGCGGGGCCAAAACGCACCTCGCCGCTGGTATGGTCAAGCAGGTAATGGCGGTCTTCAGGGCCGGAGTCGGCAAAATCTTGCACCTCTTGCCATGGCACGAGCTTGCTGTGTTCTTCGACGGCCAGCCGTTCATCCGGCCGTGCTTCCAGAACGGGCTTGTGCTTGAGGAAGAAGCGTTGGTTGGGTTCGCTACTACTGCGGCCGAGCAGTTCATGGGTGATAACTTGGGCGTGGGTGCATTCCGTTGTGCCGCCCAGCGAGGCCACGGCGATTTGTTTGATGCGCGGGGTGACTTCGTAGGGCAACATGCCCGCTTGGCGCTCGGTGGGGCCGATGGCGCGCACGCGCAGGCGGAGCCAGTACAGGTTTTGGTCTTGAATGCGGCTTCTATCCATGTGGGGCAGGTGTAGCTCGATGCGCCCGCTGACGTTTAGCCCGAGGCTGGTATCTAGCTCGACTTCGCACGTTTGCCAATCCATATCTCCTTTGCCCGTGGAGACTTCCCAGAGGTAGGGGGGTAAGTTGGGAATGACGCCCGCGCCGCCCGCTGTCTCGCAATCGACGCGGATGCTGAGGATGTGATGGCTAAGGTCGTTCTCGAAACCGAGGTAAAGGGCGTCGTCTACTTGTGGCACGGTGGAGAAGATGCCGATGTTGCTGGCGCCCATGTCTAGCAGGCGTTTGTTGTGGGTGACGATGCGTTTTTCGTTCGCTTTTTCGGTGGCGACGCGTGAGACCACGGCCGTGAACAAAGGCGGCGTCACTTGGAAATCCTCGTTGGTGGTAAACACAATCGGGGTTTCTGTTTCCGTCTGCGTACTCGACACCTCCGTCCCGGCGGGAATCGTCATGACCCCTTCTTGCGGCGCGGAAAGCCAAAAAGTGACTGGCACGTGGGCGGGAATGGCACTTTTGAGCTTAATGCCCATCGTTTCCATAAATTTGACATAATGACGGTCGGGCACTTGATTCACCCGATACAAAATCATGTCGGTCATCCACGCAAACAGCTCGATGAAGGTCACGCCGGGATCGCTAACGTTGTGGTCGGTCCATTCGTCGCAATAATGGGGAATGCGCTTCTTCGCTTCGTCTACGATGTCTTGGAAGTGACGGTCGTCTAGGTTGGGGATGAGGTTTGAGAGGGTCATAGGGTTGGTTGGAAGTCAAAAGTGAAAAGTGAAAAGATGGCTACTCATGCTCGGGAATGGTGTAGAACGGAAAGACGAGACTGCGTTTGTCGTTGTTGTTTTTGATGTTGTAATCGATGTCTATCAGGATGCGGCCGTGGCGGGCTTCGTCAACCACGGCCGTGACTTGGGTCACTTCTATGCGCGGTTCCCACATGCCCAGCGCCTCCTCCACATACCGCCCCGCTAGGTTGAGCGTGTGCGTGGTGATGGGTTCAAACATTAGGTCGGGCAGGCGACTGCCAAACGTGGGGCGCATCACCCGTTCACCAATGCTGGTGGTCAGAATGATGATAATGGCTTGGGTGATTTCGCTATGTTCATGGGTGAGGGCTAAGCCGCCCTGCACCCCGATACCGGGGGGGAAAGACCAGCCTCGACCAACGATTGCTTTAGGCATTTGTTTTCTCCGAAAAGTGCGAGGTGCGATGGGCGAGGTGCGACGGGTGGTGCGACTTCGCACCTCGCACTTCGCACGCTTTACTGCAAGTTAATTTGTGCGCCGCGCAGATTGAGTCTACCCACGGCCGTGAGGTTCAAATCACGCCCCGCTTGCACGGCGACATTCCCTTTACTCTGTACCGATACATCCCCCGCGCTTTCAATACTTATTTGGCGAGTACGGTCATCCAGCACAATCTTGTGTCCCCCCGCACTGGTAATCACCAATTTTTGCGCCGTCTCGTCGAGCCGCACCGAGTGCCCGCTATTGGTGTTGATTTGCAGGAAATTTTCGCGGCTATTATGCGCCATGGTCATGTTATGCCCACCGCTGGTGCGCCAGCTAGCCCGCACCGTGCGCCCATTTTCCGTGACCGTTTCCGTGTCTTCGCCCGTTTCCTGTTGCAAACTGCCCATGATAATCGGGCGGTTAAAATCCCCATGCTCAAAGGCGACCAGCACTTGGTCATCCACATTGGGGAGCATGGTCACGCCCGATTCACTACTCGAGCCAATGCCCGCCAGCCGCACCCAATCACTCTCGCCGTGGTCGTCGAGCCACGGAAAGCGGACTTTGACCCGCCCTTGCTTCGTCGGGTCGTTGTTATTCGTCACCAAGCCGATAAAAATGCCGTACCAGCGGTCAAGTCGTTCTCGAGCCTGCATCTCTTCGCTAATCAGCCCCGTGCGGGTGCCGTGAACGGTAAAGGTGGTCTCGAAACCATCGGCACGAGTGAAAACATGCCGGGCACTGGTGACCAAAAAGATGCCGCTAAAGCGATGCCCCACGCCCGCAATGCGCACCTCTTGCCCCGCCTCAATCTCTGGCCGCCGAAAGGCGATGCCTTCCGCGCTGACAAACGCGCCGACCAGCTCATCCATGCGAGCCGAGGCCAAGATATCGGCTTCGGTTTGGGTAAAGACGGGCTGGTCAACGATGACGTATTTGATGTCTTGGAATTGGTTGATCCACGCTTGCGGGGCATATTTACTGCCGATAGTGGCCTGCACACGGCCGTCCGTGGCGCGGCCAACGACGCCCTTTTTTTCCATGGAGTTCCAGCCGCGCACCACCACTTCATCGACCTGTTCGGCAAAGTTCATGCGGGGATGAAAAAAGAGCAAATCTTCGCCCCAGCTCAGGGTGGCCGTGGGCGCGTTGAGCTGGCGCGGACGACGAAAATAAAGGGTGTTGTTTTTGACAAAACATTCAAAACCGATGCGCCAAGCGCGTTGCAGTAAAAATTCGAGGTCGCTTTGGTTGCGCTGGTAAACGTGGTCATACAGGGTAGTGGTGCGCTCCACTTCAACATCTAAGTTCCACTCTTGGGCGATTTTTTCGGCCAAGTCGCTATCCTTGACATTAAGAAAAGTGCGACTTTGAGCGCGTTTGTAGAGGCGGAACGCTTTGTCGTAACCGCGCAGGAGGATTTCGGCTCCGCCGTCGCGGTGAAAGATTGGTTCCACGGCCGTGATTTCCCCCTCAATCAGCCGCACCCCCTTGCCACTTTGTGTTACTGCCCCAATCTCCACCTTTTGCGCCGGCCCCAGCAAATCACTCTCCAGCAAGCGTAACCGGGCATCATACAGCCGCACCTCAAACATACTGGGCAGATGCGAATGCTGATCCACGATCACTTCAATCAGGTTTTGCCCATTTTCGGTGAGCAAATCCTGACCCGCCACGCGGATATAAATGGAGCTGGTCAGTCGCAAACTATTCATAGGGAATCAATGAGTAATGAATAATGAATAATGAGTAAATTGCGCTTCGCGCTGTGCCACTTGACCACAGGCCACTCAGCATTCATCGCTCAGCACTCTAATAAGCGGGTATGGCTAACTCCGTCCCCGTCTGGAGCGAGAACGGGTCTTCGATATGGTTATGATGGGCGATGGCTCGCCAACGGGTGGCGTCGTTGTAAACGCTGGCCGCAATGCTGTCGAGCCTATCCCCTGCCCGCACCAGCCAAATTCGTTCGGTGGGGCCGTTGCCCGAGGTCGGGTTTTGCCCCGGAAACGCTTTGTCTTGCTTAAACTCAGTCAGTTTCAGACTGGCTTTGGCGCGTACGGGCGCACCGTCTACACGGAAAAGGACGTAATCAATGGTGAGCGATTTAATCACGCCCAAGAATTGAAAATCACCCCACTCAAACGCGACCTTGGCTGGCGGTGGTTTCGGTTCTGCGCCGCCGCCGCCACCCCCTCCGCCGCTCCCACCCTGCTGTTGTGGCGGCGGCGGGGGGGGCGTCCATTCCGAATCCTTTTTCTGCGCCAGCGTCATGAGGTCGCCCGTAACCTTGCGCACATCGCCGCTTTCCTCATACGCATCAAACCACAGCTCTTGTATCGTCAGTTCACGCGGGTTGAGCGAAGATTCGTCTGACTCGAGGTTGTAGTTACTGCTGTTGCCATCCATCCCCTTGACGCGAAAGTTGTTAGTAATCGACAGGGTGTATTTGTTGGGGTTGAAATGGCAAAAGATGGGTGTTCCCTTCTGGGAACCCCTCGTCGTGGTTTCGTATATTTTGGCTGGTGTGAGGTTGCCTTTCGTCTGATTGGGCATTTTGGTCAATTAGTAATGAGTAATGAACAAAGGGGGCGGTTTGCCTAAGAAGTTCTGTCTTGCTCTGGTGTAAATGGTGGCTGAGTCAGGCATGAGCAATTTGCTCATTGCTCATTGCTCCTTGTTAATTGTTCATTGTTAAACGTTGACACGGCCGCGTTCTCGTTCTGTTTCCAGCCGTCTTTTGATTTGGCGATAAACTTCGTGGGCGACTTTGTGTAGGTCAATATCGCGCCGATTGCTTTCGCTGGATAGGGCTTCGGTATGGCGGGCAAATTCATCAAGGGCGTTGGCGTGAATGTAGGCCACATAAGATTCGCCAGCCTGATGGTCGTCATCAGCCGTTTCCCGCTTTTGGATAATAACGGGGACCAATGAGGACATTTGGGCGGGGTCGCCTTGGTCTGTATGAATCGTGGCTTGCCCTTGAGTAAAGGTTTGTAGTAACTCGCTACTCTCTTGCTGTTGCACCACGTCGGGCGGGGTGGCCGTTGTGCCGATACTGCTGGGCATATCTGTGGTGACGTTTGTGGTGCTATTTGTCTCATTGCTGTTGCTCGTGCCCGTAATGTCCGTCGCGCCGCTGTTGGTTTGCGCCCCCTCTTTTTGTCCAGCGGCCGTAGGGTCTTCAGCTTCCTCTGCTCCAGGGGGCGTCAGGTCAACTGTTTTGGCCACTTCCTTCATGTCGTAGTAGCTCAGTTGGTTGGTGTACACCTCCATGCCTTCATCTGCGTCGGGCAGTTTGGTATGAATGACGATGGGGTCTTGGATGATGCGCATCGCATCCCCCTCTTCGGAGTAGAGTTTGAGCTGGCGTTTTCCGTCTACGTTGTCATCTTTTTTTTTTCCGTAGCATTGTCAGGACGCCGTTGCAGGTGAGGAGTCGATGGGGAGGGGGGTGCATAGCTCGTGCCCTCTTGTGCATGTTCATTGTTGACCTGAGCGACGGCGCGTTGCACGGCCGTGTGGTATTCGTCTGCATGAGGAGTTTGTCGCGCAATCTGCCCTTCGTTTTGGGTCGTCGGGGCAGAGGGCGGCGTTTCCCCCATCCAATTCCACAAATCACTCGGCAACTCGCCAATCTCCGTTTGCACGGGATAAGTCGCCTGCGCGGGGGCCGCAGGTGAGGACGCGGGCGTTGATGCCTGCGGGGATGGCTGGCTTTTACTGCTTTGACTACTTTGACGTTGCAGACGCGGCCGTGGTTTGGCCGGCGTGACCAGCGGAATCGAAGAATCTGTGCGTTGTGCGGGAGCCACATCACGCAACAAATCGCCTAACCTGTTCTGCTCCTCCGCCTGCATCCCCGCCTCCCGCATCACGGTCATTTTGGATTTTGGATTTTGGATTTTGGATTGGGGGTTTGGTTCGCTGGTTAGCTGATTGGGTAATTGGTTAACCGATTGTGCAGGTGATTGGGTAGATAATTGAACAGGCAGTGGGTTAGATGGTTGGTCCACCGGTGAGCTGGCGGGTATTTGTTCAATCCCGCTGGGGCGTTGTTCCCCACTTTCACGCTGAACAACAGCCTGACTAACTAACTGACCCACTCCCCCACCTTGCTCATTGCCCATGCGCTGAACTTGTTGGGGTGACGTGATTTGAGGTAACGCAGGATTAGCCCCTTGCTCATTGCCCATGTGCTGAACTTGTTGCGGTGACGTGATTTGAGCTGACGCAGGATTAGCCCTTTGTTCATTGCTCATTGTTCCTTGTTCATTGTCCTGTGGTTTCCGCTGTAAATCATCCAGTAACGTCTCATCCGTCTCTCGCTGAACAGAACTAGGGCTAGCCGTAGCCGTCTCCTTAACAAGCTGCGTCCCCGTCCCGCCGACCTGCTGACCTGCTGACTCGCTGACTGGCTGACTCGCTGACCTGCTGACCTGCTGACTGGCTGACCTGCTGACCTGCTGACTGGCTGACCTGCTGACCTGCTGACTGGCTGACTCGCTGACCTGCTGACTGGCTGACTCGCTGACCTGCTGACCCACTGACCCACTATGAAGCTTTTCAGACGGAATAATAAGCTCAGATTTGCGCCGCTGGATTTTTTGCATTTGCTCGGCCGTGGGCTTGCGTCGCGTTTGCGTCTGCCGCATGATTTCTCTATTCGCTTCCCTCTGCTCACGTCGCTGGACGGCCATCTGCTTTTCTTCAGCCGTCATAAAAGAAGGCAATTTCTTCGTGCCTTGCTCCGCTTCGCCCCCGTTGGCGGCGCGTTTCGCTTCGTAAGCGTGCTTGACCCGCTCCAAGCGTGACCAAGTGCGATCATCAATGCTGTGGCTACCCCCTTGAGTGGGGGGTAGTTCGGCACGCTGGATGGCACGTTTAATGTCGCTGGGGGGAGCAGGTAAGGGTAAGGGATTAGACACGGCCGTGGACACCGCTGACACAGATTGTCCCG
>JBGTIZ010000510.1:0-14569 GCA_041745395.1 Promineifilaceae bacterium (SeqCode) | reverse complement strand
TTTTTCGTTGGGGCGAAAGCCCAAACGAAAAAAAGACCCTTTAGAATAGCCAAGCCGCCGTAGGCGGCGAGGCGTACCGAGGCAGGATTGTTTGTATAAGCAATTTGTGACCAATACACAAAAGTCCATCATACATTACTTAATGCGTCAGTCGAGCACGAGTGGCGCGTTCATGGTCAAAGTCAGAGGACAGAGAATAGATGAAAACGAACGAAACCCCTAAAATTGTGCCCATCGTGCCTTTGCGCGGTGGTGCTGTTTTTCCTGGCATTACCACCACGATTACTATTGGTCGCCCTTCTTCACTCGCGGCGGCACAAGCGGCCGTGCAGGCGGGTGGTGAACTAATCGTCGCCATCCAATACAAAGCAGACGTCGAAAAACCACACCAAGAAGATTTGCTCCCCGTCGCCATTTTGGCCGAGGTGCGCGACATTTTGCGCTCGCCCCAACTCGGCATGGTGCAAATGCTGGCTGAACACAAGCATCGCGTTACCCTAGACGAGGTAACCGAAACGGAACCGTTTTTGACAGGAAGCTATGAACTGCTAACGAGCGAAACAGACGATAGCGATCCCCAGCCCCTCTTAGAAACGATTGCCTATCTCGAGGAGTACGCGGAAGCACTGGGCGACGCCAACCAGCAAATTATGGCCGCCACGCGCAGTCACCGCACGGCTGGGTCATTGGCTGACTATCTCTCAGGTCTGCTTAACCTGCCCTTCGAGATGGAGCTAGACCTGCTGACCAATCTGGATGGGGCTGACCGCCTCACCAAAGTACGCGACTACATTGAGAACGAACTGCGCGTGGCCGAAATCCGCAACCTCATCGAAGGAGAAGCGCGGGACGGTGCGAACAAAGCCCAGCGCGAGTATCTATTGCGGGAACAGATGCGAGCCATTCGGCGTGAGCTAGGGGAGGAAGAAGATGACCCCATCAGCGAACTGCGCCAAAAAATCGAAGAGGCCAATATGCCCGAAGAGGTGCAAAAACGGGCGCAAAAAGAGCTAGACCGCTACGCTTCGCAAAACCCACAATCGGCCGAAGCGGGCGTCATCCGCACCTACTTGGACACCTTGCTAGACCTGCCGTGGGATAAAAGCACGGAGGATAATTTAGACCTGACGCATGTGCGCGAGGTGCTAGACGAAGACCATTACGGGCTGGATGACGTGAAGGAGCGCATCGTGGAATATGTCGCCGTGCGCAAGCTGGCGGGCGAGCATATGCGCGGGGCGATTATCAACCTGAACGGCCCGCCCGGCGTGGGCAAAACCTCCATTGCCTCCTCAATTGCGCGAGCAATGGGGCGCAAAACGGCGCGGATTAGCCTAGGCGGCGTGCGCGATGAGGCAGAGATTCGGGGGCATCGCCGGACGTATATCGGCGCGTTGCCCGGTCGGATTATTCGGGCGTTGCGCGACGTGCAGGTCAACAATCCGATTATTATTTTGGACGAGATCGACAAAGTGGGCAGTGATTGGCGGGGCGACCCCAGCTCGGCTTTGCTGGAGGTGCTAGACCCAGAACAGAACGACAGCTTTACGGATCATTATCTGGAAGTGCCATTTGACCTGAGCCAAGTTATTTTTGTGACCACCTCAAACCAGAAAGAGAAGATTCCAGCCGCGCTGTATGACCGGATGGAATCGATTGATATGCCGGGCTATATCGAAGATGAAAAAATTCGCATTGCCCAGCGGCATCTGGTTCCCAAACAAATCAAGGCGCACGGCATTACGGCTGAGATTGGGGTGACGTTTGTAGATGAGGCGGTACGCCAAACGGTGCGCTATTACACGCGAGAAGCGGGGGTGCGTCAACTTGAACGGCAGTTGGGCACGCTGGTGCGCAAGGTGGCGGTGAAGGTGGCGAATGATGAAGCGGGGCCGTTTGAAATCACGGCCGTGGAGGTGCGCGAACACCTTGGGCCTGAAAAAGTGAGCTATGGCCGCGCCGAAGAACGAGATGAAATCGGTGTATCAACAGGGCTGGCCGTCAGCCAGGTCGGCGGCGACGTTCTGCCTATCGAAGTGAGCCTGAGCGAAGGCAAAGGGGAGGTGCGGCTAACGGGGTCGCTGGGGGATGTGATGCGAGAGTCAGCCCAAGCGGCTCTGACGTATGCGCGGGCAAATGCGCGGGCGTTGGGTCTGGAACCCGCTGTGTTTGACCAGATGAACATTCATATCCATGTGCCCACAGGAGCGACGCCCAAGGATGGGCCGAGTGCGGGGATTGCGTTGACCACGGCCGTGGTTTCCGCCTTTACCAATCGCCCCGTGCGGCGGGATGTAGCCATGACTGGGGAAGTGACCCTACGCGGCAAAGTGCTGGAAATTGGGGGGCTAAAAGGCAAAAGTATCGCCGCCCATCGAGCGGGCATCAAAACGGTCTTGCTCCCTCAAGACAACGCCAAAGATATTCCAGACCTGCCCGAACAGGTTCGTCAAGAGCTGGATTTGATTCCAGTTAAGCACATGGACGAGGTGTTGGAGATTGCCCTACTCGAGGCAACCGCGCCGCCCATTCAGCTTCGACCCGATAACAATCACGCCCGAGGCGATTTAGACTCCCTGCCCTTGCCCCCGTCGAATGGCGGTTTGGGCGACGCACCGCTTCAAGCATAGCGCGGCGAAAAGCCGGGGGAAGCAGTTAAAAGTGAGAAGTGAGAAGCTGGTCGATTGACTAGCTTCTCATTTTTTATTTTCCCGTTAGGAATGAGACGTATTTAACTTGCATACAATCTGCTTTAATTTCTGTATACATCCCCGCGATTGCCAATGTGATCAACATATACTGTATCATTTTCGATGTCGTACCAAAAAACAAGGCGAAAATCCGCTACTCGAACACGATAGTAGCCTGCCCAATTCCCCGTCATTTGAATTACATTCGGGTCTGAAAACGGATCTTCGGCCAACTGAGTCAAAGTTTCTTTGATTCTTTCTTTGAGCGGGCGTGGTAAAGATGACAAATATTTAGCGGCTTTTCGATGAATAACCAAGCGGCTCATAGAATTTCATCTAACTCCAAATAAGCACCAAGAACCCCATCTTCCCTTTCCTGACGCGCATTCCGCAAATCTTCGAAGACGTTCTCAGGCAGGTCAAGCCCCAGCATTTCCTCTAGCAGAAGAAAATCGGCTAACGATATAATTACTTTACTGGGATTTCCCGCTTCATCCACGATATATTCTTTTTGAATTTGAAGCATTCTTTCCTCCATGGCTATTTGTATCAGAGTACATTATACACTAGAGACCAGTTTAATCTCGACTGCTTGCATTGCCGAGAAGTAATCAACCAATTTCAAAGATGCCGCGCAGGATGGGGCCTAGGCCGCTAAAGAAAAATTCGACGCCGATGACCATCAGAATCAAACCCATCATGCGCACCAGCACTTTGCTCCCTTGGTCGCCGAGCAGGGTCATGATGCGTTTGGCGCCGAGCAGGGCCAGAAAGGTCAGAAAGAGGACGGCGATGATAGCGATGACCACGGCCGTGCGTTCGGCCAAATCATCCGCCTGATTCATAAACAGGATAACTGTGGTAATCGCTCCCGGCCCCGCCAAAATGGGAATCCCCAGCGGTGTAACGGCCATATCCTGCCCCCGCTCCAAAACAGCTTGTTCTTCATTCCCATCATGCTTGGTGGGCGACGGCCGCGCTTGGAGCATATCCCAGCCAATGCTGAGCAAAATCAGACCGCCCACAATGCGCAAGCTCTCGACAGAAACGGCAAAAAAATCGAACAAAAAACGTTGGGTCACGGCAAAGAGGAGCAGTAAGCCCAACCCCACGAGCGTGCCCGTCAGGGCAATGCGCCGCGCTTGGGGCCCAGGAATATCGCTGGTCATGGCCGCGTACACGGGCACAACACCGAGCGGGTTAATCAGGGTGAAGAGGGAGACAAAAACAAGCAGGAAGAATTCAAAGAGGCTTTGGTTCATGGATGTTGGTTGGGAGTGATAGGATGGCGAGTAAGCGGTCGCTATTTGTTTGGGTAGCGCAAAGTGGGGATGGTACAATAAGCACGATTCATTGGCAATGTCGTATCTAGTCCTGTAGTTCTGTCTTTGTTGAGACCTTATGCCCTTTGTGTATACACCTTATGTGCTTCCGCTCGTGCTGGCGGTTTTACTCACGGCCGTGGTCGCTAGTTATATTTGGCCGCGCCGTCATGCGCAGGGTGGACGACCATTGTTGTTTATCACCCTAGCCATCACTATCTGGTTGGTGAGCTACATTTTGGAACTGCTGTCAGTCAGTCTGACCAACAAAATTTGGTGGACAACGGTGCAATATGTGGGCATCGCCCTTATGCCTTATTTTTGGCTCTGGTTTGCGCTGGCTTATACTAAACAGATACAAACACGGCCGTGGCTTCCCACTCTCCTCTACACCCTCGCTATTTTACCCCTAACCACGATTTTACTGGCCTTCACCAATGAATGGCACAACCTGCTTTGGGTAGACATCAACCTCACCAACATTGGCGACCTGCTTCAGCTTCAAATCAATTATGGGGCATGGTTCTGGGTACATTTTGTTGTTTCCTATTTATCGCTTCTGGCAGGAACGATTGTTCTTTTGCGGAGTCTGTGGGTCAAACAAGAGCTATATCGCGCCCAAGTTGTCGCGCTCATGGTGGCGATTTTGGCTCCGTGGGTAAGCAACATCCTCTTTTTTATCAACCTGAGTCCCATTCCGAAGCTTGATTTAACCCCCTTTGCCTTTACTATCACGATTATCGCCTTGGCGTGGGGTCTGTTTAGACATCAGTTAATCAACATTGCCCCCATTGCGCGTGACCTCATTGTGGAAGGAATGCGCGAAGGGGTGTTAGTCATTAACCAGCAGGGACGAATCGTCGATATTAATCCAGCGGCGGCGCACTTAATTGGCTTGCCAGGGGAGCAGGCGATGGGCCAAGAAGCCACAGAGGTATTGGCTCCTTGGCCGAATTTGCTGGCACAGTTGGACACAGAGCAGGAAGTACAAGGGGAAATTTTAGCGGGGCAGGTACTATATCGGTTTCAGATTGCGCCGCTGAGCAACGCAAACAAGCAGTTTTTGGGGCAGATTATCACCACGCAGGTACGCACCACGGCCGTGTCCAATGCCTTGATCCCACCCACGGCCGTGTCCGTCGGGGTCCCCACAAGCACAACGCCAGCTAGTAGGCCCATCTCCCGTAGACAACGCCTTCTGCGCTTTTTCATCCCCCCACCACTAGCCGATACCACACCACTAAAAGGCGAGAATATTATCTTGAGCCGCCTTTTAGAACAAGCCTTTACAGCCATGCTACGTTTCGCACTGGCCTTAGCTACACTCGCCCTGGTTGCGATAAATCCCATCTTTTCCGAAAAAAATTGGTTCTCATCCCTATCTTTTCTCCTGCCCTTTATCGTGGGCACAGCCCTGTTTGGCATCCTTGGGTTTGCCCGTCAGATTAAATTCAGCCACCGTGCCAACATTTTTCTCATTGTTCTCTTCTTCATCGCCCTCACCGAACTGCTCAACTTTGGCTACTCCATCGAAGCATTTATTTTCTTATTCACTCTCACCATTTTTAGCTTTATTTTGCGCGGCGTGCGCGATGGCTTCTTTGTTGCCCTGCTAAGCCTGATCATCTTACTCTTCATGAGCTGGCAAATCACCCAGCGCGACTTTGTCCCCTTAGCTCTCGAGCAAATCGATTTTCCCAACACCTTGCAATATGGTTTGGCAACCGTTCTCGTATGGGTTGCCAGTGTCACTACCATTGCCATTATCATCACCATTTTGCTCCAAAGCGTGAACAAAGCGTGGTGGCAAGAAACCCAAGCCAAAAATTTACTACAACAAGAGCGGGACTTGCTCGACCAGCGCGTCATGGAACGCACGGCCGAGTTACGCGACCGCGAGGCCGTCCTCGAAGCGGTCGCTTTTAGCACCACCAACCTGCTCCAAAGGCATGATTGGCGTGACTCACTACAAATTATCTTGAGCAAGCTAGGCGAAACAATCAAGGTCAGCCGCAGTTACTTATTTGTCAAACATATCAGCCCGCAAACACAAGCCGTGCTGGTCTCCATACGCTATGAGTGGGTCGCCCCTGGTATCACGCCCGAAATAAATAATCCTGACCTGCAAAATCTACCGATAACCAGATACTCACTCCGCTGGTTAGAAGCATTTGAGCAGGGAGAAGCTATTACCGGTCAAGTCGCTACTCTACCCAAGCAGGAGCGGGCCCTGCTCGAGTCACAAGACATCTTATCAATCGCCGTCATGCCTATTATGGTAGGGGATGACTGGTGGGGCTTTGTCGGTTTTGATGATTGTGTCACCGAGCGCGTCTGGAAAAACAGCGAACTGGAGGCATTGCTGGTCGTAACCAATAATTTGGGTGCGGCTATTGCCCGTCAACAGCAGGAAGAAAAATTGGTTCACACGGCCGTGAATCTCGCCAAAGCACAAGCCATCGGACACATGGGCAACTGGGAATGGAACATCCAAACCCAAGAGATCACCTGGTCAGACGAGCATTACCAACTCTTCGGCCTCTCTCCCCAAAGCATCACCCCTACCCGCGACCTTTTCCGTGCGGCCATCCATCCCGAAGATAAAGTCGTAGCCGAAAAGGCAATACGCCAAGCCTTAGAGGGCATACCCTACAATATGGAGTACCGTATTTTTCTGCCCGATGGCCGTATACGCCATATGCACAGTTGGGCAGAGCTAATCCATAACGAAAACGGCCAGCCCATCCGCCTTTCAGGGGTTATCCAAGATATAACCACGCGCAAAGAGGCGGAAGCCTCTCTTGAAGCATATGCTGAACAACTCGCGCTGGCCCGCGACCAAGCCTTGGAAGCAAGCCAGTACAAGAGCCTGCTCCTGAGCAAAGTCAGCCATGAATTACGCACGCCTTTGGGGGGCATCCTTGGTTATGCCGAATTGCTCCACGATGATTTGTATGAAAATATTGCTGAAGAGCAGTTGGCCTTTATCAAACGAATTATCCAAAATGGACAACATTTAGATGGCCTGATTGATGATTTACTTGACCAAGCTCAAATAGAACAGGGAACCATCAAACTGGAGTCATTCCCCACCAGCATTCCCCAACTGTGTCACTTCTTGCAGGATTTGCTGGCCCCCTTGGCCACCCAAAAAGGGCTGACCCTATCTATTACGGCATCACCCGCTTTACCAGAATACGCGACAGTGGATGAAAAACGCCTGCGGCAAATCGTGATTAACCTTGTCAATAATGCGATTAAATTTACCGAAACGGGTGGCGTCACTGTATATTTTTCACCCCTTGAGAATGAGCATTGGCAGATAAAAGTTAGTGATACGGGGCTGGGAATTGCGCCTGAAGCGCAACAAAAGATTTTTGATTCGTTCTGGCAAGCAAACCGCATGGCGAAGGGGTATGGTTTGGGGCTATCTATTGTGTATCAGTTGGTGAAGTTGATGCACGGCCGTGTTTGGGTCGAAAGCGAGATAGGCCAAGGGAGTACGTTCAACGTCTTACTACCACTGGTAGAACCTGTGCCATGGGCGCGTAAGCAATCATCAATCAGGAGCGACTAATGACTGCTTACACGGGCGAAGCCCACTGTTTACTGCTCTAAATTCTGCACGCTAAGATCACGGCCGTGTTGCAACACCCGCACATAGCCCACATCCTCCTCATCCACGCGCATGCCCGCCTTCTCATACAGTCGCGTCGCCCCCGTCAGACTGGCCGCATCCACATGCAACTCCGTCCGCGTAGAGCCTGCCTGCTGGAAAAAGCGGAACGTATAATGCAACAACGCCAGAGCCAGCCCCTTTTGCCGCCAGCCCCGCCGCACCCCCAGCGCATCCAGATACGCCCACTCTGGATTATTGCGTGAGCGTCGCTTACAAAGCGACATCCCCGCTATCTCGCCCGTTCTCTCATCCAGCGCGAGGAACCACACATCTGGCCCCATTTCCTCGGCTGGCGTACTGTCCACCCAATGTTGCCAATCGCTGAGAATCTCATCCAGCGGCTGGTCTACATGCCCCCAATGGTCACGGAACGCCTCTTCGGTTGCGCTCGCCACGTCCCGCAGAGAAACATGGTCAAACACCTCCGCCCACGGCCGAATAACAATGCCCTCTGGCAAAGCAGGCTCAGGAATAACCCTCTCACCCTCATGATCAATCACCATGCGCCAAAAATAACGCGACTTCTCCAAGCCTAGTGAGGTAAACAGCGCGTGCGCCGCTTCGTGCTGACGCAACGCCCCACAGCGATAATCCACCTGCACATCCGCCGGCACACGCTCGAGCGTTTCTTGCAAGCGCACATCGGCCCACTGAAACAGAGCCGTCCCCAGCCCGCGCCCCTCAAAATCTGGATGCACCCCGCCAGAGACCCAGTTAGAAACGGGCAACGGCTCTGTGTCCCACACCGAGACATAGCCCACTACGCGCCCTGTGTCATTTTCCACCGCCACGCGGGTCGAATGCGCCACATCAAACTTGGGATTTGCCCAGCCTCGTTCAAAAGAGTCGATTCTGTGCGTCTCTCGTCCTGTCAGCAGGCGATCCGTCGCGTTCAACAAATCCACAATAGCGGGAATATCCGCCACGGTCGCTGACCGTAACGCAAACCCATCTGGCACAACCACTTCAGCCAAGCTCGGTAACTCTTTCATAATGGTATTCATTATTTTTCTCCAAAATATTTATTTTCAAGTGCCAGACGCGGGGGAGAAGATACAAGGGCAACACACAGCCCTCGCACCTCGCCCTTCGCACCTCGCACCCCCTTATCTAAACTGCCAAGGGAGCCTGCTCATACGCCGCATCATACGCCGCGCTTTTCTCTTGGCGGAACTGCTTCGTGTACAGGTCATAGTAATGACCGCCCTGCCGAATTAGCTCGGCGTGCGTGCCTATTTCGTCAATCTGC
Organism: Promineifilaceae bacterium (SeqCode); assembly: GCA_041745395.1. Classification (GTDB taxonomy): domain Bacteria; phylum Chloroflexota; class Anaerolineae; order Promineifilales; family Promineifilaceae; genus Hadersleviella. Next base: position 5,629 of record JBGTIZ010000510.1, on the reverse strand, counting down.
CCCTCTTTTAGGACGATAATGCGGTCTGCCCGCTTAATCGTGGACAGCCGATGCGCAATCACAAAGCTGGTACGGCCGTGCATCATGCGCTCCATCGCCTGTTGAATGACCGCCTCAGTCAGCGTATCTACCGAACTCGTGGCCTCATCCATCACAATCAGGTCGGGCTGAGCCAAAATGGCGCGAGCAATGCTGAGCAACTGCTTTTGCCCCACGGAGAGCAACACGCCCCCCTCACCCACTTCTGTCTCGTAACCCTCATCAAGAACGGTGATGAACTCGTGCGCTCCTGCCATTTTGGCGGCCGACACCACTTCGTCATCGGTGGCATCTAACCGACCGTAACGCAGGTTTTCCCGCACCGTGCCTGAGAACAGGTGCGGCGTTTGCAGCACCATGCCAATACGGGACTGGATGCTGTGCAGGGTGAGGTCGGTGTAATCACGGCCGTGGATCAACACCCTGCCCTGCCTCGGTTCATAAAAGCGACACAGCAAATTCACAATCGTAGACTTCCCCGCCCCCGTCGGCCCCACCAAAGCAATCGTCTCCCCCTGCTTCACATGCAGAGAGAAATTTTGCAAGACGGGCTTCTCAGGGTCATAGTAAAAATCCACATCCTCAAAAACAATGTCGCCCCGAATACTCTCCACCGCCAGCGCATCTGGCTTGTCCTGAATATCCGGCACTTCATCCAGCAGAGAGAAAATCCGCTCCGCCGAGGCCACCGACTGTTGCATACTGGCAAACACCCGCGCCAACTCCTGCACCGGCCACATCATAAAGGTGATGTAAGAGATGAACGCCTGAATGCCGCCAATCGTGATGGCGTCACTGCTAAACTGCCAGCCGCCCACCAACACCACGGCCGAGACCGCAAACGCGCTAATCAACTGCACGGCCGGCAGAAAGAGCGCGGACAGCCACGCCGCCCGAAAGCCCGCCTTGTACATATCCCCCGCCAGCCCGCCAAACTCCTCCAGATTTTTCTCTTCCCGCCGCAGGGATTTGACAACGCGCACTCCTGTGATGTTCTCGTTGTACGCACCCGTAATCTTAGAGTTGAGTTTACGCACTTGCCGATACTCTTTCAGGATATGCTTCTGGAACTGAATGGCGACCACGACCAGCACGGGAACCATCAACATGACGATAAAGGCCAACTGCCAATTGATGTACGCCATGAACAGCAGGGCGATAATGATGTTGGTCACGCCCCACGTCACATCCAAAATCCCCCACGACACCAACTCCCCCACGCGGGTCGCGTCCGAGGTGACACGGGACATAATCCAGCCGACAGGGGTACGGTCAAAATAACTAAATGACAGCGTTTGCAGATGGTTAAACATCCGCTCCCGCAGGTCATATTGCACCCGCTGGCCCATGATGCCCGCGCACATGATGAAGCTGAACACCATGAACGCTTGCACCACGCTGAAAAAAGCATACTGCATCAAAATGCTCTGCAACGCTTCCATGTCACCGGGCAAAATACCCTCGTCTATGAGCCGTTTGCTCAAAAAAGTGAAGTAGGAATCAAAGAAGGAGGCGGCACTAATCGCCAGCAAAAAGCCGAGCATCAGATACCAATGTTTGGCCGCCGCCATGAATATTCGTTTAAATAAATTTTTGTCGAAGCGAGCATTGAACTCTTCTTCTTCAAACTGTATTTCGTCAGACATAATTTTTTACTCCAAGGTTCAATCAAGGTGCAGGGTTCAGGGGGCAAGGTGCAGGGTGAGCTAGTCAGCGGGGACGCTGACTAGCTCACTGGCTAACTCGCTGACTGGGTGGTCGGCGGACTCGCTGACCAGTTCGTCTTCGATGCGGGCTTGTAGGTCGTAGACCTGACGGTAAATACCCTTGGCATCGGCCAACAGTTCTGCGTGTGTGCCTTGCTGGACCACACGGCCGTGGGCCAACACCAAAATCAAATCCGCCGTCATCACGCTTTGCACCCGATGCGCAATCACAAACGTGGTGCGGTTCTCCGCCATGCGGCGCAACGCCTCACGAATCTCCGATTCCGTATGCGTATCCACCGAACTCGTGGCGTCATCCAAAATCAAAATGCGCGGATTCTTTAGCAACGTGCGCGCCAGCGTCACGCGCTGTTTCTGACCGCCCGAGAGCGTCACCCCGCGCTCCCCAACTAGGGTGCTATACCCTTTGGGGAACGACAAAATGACCTCATGCACGGCCGCCGCCCGCGCCGCCGCAAACACCTCTTCGTCCGTCACCTCCCGCGCCACGCCAAAGGTGATGTTTTCCCGAATGGTGCGCGAAAACAGGAACGGCTCCTGCATCACGATGCCAATTTGACCACGCAAATAATCCCGCGTGTAGTCACGCAATTCACGACCATCCACCCGAATCTGACCAGCGGTATAGTCGTAAAAACGGGGCAACAGATTGGTCAACGTGGTCTTGCCCGAGCCAGTCGCGCCCAGCAGGGCAATGGTCTGCCCCGGCCGTGCGTGAAAGCTAATGTCATGTAAAACGGTTTCGCCCAATTTATACGCCATGCCCTGCTTCGCCATTTCGGCCATGACGCCTACGCTATGCTTGCCATCCGTCGTTTTATCGTCCACCTCTCGGTCGGGCAGGCCGTCATAAGCAAAACTGACGTTGTCAAAAACGATGTCGCCCCGCAGGTCATGCTCAGGATGCAACACGCCGTCAGCGAGCGGTTCCCGCTCTTGGCGCATCACTTCGCTCATGCGGCCGTAACTAACCACGGCCGTGGACATATCCGTAATCAGCCGACCCAAATTACTAATCGGCCAAATAATCAACACCAACATGCCCACATACGCCATATACGTGCCCACCGTAATGTCGCCCGCAATCGCCATCATCCCCGCCAGCCAAAAGCCAAAGATCATCTGGGCACTGCACAACAGATCCGTCACCGGCCAAAACGTGCCGTGCATATACGCAAAGCGCACCCCTATCCGGAACTTTTTATCGTTCTCTACATCAAACCGCTTCATCTCATAATCTTGCCGCGCAAACGCCTTCACCACCCGCACCCCACTCAGGTTCTCCTGCAAGCGATTCGACAAAACCGCCTCCTGCTCCTGAAACGCCTCGAACACCTTGCCCACCTTCGTAAAGAAGAAGAGCGAAGCCACGATGATGATGGGAATGACAATGACCGACATCCACGCCAAATAGGGGCTGAGGAAATAAATGCCCGCCCAGTTCACAAAGAGCATCAGCAAAATCCGCCCCACCCCAATCGCCTGCTCAGAAAAGAACAGCCGCATGGCGTCCACGTCCGAAGTCGCCCGCTGGAGCAGTTCCCCCGTCTGGGTTTGGTCGTGATAGGTAAAGGTCAGCCGCTGGATATGGTCATATAGAAAATTGCGCAACCGCAGACTAATGCCCTCGGCCGTGCGGGCCGCCCAGCGACCACTAATAAACGTAAAGCCGCCCTGAACCAGAGCCAGCACAATAAAGCCCAAGGCCATCCACAGCACAATTAGCCCTGTGTCTGCCATCGGTAAAACATCATCCACAAAATAGCGCAACAGATAAAAAATAGCCGTCCGCGCCAATGTCGCAATCGCTAAGGCGACCACTGCCAATAAATAAACCAATCGAAACCCTCGTGTGATGCGCCATAGACCCACCACGCGGTTGTTGCTGACTGTTTCTCTTAAATCAAAATCTTGCTCGTTCAAAACAAAATCCTCCTACTGCTACTGCCAGCGATGAGTGCTGAGCAATGAGCGATGAGTACCTTCTATCCACCACCCATCTTTTATTTATTTACGAGTGACGCAGTTGCGCTCGTCGTAACGGCTAAAGCCGTTTTTTCACCAACGTAACGACTAACCAACAAGTCCGATGCTTGAGCTTGTCGAAGGCAAACAGACAAACGAAAACAGCCACAGAGTTCTCCTTCTCATTCTTCCGAGATAGGGAGACCCTGTGGCTGTGGGGCGGGACAATCGTATTTTGGTTTTTCGCGTTGCGGGGGTCAGACACGAAAAACGGCCACAGGGTCTGGTACGCTGTGGCCGTTCGGGAAAGTTCTGTTAGATGGTGAAAATATCAGAACTTATGTTCGATGCCACGGGCGCACGCCAAGTTGCCAGCAATAAGGCCGGCACGGGGGACGAAAAAGAAGATGGTTTCGTTATTCATCATTTTCTTTTTACCTCCAACAAGGGTTACGCTAATGTCACCGAAATAAGTCATGCGAAAAACTATAGCATAGCGTTAGACGACTGTCAAACGGAATTTGAAGCAAGGCGCAGGATGCAAGATGCAAGGAACCTGCTCATAGTAACCGCTTTAGCCGTTTTTCTTTAATCGAAATGCGCACTGACCACTGGGGAAAAGCACACTACCGCCCCGTATAACGATACTCCAGCCGTGGCGCGGTAAATTCGTGAATCGTGTTGATAATTTGCTCTGATTGCGTCTGGTTCAAGCCACTGTTTAGCCCCAAGAGCAAGCTGGTAAAGTCGGGCAGGCGTTCATATTCGATAATCCGCGGTTCGCCGCTGATACCGCCCATGTCGGCCGCTTTGGCGATAGCGTCTTGGAAATTGCCCAGTTCATCTACCAAGCCCAGCTCTAACGCTTGTCGCCCCGTATAAATACGACCATCGGCCATTTCACGCACGGCCGTGTCATCTAACCCACGCCCCGCCACAATAATGCGCACAAATTCCTCATAGCTCTCCGAGATATACGTATCCAAAATCTCTTCCTGCTCGGCCGTGACCGTCTCCCACGGGTTGCCTATCCCCTTATTGCGCCCGCTGGTAATGCTGATAACGTCCACTCCCAGTTCATCAATCAAATCTTCGATGTTGTACAAGGTGAGGATGACCCCAAGGCTACCCGTGGTTGTATCGGCGCGGGCAAAAATATAGTCGGCGGGGGCACTGACATAATAACCGCCAGACGCGGCCGTGCCCGCCATACTGACCACCACAGGTTTGCTCATCTCTTCGATGACTTCATGGATTTGGGCAGAGCCAGTCACCGTGCCGCCAGGGCTATCCACGCGCAAAACAATCGCTTTCACATCGGGGTCTTCTTCGGCCGCCCGCAGGTCAGCCATGACCCGACCACTAGCCGCGCCCATGGGCGCATTGGCGTTATCATTGTGCATAATCGCACCTTCGACGCGCACAATCGCCACCGCCGGGCCAGTAAGCGACCCGCTCCCCAGATTGCCAAAGCTAGGGGCAGATGGTGCCGCCGAACCGCCTACTGAACCGAGCAGATAAACAGAACCGCTCATCAAAAAGAAGCAGGCAAAAATTGGCAAAGCAAAACCGACCACCAAACCCAGCAAAAGCCAGAGGGGGGAGCGATTTTTTTGTGGCTCGGGGGGGGTAGCGGACACATACATGACGGGGGGAGACACGGCCGTGTCTCCCTGCACCTTTGTCCCACCTTGTTCGTCTTGCTCTTTCAAATCAGTCATATGATTTTCTCCTGTGAGTTACGCTTTTAGTCCAGTGGCGCTTTTAATTCGTGTCATTCGTGAAATTCGTGGCAAAAATTGTATTGGTCACAAATTACTCACACAAAAAATCCTGTCTCGGCACACCTCGCCGCCTACGGCGGCTCGCCTGTCATAAGGGTGTTTTTTTCGTTTGGG
>JBGTIZ010000509.1:0-11661 GCA_041745395.1 Promineifilaceae bacterium (SeqCode) | reverse complement strand
TAGCTCTGGATTGGCGATTGAATTTGTGGGGGCTTGCTGTATACTGTTTGTCATAAGCGTGTTTGTGGAGTGTTGTGGAGTAGATATTCACATCATTTCACAAACCGCTTTTTCTTTCAACTATTTTGTGCAACGCTCTCTTTGAGGAGCTGAAGCAAGTCATCTTTGACTACTTTCCTGCTTGCATTGCCTTTAATTATCGCTTGTCGGAAAAAGGTGAGGGGGCAACCGATCCAGTCAGAAAACTCCTACACTTAAAAGACACATGGGAAGCAATTATTTTTGTATTGTACGCGCTCGTAATGGGCGAGGTACGGTATCGGGCAACCCCGCTGACCGCCATTCAGGTTATCTCTGGAATTGATCCAACAACGAGCCTACCTCAATTGGAGAACTTGAATTCAAGTCGCATTATGTCTGACGCCCTCAAGAAGAAAATCCAGAACATGCGGGCAATAATCCAATTCTCAAAAACCAATGGTCATGGCTTCAAACTCGAAGAAATCGACGAAACGCTGTTGGATGATTTAGAGCAACTCCAAAATATCCGTAATGACATTTCGCATACAGCCGCCCCAACACGCGAGCAAGCAGAAAACGAACTCAGCTTAGTCATCCCCATCTTTCAGCAAATGCTGACTAAAACTCGCTTTCTCGAAAACTGTCGCATCTTAAGATTTGAGAGTTATTCATCTGACTGCCGCTGTGAAATGTTTAATGGTCATTCCCTTAACCGAGAATATGACAATTTTGCCTTTGATTCATCGCAACTCAGCTATGTGATTGGTTTAACTCAAGAACAAATTTTCGTGCAGTGGAACAGTGATTGTTTTAGCTTGTCTCCATTTTTGCATTTTGAACGAGATACAACAGGGCATGAGTCATATGTCTGTTTTTACAAGCGCAGAAAAGACAGCAAATATTGGTATGAACCCGTAAAAATGCGCGGTGAAAAAACATACGATCATTTACAAGCTCGTTTTGAGGCTGAAAAAGCGACATTAGCAGGACTTTTCCAATGACAAACGCCATTCCAGAATCCGAAATCGAACAAATTGCCCTCGACATCCTGCAAGACGACAACGGCTACACCGCCCTGCACGGCCGCCACATTGCACACGGCCACGCTAAAGAGCGAGAACTGAGCGACGTCTTCCTCCCCGCCCGCCTCCGCGCCGCCATCAACCGTCTCAACCCCCACATCCCCGCCGCCGCCCGCGAAGAAGCATTCAAAAAAGCCCAACGCGCCGACGCCCTCAGCCTGCTAGACAACAACCAAGCCTTCCACCACCTGCTCACCGACGGCCTCGACATCAAATTTGGCATCGGCGACGGCAAAGCCAAGACAGACAAAGTGTGGCTCATTGATTGGGACACGCCCGCAAACAACGACTTTGTGGCCGTCAACCAGCTTGTCTTCACCGAAGGCCACTACAAACGCATCCCCGACGTGGTGCTCTTTGTCACCGGCATCCCCCTCGTCGTCATCGAACTCAAAAACGCCAGCGACGAAAACGCCGACATTCAGGCCGCCTACAACCAACTGCAAACGTACAAACAGCAAATCCCCGCCCTCTTCATCCCCAACGCCCTGCTCATCATCAGCGACGGCTGGTTTGCCAAAATGGGCGGCCTCTCCAGCCAATACAGCCGCTTCATGGAGTGGAAAACAGCCGATGGCGTCAATCTGGTAGACACCAAAACAGAAAGTGCCCTCGTACCCCTGCTCCACGGCCTGCTCAACAAAAAAACCTTGCTCGACCTCATCCGCCACTTCATCGTCTTTGAAGAAACCCGGGATGAAACCATCAAAAAGATTGCCGCGTACCATCAATATTACGCCGTCAACCGCGCCATCACCTCCACCATCCGCGCCTCTGCCCCCACCCAGCCGATGATTCGCCAAGAACCAGCCACCTATGGCTTGGCTACCGTGCAAACCCAGCCTCCGGGCGACAAACGGGCGGGGGTCTTTTGGCACACTCAAGGGAGTGGCAAAAGCCTCTCGATGATCTTTTACGCGGGCAAGCTCGTTTTGGCCGAGCAGATGAACAACCCCACCCTCGTCGTCATCACCGACCGCAACGACCTAGACCAACAATTATTCGAGACCTTTAGCAACTGTCGCCACCTCCTGCGCCAAACGCCCACCCAAGCCGCCAATCGGGAGGATTTGAAAAAATTGTTGGCCGTGGCCTCTGGCGGCGTGGTCTTCACCACCATTCAAAAGTTCCTGCCCAACGTGAAAGGGGGCGAATATCCCCAACTCAGCGAACGGCACAACATCGTCGTCATCGCCGACGAAGCGCACCGCAGTCAGTACGACTTCATTGATGGCTTTGCGCGTAATATGCGGGACGCCCTGCCCCACGCCTCCTTCATCGGCTTCACCGGCACACCCATCGAAAAAGAGGATGCCAGCACCCAAGCCGTCTTTGGCAACTACGTTGATATTTACGACATTCAGCAGGCGGTAGAAGATGGGGCGACGGTGCGCATTTATTACGAAAGCCGTCTAGCCCAAATCAAGCTCTCCGCAGAAGCGCAGGCCATTCTCGACCAGCAAGTCGAAGAAATCACCGAAGATGACGAACTGACCGACCGCCAAAAACGGTTTGCCAAATGGACCAGCAAAGAGGCGGTGGTGGGCAGTCAGCCCCGCTTAGCACAAGTCGCTACCGACCTCATTGCCCATTTTGAAGCGCGGCAAACAGCGGCGGCGGGCAAAGGGATGATAGTGTGCATGAGCCGCCGCATTTGTGTCGCCATGCACGACGAACTCATCAAACTGCGCCCCGACTGGTATGACCCCGACGATACAAAAGGGGTTATCAAAATCATCATGACTGGCTCTGCCAGCGACCCGTTAGAATGGCAAGAACACATTCGCAACAAACCGCGCCGCAAAGCATTGGGGGACAGGCTAAAAGACCCCGCCGACCCGCTCAAACTGCTCATCGTGCGCGACATGCTCCTCACGGGGTACGATGCGCCCGTATTGAACACGATGTACATCGACAAACCGATGAACGGCCATAATTTGATGCAAGCCATCGCCCGCGTCAACCGGGTTTTTGGCGACAAAGAGGGTGGCCTCATTGTGGATTACATCGGTATTGCCCAAGATTTGCGTAAAGCGTTAGCCATCTACACTGCTAGCGAGGGGCGCGGCAAACTGGCCTATGACCAAGAAGAAGCGGTCGCCAAAATGTTGGAACTGTACGAAATCGTCGTGGATATGTTCGGCACGTTCGCTTATCGGCGTTACTTCACCCTAGAGCCAAAAGATAAGCTCAACTTCATTCTGGCCGCCGCCAATCACATTGCCGACCTGACAGAAGAGCAAAATGGGGAGAAGGTGCGCAACGGCAAGGAACGATTTAAGCAAAACGTGGTGCGCCTGCAAAAAGCGTTTGCCCTCTCCGTGCCCCATCCTACCACCAACGAGGTGCGCGACGATTTGGCCTTTTTCCAAGCCATCAAAGCCCGCTTCAATAAGTTTGATGAGCAGAAAAAAACGCGCACCAATGCCGAAATTGAAACGGCGATTCGGCAAGTTATCAACGACGCCATCATTTCTGAAGAAGTGGTGGATGTGTTTGATGCGGTGGGCATCAAGAAACCAGACATCTCTATTTTGTCCGATGAGTTTTTGGCCGAAGTGCAGAATATGGCGCATCCCAACCTCGCCTTTGAACTGCTCAAGCGGCTACTCAACGATGAAATCAAGGGCCGCTCGGCGACCAATATGGTGCAAAGTCGCAAATTTTCAGAGATGCTGGCCGAGGCGGTGCGCCGCTACCAAAACGGCCTGATTGATTCGGCCAAAGTGATTGAAGAACTGATTAACATGGCGCAGGAGATGCGGGAGGCGGACAAGCGGGGGGAGAAGATGGGTTTGCGCACCGATGAGTTGGCCTTTTACGATGCGCTGGCGGACAACCCCACGGCCGAGGCTGTGCTGGGAGATGTGACGCTCAAGCAGATTGCCCATGAGCTGGTGGATAAAGTACGGGCAAACACTTCGATTGATTGGCAACATAAGGAAAGTGTACAGGCGCAATTGCGCGTGCTGGTGAAGCGTATTTTGCGCAAGTACAAATACCCGCCCGATGACCCCGAAACGGGAGAATACACGGAGTCGGTGAATAAGGTGCTGAGCCAAGCTGAATTGCTGGCTGATTTCTGGACGAAGGATGGGGTTTAAGGCATACGCCTGCAGACCCTTGCAGAAAGCTCCTTCCAACAACGTGTCTTCTCAAAAATCCGTGGTGGAAACCCCCAGCACTCAGCGGAAGTTAGCTAATCGCTGTGGATAAAAAGTGCCGGGGGAAGAACCTCTCCCCTATACAACACTCCCACAAAACAAAAAAGTGAGAAGCTGGCAATTCACAATCAACTTCTCACCTCAAAATACCGCATAAACGGCGCGACTGGCTAACTAAACGACGACCAGACCGCCAACTTCGTCTTCACCCGCCGAATCACCTCATTCGTAAACTCATCCATCTGCGCCCGTCCGCCTAGGTCAGCCGTTTTCACCCCGTCGTAGACCGCTTCCAGCGTCGCTTCATAGATGGCGCGACTGGCGCGTTTCGCTTCTGGTTCGCGCAGGTAGGAGAGGAGCGCACCAGAGGCCAAAATCATGGCCATCGGGTTAGCCACGTTGCGCCCTTCGAGAAGGGGAGCCGTGCCGTGCGGGGCTTCGGCCATGACCGCATCCACCACGCCCTCTTTGTCCATCGAAATGACGATGGATTCTGACCCCGCAATGGAGCCGAACATTTGCAGAACCAAATCAGACATGAGGTCGCCGTCCCGATTAAGGGTGGGGATGACCATCGGTTCGCCGTCGTTGGAGAGGATGAGGGCGAAGGTGGCGTCTATCAGTTGGGGGTCATATTTGACATCGGGGTAGCGGTCGGCGGCGGCGTCTAGCTCCTCTTTGAACATGCTTTCGTAGATGGCGCTGACGGTGTATTTGGGGCCGCCGAACACTTTGGCCCCCGCTTTGCGGGCGTGTTGGAAGGCGTATTCGGCCACGGCCGTGCAAACGCGCCGACTAATCTTCTCCGTCCGATACGCATACTCGTGGTTGCCATCATTCGTCCCTTCCCGCCACTCCTTCGCCCCATACGCGCCGCCTACGGCCATGCGCACGACGCTGATAGGGGAGTAAACGCCCCCCACGGGACGCACCCCGGGAATGCGTCGCCCCGTGCGCAGGATGATTTCGGCGTTTATTTTTTCGCGCAAAAGGGCGTTGGGGCTACCCACGTCGTTTTTGGCGGGCGGGGTGATGGTGGCCGCTTTGAGGCCGACGCGATATTCTCGAATCGCTTCGGCCGCTTCGTAGACCACCTTGTTTTGGGTGGCGCGGCGATTTTCAAGGGTGAGGTCGTAGTGCAAAAATTCGACATCAAATTTGGTCACGGCCGGGTCTAAAACCCGTAACGCCTCGAGCAGTAGCTCTTGGCCGGTTTGGTCGCCATCAAGGACAACGATTTTTCTGGACATAGTGTGTGTTTCTCCTAAAGTGTGGGTGTGAGGGGAGTGTGTCAAGTGTCAGGTGTCAAGTTTCAAGTGCGAGGTGCGAAGGGCGACGGTGAGTGTGGTGCAAGGTTCGGGGTGCAAGGGGCAATATCGGCGTGCTAGGCATATTTTTACTCATTATTCATTATTCATTACTAATTCTTCTCCGCAGGTTGCGGTAGGCGGGTAGGCCCTCGGTGATGAGTTTGTACGCCCACGGCCGTGTGGGGAAATCCCACGCGCCGAGATGGTGACGCACTTCCCCATTGAAGCCCGACTTGAACCGCCAGACGCCCCAGAGCCTATCCTCTTCTGTGAACTCATCGGGTGCGCCCCAAAAATCGTAGCGGGTACAGCCCTGCGCTTTGGCCCAGCGGATTGCTTCCCATTGGAGCAAATAGTTGGGCATGCGGTTACGCTCTTGTTCGGTGGAGGCACCATACATATAGATGGCGGTCTGGTGGAATTTGACGACAATCACCGCGCCCAGCGGTTCCCCCTCGTATGCGGCGATGAACGCTTGCGCCATGTTTGCTTGCTGTAAACTTTGCCACGCATCGAGGTAATAAGCACGCGGGCGGATGAGAAAGCCGTCGCGGGCGGCGGTGGTGGCGTACATCTCGTGGATGAGCGGCCAATCCACGGCCGTGGACAACCTTACCGTCACCCCCTTGCGCCCCGCGTAGCGAATATTGTAGCGGGTTTTTTGCTTCATGTTTGCCAGAAGCGTCTCCTCATCGGGCGTGAGGTCAAGCATGACGGTGTTGCGAAACTGGATTTGTTCGGGCGAGAAGAGCCAGCCCCGCTTTTCTAAATCGCCGCGCCACGCTTGCCCACTGGGCACGGACACGGCCGTCTCTTCCCCCGTCGCTTGCACAATGTCGGGGTCAATTTTGATAAAGGCGGCGCGTTTTTCGCGGGCGATGCGCTCGAGGGTGGTTAACACGGCCGTGCGCCCCTCTTCATCCAAATCTGGAGCGACAATCGGCCCCTTGGGCACATACAGCATCGAGAGCAGAGAGCCAAGCAGAGGCCGTTTCAGCACCAGCGCGGCGGCCACAAGTTCGCCCGCTTCATTATGAAACAGCAACGGCTCGCTGGACCAGCCCCAGCGGGACTTAAAATCCCCCCACACAGCCGTTTGCAACGGATGCGCGTCAGGAAATTGTCGCAAGGCCTCATGCCAAGCGTCAGCGGTGGGTGGGGTGGTGGTTAGAAGGTGCATGGTTCAGGGTGCAGGGGGCAGGGTGCAAGGTGCAACTCCTTGCACCTTGCACCTTGTACCTTGCTCATTTCCCGCGTCGCCATTGGTACAGTTTGTAGGTCAGGCGATTATAGACAAAATCGGCGGGGCCGACGGTGCGCACGATTTGGCCGCCGAAGCCCCGTTTGAAGCGATAGACGCCCCACAGGCCGTCGTCCCGCTCGGAGAACTGCGCTTCTAGCTCTTCCTCGGGATAATCAGGCACGCCGTACATATCGTACCAGTCGCACCCCTGCCCCTTTGCCCACTGCATGGCCGCCCACTGCACCGCATAGGTGGGCATGCGCTGGCGTTCTTCGTTATTAGATGCGCCGTACAGATAGGATGCGTAGCGACCGAGGGCGAAGACCATCACGGCCGCGAGTGGTTTTTGCTCGTATTCCGCCATGAACAGGGCGACAGTCCCGGGCAAATAATTGTCGAACTGTTCGTAGACGACTTGGTAATATTTGGGCACATGCACCCCAAACTCGTTGCGCTGACCGGTGGTGCGCATCAGTTGAGTAAAGGCGGGCAGGTCGGCGCGGGTTCCGTGGCGCACCGTTACCCCTTTTTTGGCGGCCAGCCGAATGTTGTAGCGGGTTTTTTGCTTCATGGCGGCCAAAATGTCCGCTTCGGCGGGGCGCAAATCAATGAGGACGGTGCGGGGCGGCTGGATGGTGTCGGTGTCTACACGGCCGTGGAACTGTTCCGCCACCTGTTGCCATCTTTCTGCGCCAAAATCGTCTCGCCACAACAACGGCTCCACCTTGACAAAGCCCGTCCGATTTTGGTACGCGGCCAAGTTGATTTGGTTGAATAGCAGGTCAACTTGCTCTTGGTCATCCCAGTTGACCAGCGGGCCGTGGGGGATGTACCCCATGCGGGCCATACCCAGCGCGGCGGAGCGGATGAGCATTTGCGCCCCGGCCACGATGCGCCCCTCTTTTTTGACCCAGATGCGTTTGGGCGCCCAGCCAAAGCGGGATTTGAGGCTGGCCCAAGCGGTGGTTTGCAGGAGGGAGCCGTGCGGATGCTCACGCACGAATTTATCCCACGCGGCATCTTCTTCGCTGTAATCTTGTTCGCCTAGTTCAAACATGTTGGTTGTATCGCTCATAGGGGGGGAATTATACACGCTCTGGGCAGATATGGCGGAAGGACACGGCCGTGGCTTACTTGTAGCTAAGTTACAGACACACGGCTACAATAAGGATAATGAGCAATGGGCAATTGGTAATGAACAAACAAATGTGCCTAGCACGCCACCGTCGCCCCTCGCCCCTAGCACTCTTTTACTTGACACTTGAAACATGACACTTGAAACTTTCCCATGAGCCAACTTCACCAACTTTACCGTTTACAGCAAATTGATACGGAAATCCAAGAGCAGAAGAAGCGTTTGGTCGCTATTCTGACGGCGCAAAAAGAGCCAGCTAGTTTGGTGGCGTTGCGGGGACGGTCGACCACGGCCGTGGAAACGGTCCACAAGCTCCGCGCTCAGCAAAAAGATGCTGAGTTACAGTTGGGCAGTGTGCAGAGCAAGCTCAAACAGGCGGAAGATCGCCTTTATTCGGGCAAGGTGCGCAACCCCAAAGAGCTAGAAGATTTGCAAGAGGCGGTGGCCGCCATGAAACGGCAGAGGTCTGTTTTGGAGGAGCAATTGCTGGAAGTGATGATGGTTTTGGAAGAGGCAGAGAGTGAGTCCACGGCCGTGTCGGCCACCCTCGCCCACGACGAGCAAACTTGGGCAGACAAGCTGAGCAAACTCAAACATGACCAGATGGAAGTAGCCACCGCAATCAACGCCCTGAGCGAGCGGCGCACCCAGCAGATCCAGCAAGTACAGTCTGATAAACTGGCCGAATATGAACAGGTGCGGCAAAAAAAGGGTGGCGTGGCTGTTTCGCGGGTCAAGCAAAATATGTGTGAACGGTGTCGCACGGGCTTGCCCGAAGCCTTAATTAAAGCGGTGAATCAGGGTGAATATAAGCGTTGCCCCTCTTGTGGGCGTATTTTGGCGCCAATGGTTTAGTAAGCCGTAAGCCGTAAGTTTTGAGCCTGTTGCCTGAGCCTGTCGAAGGCAAAAGGGCGCGTTTCGACAGGCTCAGCCTTCGAGAGTCTTCGTAGTTATGTTTTTCAAATGAGTCGGCCTTTTCCCAAGGGGTTGGGAGTAGGCCAAGGAGTTAGCCTAATGAGTAGCAATGAAAAAGAGGGAGCCGCATCTGAGCTGGGGTCAGCCCCAGAAGAGACGCATCACGGCACGTTGAAACGACAAAAACGGGGGAAGGGTCGAGCTAAAAAATCGGGCATGACGTGGGACACGGTGCAGATTTGGGGGTGGGGCGTTCTGCTCTTTTTTGTTGCCTTGTTTTTGTTGAATCCGTGGCGGTGGTTTGTCGTGGATGATGCGCAACAGGTATTGGGGGAGGGGCGCACGCTGTACTGGTTGGCTTATGAGAATGGCTCACTAGTTATTGGGGGACTGCTGGGTTTAGCCACGGCCGTGTGGGGGTTTTCCCTCTTGCGCGATAACCTCAACAACCGCACCAGCCTGCACGCCAAAGCGTGTCCCCGTTGTGCCTCAACTCATCTGAAGCGCCTCCGTCGCACCAAACTCAACCGATTTTTGTGCCTGTGGGGCATTCCTTCTTACCGCTATATTTGCGCTGACTGCAAATGGCAAGGCTCCCGCATTGACCATACGCGCTTGCGGAAGTAGCCTGTCAGAGCGGGTAGTAGGGAATCCCGAGCCAATCCATCAGAGCCACGGCCGTGGGCGCAATAAAAAGAGCCGGCAATAAATTCGCCGCCCGAATCTCTTTTAGCTCTAGCAACCGGAAGGCTATCGCCAGCAACACAACCCCGCCCACGGCCGTCATCTCGTTAATCATCGGCTCTGTAAACACGCCCGCTCCAAAGCTGGCCAGCACCGAAATCCCCCCCTGAAACAGCACAATGACAATAATCGAAGCCAGCACCCCCGGCCCCAGCGTCGCCGCAAAAGCCAACGCCGCAAACCCATCCAGCACCGATTTAATCGCCAAGAGCGTGTAATCCCCCGTCAACCCATCTTCGATAGCCCCCTGAATCGTCAGCGGCCCCACGCAAAAAACGAGGCTAGCCGTCACAAACCCCTCCACAAAGCGGCTGGCGTCCCCCTCTCCCCGCGCAAATCGGCGTTGCAACCAGCCGCCAAACCGCTCAAGCTGGAAATCGAGCCGTAACGTTTCGCCTAGCAGTGCCCCCGCGATGAGACTGCCCAAGGCAATCAAGGGGTTGCGCGTCGCCAGCGCACTGCTCATCCCAATGAACAGGGTGAACAAGCCCAGTGAGGCGAAAATCGTCTCTTGCATCCGCTGGGGAAAGCGATGCCCGAGCCATGTGCCGAGTGTACCGCCGACCAAAACGGTCAGCGCGTTGAGTAATGTGCCAATAGGTAACAAGCGGTTCTCCTTGAGAGGGAAGCTCTCGACAGGCTCAGCCCTCGAGAATGCAAGTAGCTATGCCAGTACGATTAAGCCACTGACCGACTGACAAACTAATTACAATTCCCTTAGAATGCGCCTTGACCGCATTCTGTAAGATTTTTTACGGATAGCCGCTCAGTATAATAGGGTACACTTGCCTAACGCAAAATTTGGTCGTCATCTATAGTATCTAATTTTACGAGATGCAGAGAGAACACGGCCGTGTTTCATTCCTAGGAGTATAAAATATGAAAAAATTAGGTCTAACCATCGTCCTCGCCATCCTGTTTGGCGCAATCGCCTTTCTAGCCTTTGGCCCCCCAGACGCCTCCGCGAACGTCGATTGCTACTACTACTCAGACGAAGTCGGCTACCTGTGCGGCGCAGTAGCTCCCCCCTCTAACACCTTTGTTGTACCCGAAATACCAGCCAACAGTTTCCTCGACCGCACCCGCTACGGTCGCTTGACCAAAGACACCTACGTTTACAACGCCCCCGGTGGTAGCGTTGTGCGCCACGAGCCTTACGGCTACCTGACCGTGACCGTTAATGGGTGGGAAACGCTCAACGGGGAACGCTGGTACATGATTAGCCACGGTGAATATATCCGCGAAGCTAACTTGATTGACGAGCAAATGTCGACCTTCCGTGGGGTCGAACTCTTGCGTCAGCCAGAGCGTCCCTTTGGCTGGATTGTGGCGCGGGGCAACGTGATTCCCAGCCGTGCACCCTACGGGGAACCAGACGCCACCTTGGGCATTCTTTACCGCTATGATTTTGTCGAAATATACGACGCAGTTGAAGACGAAGAGGGCTGGCTCTGGTACGACGTCGGCGATGGTCGCTGGTTGCGCCAGACCGAGATGAGCTTGGTTGACTTATCGAAGCGTCCGGCCGAAGTGGGGGAAAACGAGTATTGGACAGAAGTGGACTTGTATGAGCAGACCTTTGCCGCTTATGAAGGCGACCGCATGGTGTTTGCTACGCTCATTTCCAGTGGCCTAAACCGGTGGCCGACCTATGAAGGGTTGTTCCAAGTGTTTGACCGCCATGTGCAAACTAAAATGTCTGGGGCAGAAGGACAAGTAGATTATTACTATGTGCAAGACGTGCCCCACACGATGTATTTTGATGAACTGACGGAAATTGCCCTGCATGGGGCGTACTGGCATGACCGTTTTGGTTTTAAGCATAGCCACGGCTGTGTCAACATGCCGCCTTATACGTCCGAGTGGGTCTTTAACTGGTCGGCAGAGGCAGACCACGACCTGTGGGTGTGGGTGCATACGTCTGACCCCCATCATTATTTCGACCGCTACCAGCCAGAAGTGGCTGAATCTTAAAGTTAGCCAGTTGTTTTAGCTGGTCAAAGACAAAGAAGAAGGGGCTGGTCGTCATGATGACGACCAGCCCCTT
>JBGTIZ010000508.1:0-24223 GCA_041745395.1 Promineifilaceae bacterium (SeqCode) | reverse complement strand
TTAAGATGATCGCGTTCTGCTTCAGCTAAACAAACCTTATAATCCTGTTTTCTTGCCATGTTTTTTCTCCTTTTGATTGTTTGGCGAGAAGAATACACGGCAAAGAGATTATTATCAAATTAAGCATGACAAGACACTACTTCGGAACTTGCCCTTTGGCCCTCGACAGAGCTTCAGGCAACGGGCTATTCGCGGGCGAGTAGAGAAATGTTGACGACTTCTGCTTCAAATGTGTGTCCCGCGCCGATGATGCTCAGGCTGTGCAGATAATGAGGGGGGGGGGCACTGTAAAAGGCGAGGCTTTCCAAGAGGTTTACTTCATGGGTGAAGAGGCGGCTGTAAGGTACGTTGACATGCTCGATATTGGGCGGTTGGCAATTGATACAGGTGTCGGGCGTGGTCGGGCTGATTTCGCCAACAGCGTAGAGGCCTTGTTGCCAGACGCGGCGCACGCCTTCGGCATCATCGTACTCGAGGCGCAGGGTTAGGGGACATTCACTGCCAACTGTGCCGCAGACCCCGAGAGTTTGTTCGTTGATGCGCAGGTCTAGCACGAGATACAGGCTTTGGTAGTCGGTGACGTCTTGATTGATAAGCTGTCGCACGGCCGCGTCAGCATGTCCAACCCCAACTCGTTCAAAACGCAGGGTTGGGACGCCTTGTATTTCAGCTATTTCTATTTTGCCCAGCGACTGGTCAGCCCGCTCGATGTTCCAGTCACGGGGGAGCCAATGTTCAAATTCGAGCCGAAATTCCCCATTTTGGACAAGGTTGCGCTCGTTGTCTAACGGGCCTTCGGGGGCTTCGTTGGCGACTATTTTGCCCCGCTCGTTGGGTTGCAGATTTAGTGAACCGTAGGGATTGCTGACCGCGCCCATGCCGCTTTGCACGGCGATTTGGGTTTCGGTGGGGCCGACTTCGACCGAATATTGGCCGCGTTCGTGTAGGTTAACACGGCCGTGGGGCGTGTTAATCGTCAGGCGGTAAGCCCGCTCCTGCCCCTCTGGGATAGGGAGCAAAGTTAGCCGCACACGGCCGTGGTCTAGCTCTAACTCAATCTCTTGGTCATGATTACTCAGCCCAAAACGAGGGCTTTCGGCCGTGGATAGCACCAAGTTGCTGTTGCCATAAATTTGGCCCCGCACCAACAGGCGTTGGCTGTCAGGGTCGCTAATTTGCAAAAAAGCAGTGTCGGTGGTGTTGGTCACAATGCGCGAATTGGGGGTCAACTCTCGTTCGGGATCTACCTCACGCACGGCCGTGGAATCCCCACTCGGTTGCACAATCGCCACCGTCCCACGGTTGGCCGACAGCAGGGTGAGGAGAGGCTTGGTGCTGTTTTGCACATAATAACTTAGCCCGAGCGGTACGGATAAACAAATGGTGATAAAAGCCAGAAAGGCCATGACTTGCACCAGCCAAGCCAATCTAGCCCGAGGAGCAAAGGGA
Organism: Promineifilaceae bacterium (SeqCode); assembly: GCA_041745395.1. Taxonomy (GTDB): domain Bacteria; phylum Chloroflexota; class Anaerolineae; order Promineifilales; family Promineifilaceae; genus Hadersleviella. Next base: position 22,774 of record JBGTIZ010000508.1, on the reverse strand, counting down.
TCATTGAGGGTCATAGGGTGATTATAGCTTCTGTCAGAGGGGAGTCATAGTGGTCTAAGCAAGGGATAAAGGAAGGGTTTGGGGTTTGGCCGCTACTCCCGAATCTGGGCGATAAGCTGGCGCAGTGCCTGTTTGCGGTTGGCGTGGACCAGTTTGTTTTCCAGTACGGTAGGGGGGGCGGCGCGTAATTGACACTGCACGGCCGTGAGTGAACACCTTTCGCAGGTCTCGTTAATCGTCACCTGTGGCACGGCCAAATCAGCCGCAAACCGTATCACGCCACTCAGCCCATTTTCCCGCCGAAAGCCAATAATGCTACTGCTAATCGTGTTGGGCGTGAGCGACAGCGGCCGGGCAAAGCCAAAGCAGAGGAAATGATTATTTGTATCCAGATAATCAGACATCTGCACCCCGACCACGGGTGCTTTGGGATGCGTAACTGGCTTGCCCGCCGCTTCGCGCAACTCCCGAATCAGCCGCACCACCAGCCAGCGGCGGCAAAAATGCTCATCCACGGCCAGCCCGTTGGGCACGCGCAACCGATTCAAATTGAGCTGTTTGACCAGCTTAAACCGATTATCTGCCCCGCTATGCACCCGCAAATAATGCAGTTTCACCCCAAAAAATTGGGGAACCAATTCGCTAAACCGATAGAGTAACGATTCGGGCGACACATCATATTTGTCCAGCATATTGAGCAGAGGCTGGGGCGACCAGCGGCTCATATCAAAATAGGCCTGAATATCATCCAAAATGAGCCGCCCCGGGATTAGCAGTGCTCCTGCAAAATAAGACGCCTTGAAATCATTAAAAACCTGCTGGAAGGAGGTCACTTGGTCGGGCGAAGACGTGATGGCGCGGTTGGTCAGCCCCAAATATTGGTAGCCCAACTCCCGCGCTAGAGCGAATCTGACTTGATGGGGTTGGAGCAGGGCGTTTATCAGCAGTTTGGGACGCGCCCCTTTCAGATAGACAGAACGATACCCCGTTAGCTCGCTGTTTTGGGCCAAATGGGTGTAATCAAGCTCGAATTTGTACTTTTTCTCGAGAATTTCTTGGAGTCGGGCGGTGGGGATGGGGATGTCGTCGAGTTTGTGTTTGGCGGCGAAGGACACGGCCGTGTCTTCCAAATCAGGGAAAAAATTGTCGTGCAACTCCTGATACGAACGCAGAGCCGCCCGCAAAAAATGTTGCTCCTGCATATCATACTGCCGCCCCACCTCCGAAATAGCGTGGAGCAAGGCACTCGCCTTACTCGGCTCCCGCGTCAGCATCCCCATCAGGTCACTCATCTCAATCCCAAACTCCTCAAACGGAAACTGCCCAATAATTGGCGACGACAACGCCGTGCCCAGATGGGTCAGCGGCGGCTCCAGCCGAATCGAGACCAAATCATCATAGCTCTTGCCTAACACCTGGGCGATGCTCATGATTTTGTCCGCGCGAGGATATTTGCGCCCCTTTTCGATTTCCGTCACATACGAAGGGGACAAACTGCACTGCGCCGCAAATTCCGACACCGTTAGCCCCGCCTCGGTGCGCCCCTGTTTGACCTTCATGCCAAAAATGATGTTGATAAGTTGTGGGTTCATATGGTTGTTTGTTGTTTGGATGGTTAGTTGGTTCGCTATCTGCTGATTGATTCTAGGCAATTGCTGACCTGCTGACTCGCTGAAATGCTGACTCGCTTGCGTTTTACTGACGCACTGCGTTATAATGTTGCCTAAATATGACGCACTGCATTAAGACAAGTTGCACAAAATCCTTGACAACTATAACACAATCTGCTTAAATATTCGTTATCAGCGAATATTCGCTAAAAGCGTTTATCGTCAAAAAGTGATATTTTGCTAAATGTGCGCCCATTGACAACCAAAAAGTAAGAAGCAAGGTAGGTTGTCCTTGCACCTTGCACCCTGAACTTTGCCCAAGGAGACCAGCCCCATGATTGATTATGCCCCTTCCCGCGTTGTCCTTAGTGCGGATGTGACCGCCGCCGTTACGCCAGACACGGCCGTGGTTTTGACCCCCCGCGCCCTCGAATTCGTCGCCACCCTAGAACGCGCCTTCGGTGCCCGCCGCCGCGAGCTACTCGCCCGCCGCGACGACCGCCAAGACCGCCTAAACGGTGGCGGCTCCCTCGACTTCCTCGCCGAAACAGCCGAAGTTCGGGCGGGTGAGTGGCAAATCGCGGCCGTGCCCGACCTTTTACAGAAACGCTGGGTGGAAATCACCGGCCCCACCGATCGCAAAATGGTCATCAACGCCCTCAACTCCGGCGCCAACGTCTTTATGGCCGACTTCGAGGACGCTAACTCCCCCACGTGGGAGAACATGGTCGATGGGCAAATTAATCTCAAAGACGCCATTAATCGCCGCGTTGATTACACGGCCGATACAGGCAAAAAATACAGGCTCAACAAAGAAATAGCCACTCTTTTTGTTCGTCCCCGTGGTCTACATCTCGAAGAAGTTCATATGCACGTCAAAGGGCATCCCGTCTCGGCCAGCCTCTTTGACTTTGGCATGTTCTTCTTTCACAACGCCCAAACCCTCATTGACCAAGGCGCCGGCCCCTTCTTCTACCTGCCCAAACTCGAGAGCTATCTGGAAGCCCGCTGGTGGAACGATGTGTTTGTCATGGCCCAAGATGAGCTAGGCATTCCCCAAGGAACCATCAAGGCCACGGTACTTATCGAAACGGTTAGTGCCGCCTTCGAGATGGATGAAATTCTCTATGAATTGCGCGAACATTCCGCTGGCCTAAACGCGGGGCGGTGGGATTATATCTTTAGCTGTATCAAAAAGTTCCGCAATCAGCCCGACTTCATCATGCCTGACCGCTCCCAAATCACGATGCAAGTCCCTTTTATGCACGCCTACGCCGAGTTGCTCATCAAGACTTGCCACAAGCGGGGGGCGCACGCTATGGGCGGCATGAGTGCCTTCATCCCCAATCGACGGGAACCAGAGGTAACTCGCGCCGCGCTAGCTAAGGTCACGGCCGATAAAGAGCGTGAATCCCAAGCGGGGCATGATGGCTCTTGGGTGGCTCATCCCGATATGGTGCAGATGGTGCGCAAGATTTTTGAAGATAATTTGGCGCATCACCCTCACCAGATTAAACGGCAGAGGGATGAGGTCGAGGTCACGGCCGTGGATCTGACCAATTGGAACATCGCCGGCGGTCAAATTACCGAAGACGGGCTACGCACCAATATCAACGTCGGCTTGCTCTACCTCGAGTCATGGCTAAGCGGCACGGGCGCGGCCGCCCTTTATAACCTGATGGAAGACACCGCCACGGCCGAGATTAGTCGCGCCCAAGTGTGGCAATGGATTCACCATGCTGACGGCAAGCTCAACGACGGCCGTGACATTACCGCCGATCTCGTGCGTGAAATGATTGCCGAAGAGTTAGACAACATCGAAGAGATGCTAGGCACAGAAGCATTCCGTGATGGGCAATTCCAACGCGCCCGTCGCCTCTTCGACAAACTCGTCACCAGTGATGAATTCATAGATTTCCTTACTTTACCCGGCTACAAAATGCTCGGCTAGGTAACAGTGCGCTATCGCTCCTGTACCCTGAACCTTGCACCCTGAACCCTATAAAGGAACAAAACTCATGACCCTGAATGGCTATAAAAAACCCGCAATTGAAGCAATGGCCGAAGATTGGAAAAATAACCCTCGTTGGGAGGGGATTGTGCGCCCGTACACGGCCGTGGACGTAGACCGCCTGCGCGGTAGCTTCCAAGTCGAATACACCATCGCCCGCATGGGCGCCGAACGTCTCTGGCAACTCATGGAAAGCGAACCCTTCGTGCGCTCCCTTGGCGCCCTCTCCGGCGGCCAAGCCGTCCAGATGATCCAAGCTGGCCTGCACGCCATCTACCTCAGCGGCTGGCAAGTCGCCGCCGACGCCAATGCCGCCGCCCACACCTATCCCGACCAAAGCCTTTACCCCGCCGACAGTGCCCCCAAATTGGTTCAGCGCATCAATAACGCCCTCATGCGCGCCGACCAAATTGACCACATGAACGGCAAACATGACATTCATTGGATGGCTCCCATCTTTGCCGATGCCGAAGCTGGCTTTGGCGGCAACCTGAATGCCTTTGAACTCATGAAAATGATGATTGAAGCTGGCGCGGCCGCTGTCCACTTTGAAGACCAACTCTCTTCCGCCAAAAAATGCGGCCACATGGGTGGCAAAGTGCTCGTGCCCGTGCAGGAAGCTATCAACAAACTCGTCGCCGCCCGCCTCGCCGCCGACGTCATGGGTGTGCCCAGCATCATCGTTGCCCGCACCGACGCCGAATCTGGCTCACTCATCACCACCGACATTGACCCCCGCGACCATCCTTTCATCCTCGATATGCCCCGCACCTCCGAAGGCTTCTACCCCGTGCGGAGCGGCCTTGAGTATGGCATCATGCGCTCACTCGCTTACGCACCCTATGCGGACGTTATCTGGCTCGAAACCAGCACCCCCGATTTGGAACTTGCCCGTCAATTTGCCGACGCGATTCACGCCGAATTCCCCGGCAAGAAGCTGGCCTACAACTGCTCGCCCTCCTTCAACTGGCGGCTCAACCTTGGCGAAGAGACCATTGAGACCTTCCAAGAAGAGTTGGGTAAGATGGGCTACGCTTTCCAATTCGTCACCCTCGCTGGCTTCCACAACCTCAACTTGGGCATGTTTGAACTCGCTTCAGGCTACGCCCAGCGCGGCATGGGAGCTTACTCCGAAATGCAGGAGCGCGAATTTGGTCTGCAAGATGCTGGCTTCAAAGCCGTCAAGCACCAGAGCTTTGTCGGCGCAGGGTACTTTGACGAAGTCCAGCAAGCGGTGATGCAAGGTTCCGCCTCCACTACCGCCATGTCTGGCTCCACCGAAGAACAGCAGTTTGAAGCCGCCCATTAGTTGCATACTCGTCTCGTGGTGATTTGTAGGGAAAAGGCATGCCTTTTCCCTACAGACACCCCTAAGTGTGTTGATTTTCCCCCTCCTTGTGTGTGTGTAGAGAGGCGGTTCCCTGCCAGGGGAATCGCCTCTCACTTTTTGTAACGACAACCCACAAACCCGTTGCCTGAGTCTGTCGAAGGCAAAGAGCAAACAAGACCCTAAAGGTTTTGGAAACCTTTAGGGTCTGTGCTTTCCCCCTCTCCCAAACAAAAAGGCCGACCAGACGGCCGACCTTTCCTGTCATCATCTTGTAGGGCAAAGGCATGCCTTTGCCCTACGTTACGCTCATTCATGGACAGCGCAAGGTGGCCGGTCATGCGTTACGTCGCCCTTCGCCCCTCGCGCTTCGCACCTATTACTCCGCCTGCCACAACTCCGCATCATACGCGGGAAGCTCACAGCGCATCGGCTTATCCTTGCGGTTGCCCAGCGCGTAATTTGCCTGCACAAGCTGGTGAATCTGCGACGTGCCTTCATAAATACAGGCACTCTTCGTATTCCGCAGGTGACGCTCCACGTTATACTCATCCGAATAGCCATACGCCCCATGAATCTGCACCGCATCATTCGCCGCCCGATTGGCCGCTTCCGTGCAGAACCATTTCGCCATGCTTGTCTCCCGCGTATTGCGGATACCCTGATTCTTCAGCCAGCCCGCCTTCCAGACCAGCAACTCACCCATATCAAGGCTCTGTTGCATATAGGCCAGCATCTGTTGCACAAGCTGGTAATTGGCAATCGGCTGACCAAACGTCTTGCGCTCTTTGGCATACGCCATTGACTCATCCAAGCAGGCTCGCATGATGCCCACCGCGCCAGCGGCCACGCCATAACGGGCGTTATCTAAGGCACTCATTGCAATCTTGAACCCTTCCCCCACCTCGCCCAACACATGGCTGGGGGGCACGCGCACTTCATCCATCGCTATCCAGCCCGTGTTGCTGGCGTGGACGCCCATCTTGCCTTCGATAGTGCCCGTGGTCAATCCATCCCAGTCTCGCTCGAGGATAAACGCCGTAATGCCGCTTGTCCCTTTGTCGGGGTTAGTCTTGGCAAAGACCAGAAAACGATTGGCGACATCAGAAAGCGTAATCCACATTTTTTCGCCGCTGACCAGATAATCATCCCCATCTTTGCGGGCGCGGCTCTGCATCCCGGCTACGTCTGACCCCGCATTTGGCTCGGTTAGGCCAAAGCAGGCGATGTTTTCACCACTGGCGAGCGGGGGCAAAAATTCGTCTTTCTGGGCTTGGGTGCCCCATTGAAAAATGGGCAAGGCGTGTAGCCCCAGATGCACGGCGATGGTCTCCCGGATGGAGGAGTCGCCATATTCGAGGGCTTCGGAGATGATGCCGAGGGAGATGTAATCCATGCCCGCGCCGCCATATTTGGCGGGCAAGCAGATGCCCATGAAGCCGAGTTCCGCCATTTTGGGGAGCAGTTCGCGGGGAAAGGTGTGGTTGCGGTCATGCTCTTTGATGATGGGCATGACTTCTTTACGGGTGAAATTGTAAGCCATTTCGCGGACCATTTTGTGGTCGTCGCTGAGTGAAAAATCCATTTTTACCTCTATGGTTGTATAGTTTGGGAATTTTGTGGGGGGCTGATTTGCCTTGCAGTATTATAGCCCAATTAAATTTGCACGGTTACATGAGACCTGCGTAAGCCCCGCCATCTAGCTGGAGCATTGCTCCATTCAGATAGCTGGCGGCAGGGGAAACCATGAAGGCCACCACACGGCCGAATTCCTGCGGGTCAGCCATGCGTTGGAGCGGCACACCAGACGTAATTTTCGCCGCTTCCTCCGCACTGGTTGCGCCACTCGCCTTGGCGCGATTGCTCAGAATATATTCCACTCTATCCGTGGCCGTCCAGCCCGGCAAAATCGAGTTGGCACGAATCCCTTCCGCGCCTAGCTCTTGCGAGATAGCTTTGGTCAGACCGACCACGGCCGGGCGAATGACGTTCGACAAATGCAAGCCTGCGATGGGTTCTTTGGCGGAGATGCTGGTCACGGTCAGGACGCTGGCCGCGTCGCTCTTTTTCAGGTGGGGCAGAGCCGCCTTGACCAGATAAACGACGCTCATCAGGGTGAGCTGTAGCCCTTGTTCATAGTCGGCGATGGTGGTGCTTTCAAAGGTTCCTTTGGGTGGCCCGCCGTTGTTGGTAAGCAAAATATCGAGGCCGCCGAACTGGTCTACGGTGGCTTGGACGAGGGCGGCGCATTCGTCGGGGTTGGTTAGGTCGGCGGGGTGGGCGGACACGGCCGTGTCCTGACCGAATTCTTCGCGTAGCGACGAGAGGGCGTCGTCCAAATTCTCCTGATTGCGGCTGTTGAGCATCACCTTCGCCCCTTCGCGCAATAGTTCCCGTGCGGCGGCAAAGCCTAGCCCTTGGCTGGAGGCGGTGATGAGGGCGATTTTGTCATTTAGTCCGAGGTTCATGGGGGATCTCCTGAGTAATTAAAATGAGAGGGTCACGTGTCATGTGTCAAGGGTCAAGTAGATTGCCCAACTTGATACTTGACACGTGAAACCTGATACGTTTTATGTTTTCATCCACGAGGCACTGTTATGGAAGTTCGCCACGGCCGTGCCGGGACTCACCAACGCATCACACTCTGCGCGTAGCTCAGCCGAGAGCGACATTTCCAGCACGGGGAGCAGATGCTCCAGTTGCTCAAGGGTGCGCGGCCCGATAATCGGGGCGGTAATGCCGGGCTGGTCTTTAACCCACAGCACGGCGAGTTGGGGGGGTGAGATACCCGCCTCCCGCGCCAAGGTGACAAATTTATGCCCCACTTGAATGCCTGCGTCGGTCACACGTTCGGCATAAATGCCGCCTCGCCGGGCGGCGCGGGAGTCGGGTGGGGGTTGGTTCGCGTCGCTATACCGACCCGCCAAAATGCCCATTGCTAGCGGCGACCAAGAGATAATGCCCAAGCCGTATTTTTGGCAGAGCGGAAGCAGTTCGTTTTCGATGCGTCGGTCGAGCAAATTGTAGGGGGGCTGTTCACTGCTGAACCGCGCCAAATTTTTCTGCTCGCTGACCATGATGCTTTCCATCACTTGCCACGCGGGGGCGGTGGAACTGCCGATATACCGAATTTTGCCCTGTCGCTGGAGGTCGGTCAACGCGCCGAGCGTTTCCTCGATGGGCGTGTCGGGGTCGGGGCGATGGGTTTGATACAGGTCAATGTAATCCGTTTGCAGGCGGCGCAGGGAATCTTCACACGCCCGGATGATGTGCAGGCGGGAGTTGCCCCGGTCGTTGGGGCCGTCCCCCGTGGGGTAATGGACTTTGGTGGCGATAAGCGTTTGCTGGCGACGGCCCTGTTTTTTGAGGGTGTCGCCGATTAACTGCTCACTGGCTCCGCGCATGTAGCTGTTGCTTGTATCGAGCAGGTTAATCCCTGCGTCGAGGGCGCGTAAAATGATGCGTTCGCTTTCGTCGGCGGGGGTGGGATTAAGATAATTGTCGCCACCGAGGACGAGGGGGGAGATTTTGAGGCCAGTTCTGCCGAATGGTCTGTACATTTTTTTGAGTGCTGAGCGATGAGTGTGCCTGCGGCACGAGTGGGTGCGTGGGCGCAGTGACACCTAGCGGGAGGTGTAGCCAGCATCCACGGGGACGATGGCGCCGGTCATGTAGCTGGCTTGGTCGGAGGCGAGGAAGTGGACGACTTGGGCGATTTCGCGGGGGTGGGCGAGTCGGCCGGTGGGCACGACGCGGTCGGCTAGTTCTTGGAGGTCGGCGGGGGTGTATGGGGTTGCACGGCCGTGTGACAGCATTGGCGTATTGACTTCCCCTGGCGCCACGGCGTTAATGCGAATCCCATCCCGCGCATGGTCAAGCGCCATGGCGCGGGTCAGGTTGTGAATCGCCCCTTTGCTGGCGCAATAGGCGATGTGCCCCGCCCCACCCACCGTGCCCCAAATGGAGCCAAAATTGATAATGGCCCCGCTTTGTTGCTGTTTCATGATGCTGAGCGCGGCGCGGCACATGTAAAAGGTGCCGCTGAGGTTGACGTTGAGCACATTTCGCCACTGGTCGTCGGTGGTGTTGAGCGCATCGGCGCGGACGATGACCCCAGCGGCGTTGACCAGCACGTCGAGCTGACCATGTTCAGACACGGCCGTGTCTACCGCCTGCTGACAAAATTCAGGGTCGCTCACATCCCCGATAATCATTTGGCAACCGAGCTGAGTGGCCACTTCGCTGGTTAGCGGTTCGTTGCGGTCAATAATGAAGAGATGCGTATTTTTTTCGGTGGCAAACAACACGGCCGTGGCCGCTCCCATGCCTGACGCGCCTCCCGTGATTAAGACAACTCGGCTCATGATGAAGAGTCCTTCTGCCAGTCTAAACGCTTCTCAAAAAAGACCACATCCATCTCATCCAAAACGGTGCGGCGCAAAAAATAGTACCCCTGTTGCAGAAAAAAGCGTTGGGCATCTGTTTGGTTGAGCAAGACGGAGAGTTGCGTCACGGGACAATTTTTGTCGCGGGCAAATTGCTCTAACTGGGTCAAAATCTGCGCCCCAACTTTCTTGTTTTGGTGGCCGGGATGAACTCGCAAATGGCTGATTTCAGTCAGACCCGACTTGATGCACCGCGCACCACCCATGCCAATAAGCTGACCGTCATCGGCGGCGGCTACCAGAAACAGGCCGTTGGATTGCACATAAGCGTTGTTGATGTCGCGCAAATCGGCGTAGCGACCATCTGGTAGATTGATATTGTTTTTAGCCATTGTGACTTTGTGCAAGGTCCAAATGGCGTCAGCATCCTGAGGGTTATACTTACGTATGATATACATGCTCATATTTTACCGTATATCAGCTACAGTGCATATTAGCTTGCAGTCGGCCTCTTAGCGAGTAAGAAGTAAAAAGTGAAAAGTTGGAACTGTCTGACACCCCTTGTGCAGAATGCCAGACAGTTCTCACTTCTCACTTTTTACGTTTCACTCTATTACTGTTCTTGCGCAGTGAACGCAACTTCTACTTCAAAATCAGGCTCGATGGTGAACAAGTTGGCAAAATTGGGTGGGTCAAAGCCGAAGTCAGTCATGGTAAGGGGCGCCACGGCCGTGCCAGAAATCACGCCATCGGTCAGCGTGGCGGTCACATCCCACGTCACTGGTTGCGTCATCTCCCGAATTGTAATCTCACCCACCAACTGGAAGGTCACTTCATTCCCTTCGACATAATCAGCGGGGAAATTCTCCATGCTGGAAGCAACAAACGAGGCGATGGGGTATCTATTCGACTCGAGCCAGCGGTCGCGCAGAGTGTTGTCGCGCATGCTTTGGTCACTGCGTAGGGTGCTAATGTCCACCGTAAATTCAGCCGCTTCTAGGGCAATTGGGCTTTGCCCCATGTCTAGCGTGAGCGAGCCAGCCACCGTTTGCGTTTCGCCCATCGTCGTCGTCAGCCCTGTCGGAATGCCAAAGCGGTCTGGTGCGCCATCTAAAAAGGTCTCGGCCACAAGGTAGCGAGCGGTTGATTCGTCGGACACCACGACAAAGGTGCGTACCTCGCTGGTGCTGGCGGCTTGTTCCGCGTCACCGGCAGGATAGGCATCGGCTGAAGAGGCGTCAGCCACGGCCGGGGCTGATGGGTAGCCATTGGCTGTTTCGGGGGCGGCGGGGGCGGCAGGGTAGCCTTCGGGCGGGGTAGATGAGGCGGGTTCTTCAACAGAACTGCTGGTTGGTTCAGCTAACACGGCCGTGGTGGGAGCGGCTTCTGGCGCGGGGGTTGCTTGCCCACAAGCCACCAAGGCGAGCATAAAGACCAACAATAAAGCGATTACTAGTTTACGAATCATAACATTCACTCCTTCTGGTTAATTTAATAACGTGATCAGTAAGTCGGGCACATCGGTGGTCATTGTAGAAGCAGGCCCACGGCCGTGGTTGTGCAAACCGTTCTTTCTTACTGATTGCTTACCAGTTGTTTAGTCATTCCTCATCTCATCCGCGCCATAATATTGGCAACCACTGCTTAAAATGCTACCATTACCCCGCTTTGACATCGTGCCATGTCATCACCCCATGTTGTTGAAAGCCAACCTATACAGCCACTCACAAGGATTGTCATGAATTCTCCTACGCCCTTCGACTTAGACCAATTAGCCCTGACGCTTTATGATATTCGAGCGGTGCGTTTTGGTCGCTTTACCCTGCATAGTGGGCGGCAATCCCCCATTTATATTGATTTACGGGTGCTGGTGTCGTATCCGCCAGCGTTGAAGTTAGTGGCTAAGGCTTACACGGCCGTGTTGCAAACCATATCCTTCGATATTCTGGGAGCGTATCCCTATGCAGGCTTGCCCATCGGCGTCGCCGTTAGTTTAGAAATGGACATCCCCCTCGTGTACCCGCGCAAGCAGGCCAAAAGCTACGGCACGGGCAAACAGGTCGAAGGGGTGTGGGAAGTGGGGCAAACGGCCGTGGTGTTAGAAGACCTTGTGACCTCCGGCCGGAGCATTGTCGAAGCCACGGCCGCGCTCAAAGCGGCTGGCCTGCGCGTGCAGGACGCCGTCGTCCTCATTGACCGTCAGCAGGGCGGCACGGCCGAACTAGCCACCCACGGCCTAAACGTCCACGCCATCATGACCCTCTCCCGCCTGCTCAGCATTCTCGAAGACCACGAGCGCATCACTCCCCCCCAACGCCTCGCTATCCTCCGCGAACTAAGCATCTCCCCGCTTTAAGACCTGTTAAAAGCGGCAAGTAAAAAAAGTAAAAAGCAAAAAGTGAGAAGTCGCCTCCGCAACTTCTCACTTGTTACTTTTTACTTCTAACTGCTGACTTCGCCCCTCTCTACTCCACCGTCACACTCTTCGCCAAATTACGCGGCTGGTCTACGTCGCATCCTCGCCAGACGGCCATGTGATAACTGAGCAACTGCAACGGAATGACGTTGATAATGGGCGACAATAATTTGGGTGACTTGGGCACATAAATGACGTAATCTGCCTCATCCTGAATCGCCGTATCTCCTTCCGTAGCGACGGCAATCACCCTGCCCCCCCGCGCCTTCGCCTGCTGAATCTGGCTAATCATCTTTTCGTACAAATCATCCTGCGTAGCGATAGCAATCACGGGCATGGACTCATCAATCAAGGCGATAGGGCCATGTTTCATCTCGCCTGCTGGATACCCTTCCGCATGAATATAGCTAATCTCTTTGAGCTTCAACGCCCCTTCTAGAGCGGTAGGGTAATTGATGCCGCGCCCAATAAAGAGAAAATCGGTCGCTTTGGCGAACTCTTGCGCCAACGCTTCGTATTCGGCGTCGTGATCCAGCACGCGCCCCGCTAAATCGGGCAACATGGCTAAATCTTGCACATAACCAGCCAGTTGTTCGTCAGAAACGACCCCGCGTAAATGACCCAGCACGCAGGCCAGCATGTATTGGTCCAAAATAGAGGTGGTGTACGCTTTGGTACTGGCGACCCCAATTTCTGGCCCAGCCTGCATGGCAATGTACCCATCAGCGACGCGCATGGACTGACTGCCGATGGCGTTCACGATGCTCCACAGGGTGGCTCCGTTGGCGCGGGCTTGTTCGCTGGCGGCGAGGGTGTCGGCTGTTTCGCCAGATTGGGTGATGGACAACACGGCCGTGTGTTCATCCACAATCGGGTCATAATACCGAAACTCAGAGGCATACTCCACCTCCACCGGCAGACGCGCAATCGACTCAATCAAAAACTTGCCCACCAGCCCCGAATAATAACTCGTGCCGCAGGCCACTGTATAAATCTTGCGGATTTTGGCCGCCAACTCTGGGGTCAAATTCATCTCGGGCAGGTGAATCTGACCTTTCTCAAACTCTACCCGTCCGCCCATCGTGGCTAGCAACGCCTGCGGCTGGTCAAAAATTTCCTTCTGCATAAAATGGCGGTATTCACCCTTCACCGCGCTAATTGGGTCCCAGGGAATGATGTGAATCTCTGGCTCAATCACCTCTTCATCTAAATTGACGATTTCATACCCCGTGCGCTTAATCGTGGCGATTTGTCCATTTTCCAGAAAAACAATGCGGTTGGTATGCTCCAAAATGGCGGGAATATCCGAGGCGATATACATCTCATCTTCACCAATCCCAATGGCCACGCCCCCCGCATTGCCCAGCCGGGCACAAATCAATTTGTCCGGCTCATCCTCACTCATGACTACGATGGCATTCGCGCCGCGCAATTGCCGAATCGTTTCCCGCACCGCCTTGAAGAGAGGCAAACCCGCCTCGACATATCGTTCGACCAGTTGGGCAATCACTTCCGTGTCTGTATCAGAAGTAAATTTAATCCCCTCTGCTTTTAGCTCCGCTTTCAGGCTGGCAAAGTTCTCGACAATGCCGTTTTGCACCACGACCACGCGGCTGTTCATGCCCTTGTGCGGGTGCGAATTACGCTCATTCGGTTCCCCGTGTGTGGCCCAGCGAGTGTGTCCAATCCCAATTGTCCCCTCTAGCGGCGTGGTTTCTAACAGCAGTCCCAAACGGGACAATTTGCCTGAGTCGCGCCGGATTTCAAAATGCCCGTTTTGAGCCAAAACGGCAATCCCTGCCGAGTCATAGCCGCGATACTCTAACTTGCTCAAGCCATTGTAAATGATCTCTGGTGCCTGACGTTCACCTATATAGCCGACAATACCACACATGGTTAATACTCCTTTGGATAGGTCATAAAGAGCCACACGACGCCAACAAAACCAAGCTTGTTTAGGCTGGGGTGCGCTAACGATAAGTATTTGCTTGTGCGAAACAGGGGGAGTCGAACCAAAGTGGTGTGTCCCCTCAATTAAGAAAGAAACAGACAGCAGGACGCACGGCCGTGTTGTCTGGTCACTGTGTCGCTTTTTGTATAGCCAGTTACCCAGCTACTTTGTAGAGACACCTGTTTTTGAGGGGTAAACAGCGGAGCGTGACCACTCCGGAAGGCATCCGCTGATAACTCGATGTACCTTCACCTCGTCAACCTGCTGACTTATGCCAGCAGGCCCATGCGCTATGTTTACCTTGTATGTAATTATTAGACGCAATCCTAACGACTCCGCTTGCGCTTGTCAAACAATCCTTATAACCGTTCAGCCAGTCAGCTCGCCCCTTTTCTGGGGCGATGGTGCATAGATAATGGGCACACGTTGTGCTATTATCGACGCCATTGCAGAGCTTATGATTATGTTTGAGGACGATAGTAAATGACCAATTCTTGGCACATCATCGGGCACGATTGGGCGGTTGACTTGCTCCACACGGCCGTGGTTCATAACCGCATCGGCCACGCCTACCTGATTACTGGACAGGCGCAAGTGGGCAAAGCGACCCTCGCCCGCACCTTTGCTCAAGCCCTCAACTGCACCAGCGACTATGCGGAAACACGGCCGTGTGGGGTCTGCCGCGCCTGCCAACTCATCACTGCTGGGCGGCATCCCGATGTGCGCCATATTACGCCCACCATTAGCGACCGGGGCAAGGCCAGTATCAAAATTGACCAGATTCGGGAGCTACAAAAAGAGCTAAATTTGGGAACCATCGAAGCGCGATACAAAATCGCCATTATCGAGCAGTTCGATGCGGCCAATCCCAGCGCGGCCAATGCGTTTCTGAAAACGTTGGAGGAGCCACCCGACAGCGTCATTCTTATCCTGACCGCCGCCGAGGCGGACGCGCTCCTGCCCACGATTGGCTCCCGCTGTCGCACGCTTCCGCTCAGACCCATGCCCACGGCCGTGGTCGAAAACGCGCTCGTCCAGCAGTGGCAGGTTCCCACGGCGCAAGCGCATCTGCTGGCGCATTTAGCCAATGGGCGGCTGGGCTGGGCGGTTCAGGCGGTGGCGGACACGGCCGTGCTGGATACCCGCAACGAGCAAATCAACCTGTTGCACACGTTGTTGACCGATAAACGAGTCGGGCGGTTTCAGATAGCCGATAAGCTGGCTAAACAGGCGGAAGTTCTGCCCGCTTGGTTGCAAACGTGGCTGGGCTGGTGGCGTGATTTGTTGGTGATTCAGCGGGGGGAGGGGGCGTTAAACACGGCCGTGGTTATCAACATAGACCACCTCGACCAGCTAAATCAGTACGCTCAAGCGTGGACACCCGACCAAGTGCAAAAAAGCCTCAAACAAACCAGCCTCGCCCTCTGGCAACTCGAGCGTAACGCCAATACTCGCCTTGTCTTAGAGAATCTTTTTTTGACCTATCCTTTTTGACGTATCTTTTGCGTAACTACTAACGCCCTCGAGTTCTAACACCAGCTTCGTCGTGGCCTGCGGCCACGACTCGCTTAAAAAACACCCTTTCGAATAGGCGAGCCGCCGTAGGCGGCGAGGCGTGTCAAGACAGGGTTAGTAGATACTCTTTTGCAAGCGTAGTGCTTGTCCTTGGCTCTTCTTATCACTGGCATGTTACCTTCCCCGTGCTATAATCCGCCTTGGGCAACATTTGCTATGGAACACCCCCAACAGCTCTCCATGGGCAAGTTGTCCTCAGTCCCTTTCCAAGCAATTTGCAATCTCATTCACTATTACCAAAGGAGTTAGCCAAGTGAACCTGTACGAATATCAGGCGAAACGGTTATTTGCCGAACATGGCGTCCCCATCCCCGATGGAGACATCGCCACCACCCCTGAAGAAGCCCGCGCCGTCGCCGAAAAACTAGGCGGCCGTGTCGTGGTCAAATCCCAAGTCCATACGGGCGGCCGTGGCAAAGCGGGCGGCGTCAAACTCGCCGACAACCCCGCCGACGCCGAAGCCAAAGCCCGCGACATTCTCGGCCTAGACATCAAAGGGCACATCACCCGCGTTGTGCTAGTTGATGAACTGGCCCCCGGCGGCATCGCCCAAGAAATTTATCTCGCCATTTTGATTGACCGGGGCGCTCGTAAGCCGATGATTATGGCCTCGGCTGAAGGCGGCGTGGACATCGAAGAAGTGGCCGCTACCACCCCCGAAAAAATCTTCAAAGTGTGGATTGACCCCCAAATCGGCGTCAAACCATTCCACGGAACGTATCTGGCTTCCAGCCTCGGTTTTGACAAAAGCCTGTGGAAGCAGTTCTGGACGATTTTGTCCGGCCTGTACGACTGCTTTGTCAGCAATGATGCCTCCCTGACCGAAATCAACCCGCTGATTATCACGGGTGATGGAGTCTTGATGGCTCTCGATGGCAAAATGACCATTGACGAAAGTGCCCTGCATCGCCAGCCCAAACTGGCCGAAATGCAGGATGACACTGACACGCCCCAATCAGAGTTAACGGCCAAAGAACATGGCATTAATTTTATCCAGCTTGACGGCAACATTGGCTGTATGGTCAACGGGGCTGGTTTAGCCATGACCACCATGGACATTATCAAGCTGTTTGGGGGTGCGCCCGCCAACTTCTTGGACATCGGCGGCGGGGCAACGTCTGACCAAGTGGCGGCCGCGCTCAGCCTCATTTTGTCTGACCCCAAGGTCGAAGCGGTCTTGATTAACATCTTTGGCGGCATTACGCGCGGCGATGTGGTCGCTCGCGGCATTGTGGAAGCACTCGATAAGCTCCAGACAGATGTGCCCATTGTCCTGCGTCTGGCAGGCACGAATGCCAAAGAAGGGCTAGAGATTTTGGCGGAAGCCAACCTGCCCACGGCCGAGACGTTATCAGACGCGGCGCGGAAAGCAGTGGCCGTGGCGCAAAAAGGGGAGGCATAACAACCAATGAGTATTTTACTAAACAAAGATACCCGTGTGGTGGTGCAAGGCATTACCGGCCGTGAAGGCTCCTTCCACACCAAGCAAATGATTGAGTACGGCACCAGCGTTGTGGCTGGGGTGACGCCCGGCAAAGGCGGCCAAAGCGAACACGGCGTGCCCGTTTTTAACAGCGTGCGCGAAGCGGCCAACGAAACGGGGGCCACGGCGTCGCTCATTTATGTGCCCGCTCGTTTCGCGCCCGAAGCGATTATTGAAGCGGCCGACGCAGGCATGGAGCTAATTGTGTGCATCACGGAGCATATTCCCGTGATGGACATGCTTAGCGTGCGGAGCTACATTGACAAAGTGGGCGCACGGCTCATTGGCCCCAACTGCCCCGGCCTGATTACGCCCGGCGAGGCGAAAATGGGCATCATTCCTGGCTCGATTGTCACGCCCGGCCCGATTGGCGTGGTCTCTAAAAGCGGCACGCTGACCTATGAAGTGGTGTATGCTCTGACCCATCGCGGCATGGGGCAATCCACCTGTGTGGGCATTGGCGGCGACCCGATTAACGGCACGAGCTTTATTGATGTGCTGAAGCTGTTTGAAGCAGATGACCAGACCGAGCAGATTATTCTGATGGGCGAGATTGGCGGCAACGATGAAGAAATGGCGGCCGCCTTTATCAAAGAGAACATCAGCAAACCCGTGACGGCGTTCATTGCGGGGCGCACCGCTCCTCCTGGACGGCGCATGGGTCATGCAGGTGCGATTGTGGAAGGTGGCGCTGGCACGGCCGAGGGCAAGATTAACGCCCTAGAAGAAGCAGGCGTGAAGGTAGCCGACCATCCCGAGCAGATTGTAGACTTGATTCTTGGTTAGTTCTGTTAAGAAGTAGAAAGTAAGAAGCAAAAAGTGAGAAGTGAGAAGCGAACCCTGCTTCTTACTTCTCACTTTTCACTTTCAGACACACAGTAGCATTTTTCCCTATGAATTTACGCGCCAAATTGCGACAACTAGATTGGCTGGGGTATGCGGTGGTACTGCTGATTTGTATCACGGCCGTGTGGCCTTTCCTTAGCCGCGCCTCCCTCCCCCTCGAAACCGACGCCGAACTCCACATTTATCGGCTGGCCGAGCTAAGCCGCTTGGTGTGGGCAGGCGAGTTTTATCCCCGCTGGTCGCCCAACTTTTACTTCGGGTATGGCTACCCCATTTTTAACTACTACGCGCCGCTCGGTTATTACTTGGCTTTGCCGTTTGAGCTGTTGCCCGGCGTAGATGCGGTGGGCGCGGTCAAGGCGGTGTTTGTGCTGAGTGCGCTGGCGGGGGGGCTGGGAATGTATGGCTTTGGGCGGGAAAATTGGGGACGGCCAGCGGGGTGGGTAGCCACGGCCGTGTATGTGTACGCGCCCTATGTGTTGTTCATTGACCCCCATGCGCGGGGCGTGCTGGCCGAGACGGTCGCCTTGGGCATCTTCCCGCTGGCGTTGTGGGCGTTTGAGCGGTTGCGGCGGCAGGTGACGGCGTGGCGGTTGTTCACGGCCGTGTTGACCATGGCCGCCCTCATGCTCGCCCACAACCTATTAGCAATGGTCTACGCTGGCATCCTACTCGCCTGGCTCATCTGGTGGCTCCTCCGTAGCACAACCCATTTACCATTCACCATTCACCATTCACCATTTACCATTCTATTCGCCTACTTGTTGGGCATTGGGCTGTCCACCTTTTTCTGGATACCAGTCGCCCTCGAGCGCAACGCCGTGAATCTAAATACCGTGGTGGGGGAAGCAGGCAGTCATTTTGATTTCCGCACCCATTTTCTCAGCCTGAGCGAACTGTTCGCGCCCAGCGCGTGGCTCGACTGGGGCGCGACCGAGCCAGTGTATCTTTATAATTTAGGCGTGGCGCAATGGGTGCTAGGCGGTTTGGGCATCTTGTTCTTGCTGGGGCGTGGGTGGCAATTTGGACGACTGTCCGCCGAAAAGCGGGGCGCGTTTTGGCAGGCACACCTGCACCAGCCGCTCTTTTTTGCCCTCGCTTTCACAGGCTTGCTGTTCCTCATGCTTCCCCTTTCGACACCGCTTTGGGAAGCGATTCCCCTGTTGCCCTTTATTCAGTTTCCGTGGCGGTTGCTTGGCCCGGCCGTGGGCATGTTGGCCGTTTTGGCAGGGTACGCTGTCAATGAGCAATTGGCAATGAGCAATGAGCAAAGGGGCGGGTTTGTTACGCATGTGGGTTGGGTTGTGCCGGGGGTGGCGGTCGGGATGGCTTTGATGGCAGGGTGGCCGCTGACGCAGGTTCCGCCGTGGCCGGCTGATTTTGGGGATACATCGGTGGCGCGGGTGGCCTATTTGGAGACGCGAGGACGCTGGCTGGGCACGACTTCGACGGCTGATTTTGTGCCAGCGACGGTGGATGTGGTGCCGGAGCGGCGGGGGCAGTTGATTGGGGCGTTATTTGAGAATGAGTCGCCGGACCGCATCAATTATTGGAGTGTGGAGAGTGTGGGCGCCACGGCCGTGGGTGAAGAAATTAGCCCGCTCCATTTTCGCTACCAGATAAACACACCCGAGGATTTTATCTTCCGACTGTACCTGTTTGCCTTCCCCGGCTGGCAGGCGCGGCTAGATGGGCAGGTGGTGGAGACGGATGTGGGGCGACCCGATGGCTTTTTGGTGGTTCCCGTGCCGGCTGGGGAACATCTGCTGGAGGTGCGTTTTGTGAATACGCCGGCGCGGTGGCTGGGGTGGGGAGTCACGGCCGTGTCTCTGCTCCTGTTGCTCGCCCTGATGTGGCGGGTACGAGGGGAGCAATCTTGGCCGCCGCCCCATTTTGTCTGGTCAGAGGCGCGAGGGGTAGTGGGGGTCACGGCCGTGTTGACCATCGCCTTCATCTTCATCGAGCCGACGGGCTGGTTGCGCTATGAATCCCTGACCGTTGCCCAACCCGCCCAAACCCAGCTTGACGTTAATTTTGGCGACCAAATTCGCCTCATTGGCCTAGACCCCCCGCGCAATATCCACGCCGTTCAACAGGGGGAAACGGTGCGGCTCAATCTTTACTGGCGTGCCCACCAGCCGCTCGACATTAACTACCAATCCTTTGTCCATGTGCTGGCGGCCGATGGGCAACTGGTCACCCAGCACGACAAACTCAACCCCGCCGAATTCCCCACCACCCGCTGGCCGCTGGATAAATATGTGCGGGACGAATACGCCTTCACCCTGCCCCTCGACCTGCCCCCTGGCGAGTATCGCGTCGTCACGGGCTTCTGGGTGGCAACCGAGGGATGGCGTTTGCCTGTTTGGGATGCGCTAGAACAACAAATTGGGGATAATTATCAATTATTTGAGTTAAGAGTAACGAGCGATGAGCGATGAGCGGCTCGTCCAATCAATCAGCTTATAGCTCACAGCTAAAAGCTTACGGCTAAAAAACCTATGCGCGTCATTACTGGTAGTGCCAAAGGAACACGTCTGAAATCTGTGCTGGGAGAGACCACCCGGCCGATTTTGGATCGCATCAAAGAGAATTTGTTCAATATTTTGGGGACATTTGTGCCAGGGACACGCTGGCTCGATTTGTTTGCGGGAACGGGGCAGGTCGGGATTGAGGCGTTGAGTCGGGGGGCGGCGGAGTGTGTCTTTACAGATAGTGCGCGAGCCGCGATTCGCACCATCGAGGAAAATTTGCGCCTGACCAACCTGACCGAAGTGGGGCAAGTGGTTCAGACGGATGCGTTTGCCTATTTGCAACGGCTTCGCACCATGCCCAACCCGTTTGATGTCATTTACATCGCGCCGCCGCAGTACAAAGAGCTATGGGCGGAGGCGGTGCGCATGATTGATGCCAATCCCGCCGCCTGCTTGTTTGAGGAAGGGTTAGCCATTGTGCAGATTGACCCCAGTGAGTATCAGGAGCTAGAGCTGACTCATTTAGCTTTGGTGGACGAGCGCAAGTATGGGCGGACGATGTTTTTGTTTTATGAGTATCAGGTGGCGTGAGAAGTGAACCTGCTCGAAGGCTGAGCCTGTCGAAGCCTGTCCTTGTGCCTTCGACAGAGCTTCAGGCAACGGACTTGGCAATCGTTCAGCTTCTCGAGTGAGACCCCAAGGGTTTTAGTCAATATGTGATTTAACCCTCGAGTCCGAAACCCTTGGGGTCTGAACGCTTACCGGACTTATTGGCCTACCCGTTATTAACGGCTATCGTAATTATGCATTGTCCAGCGGGCTGACTACCTGTAGTTAGCACCGAGAGGCGGATGTCGTAGGTATCGTTGGGCAAGTTGCCAAGATTGGCCGTGCCGAGCAGGCTATTTTCCACGGCCGTGAACGTGTCATCTATCAAAACCACCCACTGATTGTTTGTTGTCGCCCCACTTAGCTCCAGCCGATAAAAACCAAAATTCCCCCCGCTGGCCGTGCCGATAAACTCGACCGTACCAAACACGGCCGAGTTCGTTGCTGGCTGAGTGATATTGACCGCTGGGTTACATCCCCCTCCTTCGGGAATCGCTAGGGCTGGTCCAGCCGGTGGAAGCGGCTGATTGTTTTCTGTATTTTCTTTTTCTGCGGGGTGGGGTGGGGTTTGGGCTGGGGCAAGGTTGGCGGGCAGGGTAACGGTGGCCACTAGGTTGGGTGTGACGCGCGGGCGGGGCGTGCCGATAGCCGTTTCGCCCGCGCCCAAGGGAGTGGGTGATGATAGGGGAGGGGCAAAAATGTTAGGCGTAGGGGTTGGCGGTTTCAGTAATTCGGGGGGGAGGGTGGGGGCAATTGATAAATTGACGTATAGGACGAGCGAGACCACGGCCGTGGAGACCAGCAAGCCAAGTAGGGCATTGCCCCGCGCCTGATGCGCTCGTTCACGCTCGAGACTAAACACGGCTCGCCGCACGCTTCTATTGGCTCGTAGAAGCTGATATAAGCTGTTGAGTAGAACGAAGCCACCTATAAAATAGATAGGAATATCCCACTCAATCAAAAAAACGTAAAGCTGTTCCATGTCTGGCCTCAGGGGATGGGTAAGCAGTTAGACCATGTATGATGGCGAGAACAGGGGCAAATTGCAAAAAAAAAGAGTTGTCACAACTCTTTTTCTAACAATGAAGGCCAGCTATATTGTGGTTTATAGGTACCTACTAACCAACAAGCCCGTTGCCTGAGCTTGTCGAAGGCAAAAGGGCGGGCTTCGACAGGCTTAGCCCTCGAGTGCGTTAGTAGTTACGTTTATAGCGACGAAAAACGGGTGGTTGGCTAAAGTTGGCGCACAATACCTTGCAGAAGGGCTTTCAAGCGGGGAACGGCGGTTTTGCCTACTTCTAGGACTTCATCATGGGTGACGTTTTGCACTTGGTCAGGGATAGCCATATTGGTAATAGTCGAAAGACCTAAAACGCGCATCCCGGCATGACGGGCGACCAAAACCGAGGGGACGGTGGACATGCCCACGGCGTCCGCGCCCATCTGGCGCAAGAAGCGTAGTTCGGCGGGGGTTTCGTAGGTGGGGCCAGCGACATAGGCGTAGACCCCTTCTTGCAGGCTAAAGTTTTCAGACACGGCCGTGTCGCGGGCCAGCGTTTGCAAATCTTGGTTATAAGCTTGGTTCATATCGGGGAAACGGGGGCCAACCGAAGAATCATTTGGCCCTCGTAGCGGATTATTGCCCGCCATGCCTGGCAAATTAATATGGTCTTTGATCAGCATGATGTCACCCGCCGCAAACGACTCGTTGAGGCCACCCGCCGCGTTGGTAACAATGAGGGTTTGAATGCCTAAAATGTGCATAACCCGAATCGGCAGGGTAATTTGATCCATGCTGTACCCTTCATAAAAATGGGCACGCCCTTGCACTACCATCACCACTTTTTCTTCAAAGCGACCCAAAATGAGCCGACCGCTGTGCCCCGACACCGTAGACACGGGCCAATGGGGGATTTGGTCGGTGGGGATGATGTCGGGGAATTTAACCTCGTTGGCGATTGCGCTTAGGCCAGAGCCAAGCACAATACCGACGGTGGGTTGATAGCGAGAGCGATTGCGGATGATGGCCGCCGCTCCTTCCATTTGTACACGAGTAAAAAATTCGGCCATTATGGTTTCCTGCGAAA
>JBGTIZ010000507.1:0-5734 GCA_041745395.1 Promineifilaceae bacterium (SeqCode) | reverse complement strand
GCGAACGCCCAAACGAAAAAAACACCCTCTTGACAGCGAGGCGTGGCCGCAGGCCACGCCGAAGCATTTTATCGCTTCTGAAAAGCGACACAATGACATCTGTTTTAGCAAGCTGTGACCAATACACATGAAAGATTTAAGCCTTGTTATCCCTGTTTATAATGAAGAAGAGAACCTGCGGGCGTTGTGGGAAGAAATCACGGCCGTGTGCGCCCCTCTCGCCATCGACTACGAAATCATTTTTGTAGATGATGGCAGTTCAGACGGGAGCGTGCCGCTCATCCAAATGCTCCACGAAGCTGACCCTGAGCATGTCGTGCTCATCCAGTTTCGGCGCAACGCGGGACAGACGGCGGCATTTGCGGCGGGGTTTGACCATGCCCACGGCCGTGTGGTCATCACCCTCGACGCCGACCGGCAAAACGACCCCGCCGACATCCCCCATCTCTATCACGCCCTGCTCGCCAGCGAGTACGACGTGGTCAACGGCTGGCGGCAAAAGCGGCAAGACGGCTACCTGCTCCGCAAGCTCCCCTCCCGCATCGCCAACAAGCTCATTGCCACCCTGACGGGGGTCAAGCTCCAAGACCGTGGATGCTCCATGCGGGCTTTTCGGCTCGAGGTGGTGCGTGATTTACGGCTGTATGGCGAACTGCACCGCTTCATCCCCGAACTGGTAGACGACGCGGGGTACACGATGACCGAAATCCCCGTAAACCACCGCCCCCGCGTGGCGGGCGAGTCAAAATATGGCCTCTCCCGCACCTTCCGCGTCCTGCTTGATTTGAGTACGGTGCTGTTTTTGCGCAACTACGGCGACCGTCCCATGCACCTGTTTGGCAAATTGGCCTTAACCTCTGGCTCGATCGGTTTTCTGCTCGCCTTCTGGCTGACGGGGCAAAAGGTATGGGCGGGGCTGACGGGCGGCTGGGTGGGCTTCCACGCCTACCAAATCGGCGAACGCCCTCTGCTCCTGCTAGGAATTTTGCTGATTATCGTGGGGGTGCAATTCCTGGTGGCGGGCCTCACGGCCGAGCTACTCATCCGCACCTATTACGAAACACAGGACAAGCCTGTCTATCGGGTAAAAAGAGTTTTGAAAAAAGTGCTGAGCGATGAGTGCTAAGCGACGAGTGGGTTGGGCGATGACTACGATGGAAGGAAGAAGGAAAGGTATCTGATCTTCTTGACAGAAAACAAAACTAGATCGCCTATTCATCCTCAGCAACCAACTTTTTACTCATTGCTCATCGCTCATCGCTCATCGCTCAGCACTCACGTATCTGTTAAACTTGACCTATGGCTCTAGAATTTGAACAACTAACGGTTAGCATCGAAGAAATGGCGGTGAATGCAGGGGCGCGGGAAGCGACGCGGCAGGAGCGGCTCACGGCCGTGTTAGAGACCCTGCACACCTATAACGAAAGCTGGACGGAGCTGGAAGCGGGGCTAGAAGACGCTATCGCGTTGACCATCAAAGCCAGCCAGCCCCGGCCGTATAGTGCCGCCCGCCCCTTTGACCACCACACGCCGCTCGACACGGCCGTGGACGCGCCCCCCCTCCCGGCCCAAGCGACCCTGATTGCCGTGGACGGCTCCCAAATTGTGCCTGATAGACACGCCCCGTTTGTGTACAACTTGGTCAACATTGGCGGCATTGTTTATTTCCACGGCCGTGAAACCGCGCCCGACACCTTCGCCATCCCCCAGCTCACTTTCCCCCCCGCCGAACAGCTCGACGACCGGGATTTTCAGGACGGCGACAGCGTCACCCTCGAGCGCGACACCTTCGAAATGCACACCCTCGCGGACAAAGTGGGCGACTATCGCCAGCGGCAACCTGCCGATGAAGCGATTCTGGCTATCATGGATCAACGTCTGCTCTATGTGCCCGCCACCGAAATGGCTCCCGCCGCCAAAAATCAAGCCATTGAAGCGTGGCAAAAAGGGATGAAGCGCATCCATGACCAAAAAAGCTGGCTCATTGGGTATATTGACCGCCCCGCCAAAAGCTCGGTCATCGCCCTGCTATACGCGCTCCAAAATCCGCCTGACCCCAATCGGCTGGGCGACTGGGCGGGGCTGATGGATAGAGATTTATTTGCCCAATTTTTGGCTCCGGGTCAGCGCAGTAAGCTATTTATAGATGTCTCTTTGGCGAACGAAAAGTTCAAGGGGTTTAGCGGCCAGCAGGAGATTTGCTTCTTTTATCTCAATCCTGGGCAGTCGGGGCAGGATATTGCCCGGGTGGATGTGCCGCGCTGGGTGGCGGAAGATAACACGGCCGTGGACACGATTCACGCCCTGCTGGTCAACCAATGCCAACTGCTCGGCCGTTACCCCTACGTCATCGCCCGCGCCGACGAAATGGCCGTCGTGACCCACCAAGACCGCGAGCGGCTCGAATTCCTCATCGGCCGTAAATTGCTCGCCCAAGGTCTCAACCTAACCGAATCAAACAAACAGTTGATGAAATACTTTGCCCGTAGCCACAAACAAAGATTTTAGGTTAGTGGTCAAACACCATGATTAACACCAACGCCCTGCGTCAAATCGCCCAATCCCTTAGCTCGGCCGTGGATTTAGAAACCACGCTCGCGCTGATGGTGCATAAGACCACCGAAGTGATGCAGGTCGATTCCTGCACCATTTATCTGCTGGACTCTGACGAGGAGACGTTGCGCTTACAGGCCACCACAGGGCTGGCGCATCGTGCGCTGGGGCGGGCAACCTTGCGAGTAGGGGAAGGCATGACGGGGTACGCTGTGCTGAACAAAAAGGCGGTTCACGCGGCCGTGGCCCAACAAGACCCTCATTTCAAAACGGTGGAAGAAGCGGAGGAGTTTGAGTTTCAATCGTTGTTGGCCGTGCCTTTGGTGGTTGAGCAGAAACCGCTGGGCGCGTTAAATGTGCAAACCGTGCAGGCCCACGATTACACGGCCGAGGAAGTCGAACTGCTCCAGCTTATTGCCGACTTGGCCGCCGGCGCGTTAGCCAAAGCTCAGCTTTATGACAGCCAAAGCCGCCAGCTCGAAGAGCTGCAAATGTTGGCGCGGCTGAGTGCGGTGGTGAATGCCCCGCAATATTTGGACGATCTGCTCGAAATTGTGACCGATATGGCCGCCAAAAGCATGGACGCGGCCGTGTGTTCCCTCTTTTTGCTCAACGAAGCGCAAACCCATTTAGAACTACGCTCGGCGCAACGGCGACACGGCCGTTATCAACATCGCCCGCCGCTCCCTATCGGTGAGGGGGTTATCGGCCAAGTGGCTCTGACTGGGCGGTTAGCAAACGTGCGAGATGTGCAGACGGATGCGCGGTATCAGGGGAAAGCATTGGCTCGCCAAGAGGGGCTATGCTCCTTGCTGGCCGTGCCGCTGGTCGTACGGGGGCGCACCAGCGGGGTGCTGGCCTGTTACACCGATACGCCCCACGAATTTACCGAGGAGCAGGAATCGCTCTTTATGACGCTGGCCAATCAGACCGCCCTCGCTATTGAAAATGCGCGGCTGGTCACCAACGCGGCCGTGGTGCGCGAGATGCACCACCGCATCAAGAATAATTTGCAAACGGTGGCGATGCTGATGCGTCTGCAAATGCAGGATGCGGAGACGAATAAGCTCAGCGCGTCTGAGGTGCTGGCTCTCAATATTAGCCGCATTCAAAGCATCGCGGCCGTGCATGAAGTGTTATCAGAGAAGGGGTTTCGGCTGGTGGATGTGCGGGATGTGCTTCAGCGCATTGCCCAAATGACTCAGCATAATATGACGCTTCCCGCCCAAGAAATCGAAATCAAGGTTCATGGGGATGCGCTGGCGTTGCCGAGTAAGGCGGCCACGTCGTTGACGTTGGTGGTGAATGAGTTGATTTTGAATGCGCTGGAGCATGGTTTCCACGGCCGTGGTCACGGCTTGGTCGAAGTTTCGCTCGGTCGTTCTGACTCAGAATATATTATACTAGTGCGCGACAACGGCCTTGGCTTCCCGCCCGACATCGCTCACAAAAAAGGATTGGGGCTAGAAATAGCCCACACCCTTGTTACCGAAGATTTGCAAGGTCGGCTAAAATTCAATTATTTACCAAACGGAGCCGAGGTCAGTATTCGTTTACCCAGAGAAAATAAAGATGGGTGGTAGATAGCGGGCAGTAGATGATTAGACGCTCTGCCAATCCACCACAGTCACCACAAAGAGACAACAATGCGCGTTTTGATAGCTGATGACGAAGCCCTGATTCGCATGGGGCTAAAACAGATGATACAGGAGCTAGGCCATTTGCCGCTGACGGCAACCAATGGGCGCGAAGCTCTGCGCATGGTGCAAAAACATCAGCCTGATTTGGCTCTGCTGGATATAGAGATGCCGTTTCGTAATGGCATTGACACCGCCAAAAGAATTGCGCAGATTCATCCCATCCCCGTGATTATTGTGACGGCCTTTGGGGATGATGACCATATCGAACGAGCCACGGCCGTGCCCATTCACGGCTATCTGATTAAACCCGTGACCATCGCCGATGTAAAAGCGGCCATAGCCGTCGCCGTTCAGCGCTTCACCGAAAAGCAAGAGCTAGAACGCGCCCGCGAAGAGCTACAAGAAAAGCTCGAGACGCGCCGCCTCGTAGACCGCGCCAAAGGCAAACTCATGGTGCAAAAAGGACTCAACGAAGAAGACGCCTATCGTCTGCTCCAACTCCGCGCCCGCGAAACCCGCCTCAGCTTGAAAGATGTGGCTCTATCCGTTTTGCAGGCATAATCTACTCATGCTATGTCGTGTGCCTATCCGTAACGCAAGCCGTTGGGCGCACGGTAAATGCCATTACTTGTAACGACGGCTTATCTGGCAAGCCCGTTGCTTAATCACTTGCTTTAATTTTTGAGATTGCACATCATGTACACACCAAAGCATTTCCAAGAAGACAATTTACAAGAGTTGCTTGACCTAATGCGCTTAAATCCATTAGGCATTATTGTTTGGCAAAGCCCAAACGGAATGACAGCGGATCATGTGCCGTTGTTTTACAAAAACAGCAAGCTCGTTGGGCATATTGCCAAGGCTAACCCTATGGGAAAAGCCAACATAACTGAACCTGTCCTTGTTATTTTTCAAGGGGCAAATGCATACATATCGCCCAACTGGTATCCAACCAAACAAGAAGATCACAAATCAGTCCCAACTTGGAATTATGCGACCGTTCATGTACACGGGCAGATAAAGCTAATAACGGAAAATGCGGGCAAGGTACAGATATTAAAGGAGTTGACGGCCATTCATGAAGCAACCCAGAACGCACCTTGGTCAATGGACGATGCGCCAGCTGATTACATCAAAAAAATGACGAATGGCGTCATTGGCCTAGAAATAGCTATCTCTACAATTGAAGGGAAATGGAAAGTTAGTCAAAATCAGCCATTGAAAAACAAAGTCGGTGTTATGGAAAATTTACAGAGAGTTTCTGGTGAAACCTCAGCAAAAATGATTGATTACATTAAAAAAAGAGAGTAGATTTTATGAGCTAGACTAACAGGCCAACCACGACCGTGCAGGTTCTTCACGGCGTTACTCAGAAACAAGTTTTTATGTAAAGTTTGTTTTTTGCTTTTTAGACTGGCTTCCGCCGTGGTGGCTCTCAAAATGACAATCTACATTGAGCCTGCAAAACGTTTACCTGATTTGTTTCTCAACTTGCAATAGGCGGCGATATGAGCGAAAAAGAAGGGGCTGGTCGTCATCAT
>JBGTIZ010000506.1:0-2409 GCA_041745395.1 Promineifilaceae bacterium (SeqCode) | reverse complement strand
CCGCCCCAACGAAAAAATCCCCCCTTTTATGGCCGAGCCGCCGCAGGAGGCGAGGCGTGTTGACCAGTTAACGTGAAAACGACAAAGATAATGCTCTCTTTCTCTATCGGTAAGAGTCGTCATTCGTTGCCAAGCTATATTGTCCCTTGATAACAAGGGGAAGGCAAAAAGGCTTGCCAATCATTTGGTTTGGGGCTAATTAACCAGCCTACCAAAAGCCGAACGTTTCTCCACGGCAAGATTATAGTTAGCGCACTGATTGGCCGCGCATTGCGTAATGAGTCATAACAAACTGTTAACATGGTGTGTGCTTTGTCTTAACAAGTTCTTTAAGTTGGCGCGTTATAGTCGATACGATTTGCCCGTTCACACTGTTCAGCCAATCAGCGACAGGCTCAGCCTGCGGCAGGTTCTTACGGGTAAGTCGATACTAAAGCAGGATATTATTTTGACCAAACGAATTCTTTTTCTCATGTCAGATACGGGTGGTGGACACCGCGCTTCAGCCGAAGCGATTGCGGAGGGTTTGGCGCATCTTTATCCTGGCCAATACGAAACCATGATCGAAGATGTGTGGAAGGCGTCCGCCCCTTACCCGTTTAATCGTGTGCCTGATAGTTATGGCTGGCTGACGGGGCCGGGTTTGCCGCTGTGGAAGATGATGTGGTATGGGGCAACCCACGGCCGTGTGCAAAACCTCCTCTTCCGCACCGTGGACTGGCTGACCCACCAGCACAGCGTCAGCTATCTGCAACAAATGCGCCCAGATTTAGTCATCTCGGTGCATCCCCTCATGAATCATTTGGGTGTGCAGTGGATGCGCGACGCGGGGCTGGGGCACGTGCCCTTCATGACCGTCGTGACCGATATGGTCAGCTTGCATCCCTCATGGATTTGCCCCGAGGTTGATTTATGCCTTGTGCCCACGGCCGAGGCGTATGACCGCGCCCTAAAATGGGGCATGCCCGCCGCCAAACTACAGGTCGCGGGGCAACCCGTTAAGCTCAAATTTACAGAGCTAGACCATAATCGCCCCCGAGCGCGGCGGGCGCTGGGTTTAGACCCCACCCGTCCCACTCTGTTGCTGATGGGCGGGGGCGAGGGGTCGGGGCGGCTGGCCGAGATGGCGCGAGCCTTAGCCACGGCCGTGTCCTCTGCCCAATTGCTCATCATCACGGGGCGCAACGAGCGGCTCCGCCAGCGGCTGTCCCAGACCACGTGGCCGATACCGACCCATATTTACGGCTTTGTGTCCAACATGCCTCAGATGATGAGCGCGGCCGATTTGCTCATCACCAAAGCGGGGCCGGGCACGCTCAGCGAGGCGTTTTGTGCCGGATTGCCCCCGCTTATTTTTGAGTACATTCCCGGGCAAGAGGCGGGCAATGTGACCTATGTGCAACAAAATCGGGCGGGGGCGTATAGTCCCGATCCCGCCGAAATTGTGCGCTTGGCGCAAACTTGGTTGGATCCAGCCCATGCTGATTTGCTAGCAGAATTAAAAGCCAATGCGGCGCGTTTGGCACGGCCGTGGGCCGCGCTGGATATTGCCAAGGCTACCCACCAACTCCTCCTCCCAGAAACGGCAGAGAGTCTCTTTGAGCGCGATTCTCTCAGCCAACTGTTTAAGGGTACGGGCGTGGCGCATCCTGAACCGTTGCCCCTCGGTCATTTAACCGCATGACCGCGCTGTTGTGGACACAACTGGCCGAAATTCCCATTGAAAATTCTGAATGGCTGAGTAATCTAGGGTATGTTGCGCTGGCCTTGCTCACGGCCGTGGAAGGGCCACTCGTCACGATTTTGGGCGGGGTCGCCGCTTCAGCAGGGCATTTGCGCTGGGAATTCGTGATTCTGGCCGCCGCGCTGGGCAACTTTATCGCCGATGCAAGCTGGTACGGTTTGGGCTATCTGGGCGGCTTCGACACCTTGCTCAACTATGTCCCCCGTCTGCGCCAGTACCAGCCGCAGATCAATGCCCTGCAAGGGGAAATGCATGACCACGCGCTCAAGCTCCTGCTCCTTAGCAAATTTACGCTAGGCGTGGCCAGCATTCCCACGCTGGTGGCCGCTGGCATGGTGCGGGTTTCGTGGCAACGGCTCGCCCCGCTCAGCTTCGCCGCTGAATTGGTGTGGACGAGCTTACTGGTTGGCCTTGGCTATTTTTTAGGTGATTACCTCACCCAATTGGAGCAAGGTTTACAATACGTTGCCCTTGTGGGTTTTATGGTGCTGGCCTTAGTTGTGCTGTGGCTTTATAGGCGAATCTTTTCTAAGCTGTGAGTTATAGCTGTAAGCTGTAAGCTATAAGCAAAAAACGGCATGGCTCAGAAATCCCTTCAAAGTTACCTTTACACTTCCGCTTCGTCGTGGCCTGCGGCCACGACTCGCTGGAAAGAGGGTGTTTTT
>JBGTIZ010000505.1:0-10418 GCA_041745395.1 Promineifilaceae bacterium (SeqCode) | reverse complement strand
TTTTTTCGTTTGGGCAACTGCCCAAACGAAAAAAACACCCTTGTGACAGGCGAGCCGCCGTAGGCGGCGAGGTGTGCCGAGACAGGATTTTTTGTGTGAGTAATTTGTGACCAATACAAATCGGTCATTTTTAACATAGCGATTTGCAAAATAGATGACGTGCGGCATTAATGGAAACAGATAAATTGGTGAACGGTTGAACTGATGAATTGGTGAATGATTAACCGAGGCGTTCCCATGACGCGCCATTAACCATTCTGCAATTAAGCAATTCAACAATTCACCAATTCTGATTGCTAAACGCCTGCGTACTTTTTGACCGATTACTGAGCCTACTGGAAAAAGCTAACCGCAGAGAGCGCGGAGGACGCAGAGAAAAAAACTACTCGAGAAAATCTCCGCGCTCTCCGCGTCCTCCGCGGTGAAATTGACCTTTTTACAGTGGACTCAGTTGGTTGGTTGTAACTGCTTACCCAACAACTCCGTTGCCTGAAGCTTTGTCGAAGGCAAAAGGACGGGCTTCGACAAGCGCCAGCCACCAGCTTAGGGGTTAGGCATTTTTAGATTAAGATGGGTAAAGCAGTCTGGATATAGTCCCTATGGGCATTATAGCAGGGGGGGACAGGCGGGAAAAGCGTACCGAAGTACAGGGTATAATAGCAATTATTGCGGCTTTTAGGCTCAATGGTGATTGTGACTCTGAACGCAGTGAAGAATCCCGCCCGAAGTATAACTTGCTTAGGCCGACTGAGCCGTCAACTTTTCATACAGTTCCGTGGTCACGGCCGTGGGTGGGAGTTGTAGGTCGGCTTCGAGCCGCTCTACACAGCGTTGATATGTGCGTGATAGTTGCGCCCGCTGGCCCAAAGCAGAATGCGCCTCCATCAACAGCCGATACGCCGCTTCCCAACAGGCATCCCGCGCCAAAATCTCTTCCCCCACTTGGATCACCTGCTCCCAATTTTCCTGCTTGAGCCACAGCCGCCCCAGCCGCTCGGCCGTGCGCAGATAAAGCGCGAGCAGTCGTTCCCGCTCCTCGCTACACCACTCCTCATACGGATACGCCTGCAAATATTCCCCTTGATAGAGGGCAAGGGCTTGTTGATAGGCGTAGCTGGCGGCCGTGGTTTGGTTTGGTTGCAAAAAGAGGCGGTTACCTTCGTCTATGAGGTCGGTGAACACGGCCGTGTCCAGCCACATATCCGCCTCAGGGCGCAAGCCATAGCGCGTGCCATCCCGCCGCACAAAAGCGGACGGGGCCTTGCGGTCCCGCTCTGGTTCCAGCACCTTGCACAGCGTGGTGTACGCAATTTTGAAATCCCGCTCGCCGCTCTCTGGGTCAAGCTCCGGCCACAGCCTGTCCGTTAACTGCTCCCGCTCCAGCAAACGGCCATGCTCCGTGACCAGCAGTAAAAACAGTTGCCGCGCCTTGTGCCGTTTCCATTCGCCGTGCGGCACTTCCTCGTGGCCGCGCCACAGCCGAAACGTGCCCAATGTTTGAATGCGTAGCTGGTAGCCAGGATGAATTTCGAGCTGGGGCAAGCCTATTTGCGTGAGCAAGCGCTCCACGTAGGCGGTTTCGATGTCGGCCTCGCGGGCCAACAGCAGGAGAGGAATTAGGGCGCGAAAGTCGGGCGGCCCCATCAGGGTGGGGTGTTGAAAGAGGTAGCCGTAGCGGTGTTGATGGGCGAGGGCGAGCAGGTCGGTCAGGTCGCGGGTGAGGCGGGTCTGGTCGTTGGTGGTGTGCCACACCAAGCATTGCCAGAGGCGGGTGACGGCCACGCCGTAGGTGTCGCCACATTCTTGAAAGCTGGTGCTGGTTTGCTCGAGCATGGGCACGGCCGTGTCATAATCCCCCGCCAGCACATGGCTGGCCGCCAGAGCGATACGCACACACGCCTCTATCCATTCGTCCCCCGCTTCGTGGGCGATGTTGATGCCCTGCACGGCCGTGTACGCCGCCATTTCCAAATCCCCCCGAAAGCCATATGCTTGGGTTAAGCCCCAAAATGATTCCACCTTGAGCCGAGGCACGGCCAGCCGTTCGCTCAGGTGAATCGCCTCTTGGAAGCAGTGCAGAGCTTTCTCGTAGCCAGTCTCGTTTTTGAGCAGGAGCCAAGTGTGTCCCTGCCGATTGATGCCCACGGCCGTGATAAATTCCGAATGCAACGCCTCGCCCCGCTCCGTGCCCGCCAGCGCACTGGCATAAGCGGGTTCACGTTCCCCCTGAAAGGCCAAAATCAGCGACAGCAGTAACTGCGTTTCCCGATGGGCACGGGGGCGCAACACCGGATTTTGCTCTTCGTCCGTGGCCTGTGACTCCAGCAACCGCCGGGCCTCGTCCAGCCGCCCCGTGCGCAACATCATGCGCACGGGTAGCTCCACCGCGCTTGGGCCTTCCTGCCGCCGTTGTCGCGCCTCCTGCTGGTACGCTTCCGCTTCTTTGAAACGCCCCAAATTGAGCATATTTTCGGCCAGCAAATCGAGCAGGCGGGCGTGGCTGTGCCGGTCATCCTGCCCGTCGGCGATGCGCAACGCCTCCTGCAAGAGGGTTTCTGCTTGGCTGGGATTGACCGTATCAATGTAGACTCGCGCCTGCCCGCGCAGAGCCATGCCCAAGCCGCGACTGTCGTTGCGCTGGCGGCAAATGCGTTCCGCCTGCTGATACCAGTCGAGCGCGTCGTCGAAATGGCTCCGCAGGCGGGCGATGTCGCCCAAATAGACGAGAAGCGGCGGATAATCCGCCAAAATCTCGAGGGGCAGATGGCTCAGCCAGCCCGCCAGCGTGTCGAGTCGCCCAGCGCGTACCAGATTGCGCCCTAGCGTGACCAAAAGCTGAGCCGCTTCAGCGGGGGCATTGGCCGCCAACAGGTGATAAATGACCTCCTCTCGTTCGCCTTCTTGCTCATACAGCACGGCCGCGCGGCGGTGATACAGTTGCGCCTCGTGCGGCTCTAGCTGGTGCTGGAGAAAATCGCGGAAGAGGTGATGGTAGCGCATGTGCCCTGGCCCCAAATCGACGACAAATAGAGCTTGTTCGCGTAGGTAGCGCAAAATATAGTCGCTGTCGTGCGCGTGGCGCAGGTCGTTGCAGAGGCGGGGGGTCATGGAGCGCAGAACGCTGGTGGCGCGTAAAAATTGTTGGACTTCGGGGCTTTGCTGGGCAAGGACTTCTTGGGTGAGGTAGGTGAACAGGTCGGCGGCGGAGCCGAGGACGCGGTTGAGCACGGCGGGGAGCTGGTTTTCGTGGGGGCTGACCACGGCCGTGTCTCTCTGCAAATGTTGCCAAATGAGCGGTAACGCGATGGGCCACCCTTCGGTGCGCTGGCTCAGCAGGTCAATCTGCTCGGCGGTCAGGGTCAGGCCATATTGCTCTTGAAAGAGGTCGCGCATTTCCACGGCCGTGAAGGCGAGTTCCGCTTGGTCAATGTCCAGCAGGTCGCCGCGCACGCGCCATTTGAGCAGGGAGGGCAAGTTGAGGGCGTGGCGGGTGGCTAGAATAAAGTGCAGATGGCGCGGGGCAAGGTGGATGAATCGGTCGAGGATGTCGAGCGTTTCGGCCGATTGATTAAGCTGGTGGGCGTCGTCCAAAATGAGGAACCAATCTTCGCGTAGCAGGGTGGCGAGTTCGTTGTTGAGGGTGTCTACCACGCTGTCGAGAGCTTGACCCACGGCCGTGTGGTTGCGCTCCCACTCTTCTAAACGAGCGGAGGGCGCGGCGGAAAGGGTGGGCAATTGGTGGCTAAACCCGGCCAGCAGATGTTGCAAAAAGACGACGGGGTCGGCGTCGGCGGGGGAGAGGTGATACCAGACGAGGGGGATGGGGTGGTTTTGTTGGAGGGCGAGGTTGGCCACGGCCGTGCTTTTGCCATAACCCGTGCCCGCTTGCACAATCGTCAGCCGTCTGTCACGGGTTTCCAGCAGGCGTTGGGTCAGGCGGGGGCGGGGCAAAATGCGTTTGGACGGCCGTGGGGGCGCGAGCTTGGTGTGGATGACGATGTTTTTGGGGAGCATGGGCTTGCGGATTGCGTGAAAAGTAAAAAGTTAGAAGTGAAAAGTGAGAAGTTGGTCTGGCAGACTTTGGTTAGAACGCCAACCACTTCTTACTTCTCACTTCTTACTATCCTTCTCGCTTACTGATGTAGTAGGCAAACGCGGCCGTGCTGAGGAAGGCGAGCAGAGCCAGAATGAGGGCAACATCCAGCACGAGGTCTTGTCCTGTGATGACGGCGTACACGGCGATGAGCGAGACGCCGACCGTGGCAAAAATATCGACAGCGATGATGCGTTCGCTGATGCTGGAGTGGTGATATATATGGTAGAGAATAAGCAGACCCGTGCTAGCCAAGATGGTCATGGCTAGGGAGCCAATGAGTTGGGGCAGGGCGAGGGCGGTTAGGTCGCTAAACATGGGTTATGCCTCGGCTATGTCTAAAATACGCCGCTCAAAGCCGTTTTTGATTTGGTGGCGAAAATCGTCTGGGTCTTTGACAAAGATGCTGTGAATAAAAATGATCTTTTTGTCGTCGGAAATGTCTAGGCTGAGCGTGCCGGGGGTGAGGCTGATCACGTTGGCTAAAAGAGTGATTTGCATATCGCTGTATAGGTCGAGCGGCACGGCGGTAATGCCGGGGTGGATGCGGTGGGGCTGGAGGATACTGAGCAGAACGTTGATGCTGGCGACAACCAGTTCTTTGAGAAAAAAGATGATAAAAACGAAGGTGAGCCGTGTGCGATTGAAGTAGTTTCCGGCATAGGGGCGCGTAGGCGCGTCTGCTTTGGCTTCTTCAAAGGTGATGACCTTTTCGCTAAAGCTGATGATGATAAAAGCGAAGATGAAGCCGGCAATTAGATTGCCGAGGCTACTGTCTTCGGTGAGTAAGAGCCAGACGACGGTGAGGAGGAGGTTTAGTTGAAGCATTTATCAATCAAATGATAGTGAGTCGTTCAATTGACAATTGACAATTAGCAATTAGCAATTGTCAATTGT
Source organism: Promineifilaceae bacterium (SeqCode) (assembly GCA_041745395.1). Classification (GTDB taxonomy): domain Bacteria; phylum Chloroflexota; class Anaerolineae; order Promineifilales; family Promineifilaceae; genus Hadersleviella. The sequence continues at coordinate 5,428 of JBGTIZ010000505.1, read as the reverse complement.
CAATTGTTTACTGTCCCAGCACGGCCGTGATATACGCTTGGCGGTCGAGCAGTTGCACGGCCGTGTCTATGGCTAAATCAAAAACGGGGCCAGCCATCAGGCCCATGAGCAAAGTTATCAAGCCCAAAATTGCGGCGGGGGCGATGCGGAACCACGCTTCTTGGCGGGGCAAAATTCGCAGAGGGGCGTCATGTTCTTCGGGACGGGTGCGCCAATAGACGTGCGTCCAAATTTTTATCATCGAGTAGAGTGTCCACACGCTGACAAAAAGGGCAATGGCTACGATTAAATGTTGTCCCGCAAACAGGCCGCCCATTACCAGCGCAAATTTGGCCCAAAAACCAGAGAGGGGCGGGATGCCGGCCAAGGCCATGGCGGGGATAAAAAAGAGCAGGGAAAGGGGCACGGATTTTTTGTACAAGCCGCCCAACTGCTTGAGGTCATAACTGCCTTGCAGGCTGTATACCACGCCGCTGACCAAGAAAAGCGCAGATTTGGCAAAGATAACGTGGACTAAAAAGAAAACCGTACCCGCCAGGGAGGTTACGGTCATAATGCCGATGCCCATAATCAGGTAGCCAATCTGGCTAATAATGTGAAAGGAGAGCAGACGGCGAAAATCATACTGCACAATCGCGCCAAAAACGCCGCTGACCATGGTCATGGCGGCGAAGGTGAGCAAAACGGGCTGAATAACGGCCATGTTTTGCACAAAAATGAGCGTGAACAGGCGCAAAATGGCGTAGACGCCTACTTTGGTGAGCAACGCGCCAAAAATGGTGGTCACGGCCGTGGGTGGGGTGTGATAGGCGGCGGGTAGCCAGCCAAAGAGGGGGAAAAGGGCGGATTTAATGCCAAAGGCGACCAAAAAAAGCAGGGACACGGCCGTGACCATCACTGGTTCCGTCCGCGCCACCACGTCCATTTTTTGAGCCACATCCGCCATGTTGAGCGTCCCTACCAGCCCATACATCAGCCCCAGCGCGGACAAAAAGAGAGCGGAAGAGACGAGGCTGATGGTGACGTATTTGACCGCGCCCTCGAGTTGCGCCAGCGTGCCCTGCATCACCAGCAGAACAAAGGAGGTGATGAGCATAATCTCGAACCAGACGTATAGGTTAAAGAGGTCGCCCGTTAGAAAGGAGCCAGAGACGCCCGCCAGCAGTAAAAAATAGAGCGGGTGATAGCCCAGGGCTTCCATCTCGGCGTTGATGTCGGCTAGGGCATAAATAGCGACGAGTAACCCCATCACGGCCGTGACCAACACCATAATCGCGCTGAGTAGATCCACCACAAAGACAATGCCAAAGGGCGCGGGCCAGCTACCCATTTCTAAAATTTGGATGCCGTCTTGGCGCACGGTAAAAAATAACTGCAAGGCAACCAAGAAGCTGGTGATACCGCTGATAATGCTCAGCGGCCGCTGAACGTCTCGCCTGCGCCAAGCCAAAATCATGGCCACGGCCGTGAGAAACGGAATAATAACAGGGGCAATCGGTAACAAAGCCATAGATTAGTCTTTCAGCCTTTCAGCTAGCCAGTCAGTTAGTTTATTGCCAAACCACTCAAGTAAAGTACACAAGCTTTTACTCATTGTTCATTACTCATTACTCATTCTTCCGTCGTGTTCATCTTGTCCAAGTCATCTGTCCCAATCATCTGGTACACGCGCTTGATAAGCACAATGGCAAACGCCTGCGCCCCAAAGCCAATCACAATAGCCGTTAGAATCAACGCTTGGGGCACGGGGTCGGCAAACGTGCCCGTTACCAATTGACTGGTATCGGCGGTGATAATGGGGGCCGCGCCGCGCTGAATTTTGCCCGTGGTAAACAGAAGCAAGTTGGCCGCGTGGCCAAGCAGAGCCAGGCCAATAATGATTTTTACCAGACTGCGCCGCAACAGCATGTAAGTGGCGGCGGCAAAAAGAACACCGATGATAATAGCTAGTAAGTTTTCCATAAAGTTGTGGTGAGAAAAAATGAGTAATGAATAAGGCGTAATGAATAAATGGCGTGTTGGCGTGAACAATCGTTTTTCTTTTTGGCTTCTTGTACCTGAGGAAGAAAGCTAAATGCCATAGGCAAACCGACCCCTTTACTCATTATTTATTATTCACTACTCATTGAATTCCCCTTCTTCTTGGACAGCTTCGGCTAGGGTAAAAATGATGTGTAGCACCACGCCGAGCACGGCTAAGAACACTCCAATGTCGAAAAGAAGGGGACTGCCTAAGGTGCCGATGGCGGGGATGTGAAGCCCGTCTAGCCATAGACCGGTCATAAATGGCTTTTGGAAAAAAAGCGGGGCGAGCAGGGCACTACTTACAACCGCGATAAGGCCTGTGCCAATCAGTTCAAGCGGATGCAGGCGGAGCAATTCGCGGGCATGTTCAACGCCAAAGCCAAACATAACCAGCGCAAACGCGGCCGACGCGACCAAACTGGCGACAAAGCCGCCGCCGGGCAAATAATGCCCCCGCAAAAGCAAAAAGAGGGCAAACAGCAACAGCAGGGGAAAGAGATAGCGAATGGCGGTGCGGAGAATCAGGGATTGAATCATGGGCGTTTTATTTTACTGGTCAAGCAGTCGGTGTGTCGCTTGTTTCTTAACGTTTTTCTGGGGTGCGGGTGTCCTCGTCGAACTGTTCTGTTGGATGGGAAGGATGGGAAGGATGGGGCAGGTAGCGGCGCGTCGCTTTAATCAGGGCGTAGACGCCCAGTGCGGCCACGGCTAACACGGTCACTTCGACGAGAGTGTCTAGGCCACGAAAATCAACCAAAATGACGTTGACGACGTTACGGCCGTGGGCTAGTTTATACGCTTCGGCGGCGTAATAGTTGGCAATCTCTAAATTGGTGGGCACATCGAGGTCAGTGAGGACGAGGAGGGTCATGGTCAACCCCACGGCCGTGGCGACAATCCCATCCCGCACCTTCGTCACCGTATCGGTTAACGACAAAAAGCGGGGCAAGCGAAACAGCACCAGCACAAACAAAATAACCGTCAGCGTCTCAACCGAGAATTGCGTCATGGCTAAATCAGGTGCGCCAAAGAAGAGATAAAAATAGGCGATGCTGTACCCAATCACGCCCAGCCCAATGACCGCGCCCAACCGTGAACCCGTCTGTAAAATAAAGAGCGTCGCCAAAATAATGATGAGGCCAACGATTAACTCATAAGGGCGTAAATTTAGAGGCGAAGGATGCAAGCCAATGCGTCCAATCAGGCTGTATCCCCCGACTAGCCCAAAAAAGGTAAAGGCAATCATCATGATGTAATTGCGCAAATACCCGTTTTGCAACAGGCGCGTGACCCGCCCCGCAAACCAGAGAATGCCGTCAAGTAGGCCAAAGTAGCCGTTTTCGGGGCCAAAACGAGAAACACGGCCGTTCAGCGTCTGCATTGGGTCGCGGAAGCGGGCGTGAACGGCGTAAACAGCCAGCCCCAAGGCGACCGTTATTAGGCTTAGCAGGGGCACAATGTCCCACACCAGCGGAATCAGGTGTAAATGAACCTCTTGCGGTTGTCCAGCGAGGCTGGAAATGGCTGACCCCATCAGTATCTCGCTGAAAAATTCGCTACCGACAAAAAGGCCGCTCAATAACGCGGCCGTGCCCAGCACGATTGGCCCCAGCCACATGGTCAGCGGGGCGGGGTGTGGATGATGGGGGGGCGGATTGTCGGCTGGCTGTTTTTTGAGGAAGGGCACAAAGAGGATAATCGCCCCCGCGCCCACTACCAGAATGTTCGTGACCACGGCCGTGAGCGTCACATAAACACTCCCCGTATAGCTCTCCACCGTAGCCTTATAAATCAGCTCCTTGCCCACAAAGCCCAGCAAGGGCGGAACCCCTGCCATCGAAGTCGTGGCTAATAGCACCCCCACAAACGTGTACGGCATCGCCCGCATCAGCCCCCCCAACTGCCGAATATCCCGCGTGCCCGTGCTGTGGTCTATCGCCCCCGCCGTCATGAACAACGCCCCTTTATACAGCGAATGCACCAGCAAAAAGACCATCGCCGCTTCGTACGCATACGCATTGCCCAGCCCAATCAAAAAGACCAGCACGCCCAGCGCACTAACCGTCGAATACGCCATAATGCGCTTCAGGTCTACCTGTTGCCAAGCCAACCAGCCACCTAACAATCCCGTAAACCCGCCAAAAATAACCAGCGTATAAAACCAAATATCGTTCTGTCCCAGCGCAGGATTGAGCCGCGCCAGCAGATAGACGCCCGCCTTGACCATCGTCGCTGAGTGCAGATACGCGCTAACTGGCGTCGGCGCGGCCATCGCGTTCGGAAGCCAAAAATGGAACGGAAACTGAGCCGATTTGGTAAACGCGCCCAGCAAAACGAGAATCAGCGCAGGCAAATAGAGCGCACTGCTCTGAATCTGCTCGCCCAGATAGATAATCTCAGACAGTTGCCAACTATCAGCGGCCAAACCGAGCAGAACCAGCCCCGCCATGAGGCACATTCCGCCCGACCCCGTGACCAGTAACGCCTGTAGGGCAGACCGTTGCGAATCTGCTTTTTCATGCTTGAAGCCGATGAGCAGATAAGAAGAGATGCTGGTTAGCTCCCAAAACACAAAGAGCAAGACGATGTTATCCGCCAGCACCACGCCCAGCATGGCTAGCATGAAGAAGGTCAAAATGGCATAAAAACGATTGATTTGGGGGTCGCCCGCCATGTAACTGCTGGCGTAAATGAAGATGAGCGTACCCACGCCGCTAATAATCAGAGCCATCAGCAGGGCGAGGCCGTCAACGTGAAACGAAAACGTTATGTTTAGTTGGGGAACCCAAGCCCATGACCACAGGGGCGTATCGCCGTGACCCACACGGCCGATAAGCGTCGTAAAAAAGAGGAAAAGGGAGAGGGGAATGATGGCAAGCGGCCAATGGCGACCGTTGCCGTGATGTGTTGAACCGCTCAAAATACTGTTCCTTGCTTGCTTGCTTGACCGAGATAGTTTCGCTGATTGGCGACAGCTTGGTGGACATCGCCAACCAAGCCTATAACTATAGTCCTACACGGCCGTGTGAGCAATAGTCCCGAATGCCAAAAACCATCGCTCTAAGCTTTCCCCTTTGAGCCAAATCAGCATATAATTCAGACTATACCGCTCAGCGAACCACCGATAAGGGAGTAAGGATGACGACGACAAACGCCACTGATGAGAATGTGCAGGAAAGGATTCTTGACCCCAATATTGACCGGATGCACATCATCCGTCACCAGATACAGCGTGTTGATGACCCCGAAATGTTGAAGGAGGCTGGCCGTTTTGTATTGCGTCGTCTCGACCAAGTGGAAGGAGCCAAGAGTCGTACTCGTCGTCGCACTAGAGCCTCTTTGCCTGAGCGAGCCATCCTCAAACTGTACCTCCAACTCTCACCCTTTGTGCTAATCGGATTAC
>JBGTIZ010000504.1:0-12785 GCA_041745395.1 Promineifilaceae bacterium (SeqCode) | reverse complement strand
TAAACTCGGCGACGACCTGTAAATCGGCGCGGAGCGGGATGAGCGATAAATGGGTGGTGGCATACGGGTCATGGCTCATGGCAGACGAATATGCTCCTCGCGCACCAGCCGCCCCAAAAAGCTAGAAAGCAAGTTGGTCATTGTTTCCACCTCGAGTAAAAAGGCGTCGTGCCCCCATGAGCTGACAATGTCGAGATAGGTGACATCCGCGCCCACGGCCGTGAGTGCGCGCACCATATCCTTGCTGTGATACGTCGGGTAGAGCCAATCACTGGTAAAACTAACCACCAAAAATTTGACCAACTCCGCCGCATGAAAGGCCGCCGCCAGCGACCCCGTTTCCCCCGTCAGGTCAAAATAATCCATCGCCTTGGTCACATACAGATAGCTGTTCGCATCAAATCGCTCCGTAAATTTACTGCCGTTGTAATGCAGATAGCTCTCCACCTCAAACTCCGTTTGGAACTGGTAGCCGTACTGCTCCTGCCCCCGCAAACGCCGTCCGAATTTTTCCTGCATTGATTCATCACTCAGATACGTGATGTGCCCAATCATCCGCGCCAGGGCGAGACCGACGTCGGGCTTTGTGGTGGTCTGGTAATAATTTCCCTGATTCCAATACGGGTCGGCATAAATCGCCTGCCGCCCCACTTCACTCAGGGCGATGAGCATGGGGCTGTGCTGGGCGGTGGTGGCAATCGGTATAGCCGCTTTGAGCCGCGTGGGGTGATTGGCCGCCCATTCTAGCACCTGCATTCCCCCCATGGAGCCGCCCGCCACACACAACAACTGCTCAATGCCCAAATAATCGACAAGCTGGAGTTGGGCGCGAACCATGTCCCCGATGGTTACGACGGGAAAGCGCAGACCGTAGGGCTGGCCAGTGTGCGGGTCGAGGCTGGGAGGGCCGCTGGAGCCGTAGCAACTGCCCAAGACGTTGCTACAAATGACGAAAAAGCGGTCGGTGTCGAACGCTTTGCTGGGGCCGATGCAGTCGTCCCACCATCCTTCGCTTTGATCGCCCACGGCCGTGTGATACCCTGCCGCGTGTGCACTGCCCGTCAGCGCGTGGCAAATCAGGATGGCGTTGGACTTGTCGGCGTTGAGCCGACCATACGTTTCATAGGCCAAGGTCACAGGGCTGAGCGTCGCCCCGCTCTCCAGCGTGAACGGCTCTTCTTGGGCAAAGGTGAACTGTTTTGTCTGCACGACGCCGATGGATGACACGGCCGTGTCTCTAGCCATACACCACTCCAGTTAAGGAGTGAAAAGTAGAAAGCGAAAAGTGAAAAGTAGCGTCCTACTTCTCACTTCTCACTTCTCACTTCTCACTTAAAACTATCCCAACGCTTGGTCAATATCCCACAAAATATCCTCAATATCCTCCAGCCCAATGCTCAGGCGAATAAAATCAGGCGAAACCCCAGCCGTGACCAACTCGCTCTCGCTCAACTGGCTGTGCGTCGTGCTGGCGGGATGAATTGCCAAGCTCTTGGCATCCCCCACATTCGCCACGTGGCTCAGCAACTTCAGCGAATTAATAAACGCCTCGCCAGCCGCCCGACCGCCTTCAATGCCAAAACCGAGAATCGCGCCCGGCCCCTTGGGCAAATATTTCTTAGCCCGCTCATGGTCTTTGTGACTGGGCAAGCCCGGATAAGCCACCCAGCTAACTTTAGCGTGACCCTCCAAAAATTCAGCCACTTTTTGCGCATTGCTAACGTGCCTGTCCATGCGCAAGCTGAGCGTCTCCACCCCTTGCAGGGTCGTCCAGCTATTAAACGGAGCTTGACACGCGCCGATGTCCCGCAAAATCTGCACCCGCGCCTTCAGGATAAAGGCCAGTTCTCCCAAATCCGAAAACACCAAGCCATTGTACGAGGGGTCGGGCGTGGTGAAATTGGCAAAGCGACCGCTCGTCCAATCAAAATTGCCCCCATCGACGATGATGCCTCCAATCGTTGTGCCGTGCCCGCCAATGAATTTGGTCGTGCTGTGGAGGACGATGTTCGCCCCATGCTCAAACGGACGGCAGAGATAAGGCGTGGCAAAGGTGCTATCAATCACTAAGGGAATGTTGTGGGCGCGAGCAATATCGGCCACTTCCTCAAAGGGAAAAACGGTGATGTCGGGGTTGCCCAGCGTTTCGCCATAAATGATTTTGGTATTGGGCTGAATCGCCTTGGCAAAATTCTCGGGATCGTTGGGGTCTACAAAAGTCACTTCAATGCCGAGGCGGGGAAAGGTGTAGTTGAACTGGTTATACGTGCCCCCATACAGCCGACTGCTGGTGACGATATGGTCGCCCGCTTGGCAGAGAGTCAAAATCGCCATCGTTTGCGCCCCGTGCCCACTGCTGGCGGCCAATGCCCCCACGCCCCCTTCCAAAGCGGCGATGCGTTGTTCTAGCACATCCGTCGTGGGGTTCATGATGCGGGTGTAAATGTTGCCGAACTCTTGCAGGGCAAAGAGATTGGCCGCGTGGGTCGTATCGTTGAACTGGAAGCTAGTCGTCTGATAAATAGGGACGGCTCGGCTTCCCGTAGCGGGGTCGGGCTGTTGTCCTGCATGTAGCTGGCGCGTCGTAAAACCGAATTGCCGTTCTTGTTCTTGGTCGCTCATTGTGTAAATTCTCCTTTTGTGGGGTGTGATTCGCTTGTAGTAACGGCTTTAGCCGTTTTTTCTCGAGTAAATGCGACTAAAGTCGCTACTACGAGCCATGAAAAAAAAAGACCCTCTGCAAAATGAGAGGGTCTCGGGTAGTTTTGTGTAGGAGCCATTGGCGGCTGTGTGGTCTACCGTCGCTCTCATCTTCCAGAATACTCTGTCGGAATTGGCACCATAGCGCCTTGCCTTGCGCTTGGTTGCCGAGGTTTCATTGGGCCGTTCCCTCAACCTCTCTGGATAAAAGTGACTTGCTAGGTTTTGTATGTGGTTGTGGGCAAAACTATACGGAGTGGGCGAGCTTTTGTCAAGTGATATATCGGGGGAGAAACACGGCCGTGTTCCTCCCCCTCTCCCCCGCTACCAGAGACGACCCGCCCCACAATTTAGACAGTTTGCACAAAAACAACAGGGTAAAGATTGTGCGCTTGCACAACAAAAAACGGCCGTGTGCCTCCCAAAAGAGACACACGGCCGTGATGTTTTTCACTAACCAGACGAAACTTAGCGTGAGTAGAACTCAATAACCTGAGCCACTTCACACACAATCGGCACCTCTTCCCGCGTGGGAACATAGAGGAAACTCGCCGTAAAGCTCTCTTTCGCCAGATTCACATACATCGGTGGACGCGCATTCTCAACCGCATCCGCAATCAACGGAATCTGCTGGCTCTTGGGGCGCACCGAAACTTGATCCCCTTCCTCAAGCAAATAAGAAGCGATGTTCACCCGCTTGCCGTTAACCAAAATATGCCGATGCGAAACCACCTGCCGCGACGCATAAATTGTGGGCGCAAACCCTGCCCGAAGCACAAACGCATCTAAGCGCGATTCCAGCATACCGACCAAGTTGTCCATGGTGTTACCCTGCATCTTGACCGATTTGCGGTAATAATTGCGCAACTGCTTTTCGTGGATGTTATATTGTCCACGTAGACGCTGTTTTTCCAGCAACTGCCGTTCGTAAGCCGATTGACGACCACGACGGTATTGCTTCGTAGGGCCATGCTGGCCAGGGGGATAAGCACGACGCTCCATAACTCGCGCCGCTTTGTCGGTTAGAGGAAGCCCTAGCCGACGAGATAATCTTACTTTTGGGCCTGTATATTTCACTTTGTTTTCTCCAGATCTAGCACCAAAGGGCACCAAACAGTTCTGATTTGTAACCAACGGCCGTGTTTTGTCCATCCTAGGCCACGATTTGAAAGGAAAAGCACCTAAGACTTCTACCGACGGTCACATCTTCATGCTATGATTGCCGCGTTACCCAGCATGAAAGAAACGGTAAAGGAGCTAATTTTAGCCACGATGTGGGGCACAAAAAAATGCCACTTCCAAGGAGAAGTCGCATATCGGTGAACCACACAACGCCTGTAAACTTGCTCGGCCGATGATTCTAACACATTCACCTAATTTATACCGCTTCCCTGTTAATTTTCTCTCATCTTACACCTGAGATGCGCCGCGCTTTTACAACATTGCTATGCTTGATACGCCCTCATCAGCCCCCCCCCTAACACAACCTGCACCGCTTTCCTGGCAAGAACAGGTGCGCTATGGGTTAACTTGGCGTCGCTTTTGGCGCTGGTTGCGCTTCGCCTGGAGCGGCTTGATTCTCCTGCTGGTGCTGGCCTTACTCGCGCCCAACTATCCTGACTTGAGCAATGATTGGCAACGAGTGCTGTGGCTGACGGGCGGGCGGCAGTTTGATTTTGTGGCGTGGGAAGTGGACACCCTGTTGACCAAAGGCGCGGCCGATTTGGCGGCGGGGCATCTTTATCTAGACGAAAGCACACGCAAGCAGGTCGTGCTAGATTACATGAATTTGCTCGTGGCTAGTCGGCAGTTGGTGCAACAAATTGAGTTGGTCTATATAGACCCAGCGGTGCTGAATCCAGATGAGACCACGGCCGTGTTACAAACCGAAAACGAAGCCATCCGCGCCCAAATCGCCCAATGGCAACCCGTCGCCGAAGCTATTCTCGAGGAGCAAGTCGCGGCCGTCCTCTATGACGAAGGGTTCCATCTGCTCGGCCATGTCTTTCCCCCCGTGCGCGCCCACATGACCCCCCTGCCCACCATGCTCGTCGTTTCCCCCCGCCACGAAATCCGGCAAGCGTTTGCCCTGCCGCTCCAAGCGGGCATGATTGCCCCCGAGCGGGAAGAAGTGGAAACGGCCGTGTTGACCGACCTAGACCACTCGGGCTATGTGACCAACATCGGCGGGCTGGGCATTTACCCCGCAATGGTCATGGAAAGTAGTAATTTGAACTGGGTTATCGAAACCATTGCCCATGAATGGTTACACCATTACTACGTGATGTTTCCCTTGGGGCTAAACTACACCACCAGCAACGAACTGCGCACCATGAACGAAAGCGTGGCGAGCATTGTCGGCAAAGAGATTGGTCAAGAGGTGATTCGGCGGTATTATCCCGAATTAGCTCCGCCACCGCCGCCAGATTTTGGTGAGGACACGGCCGTGTCCCCGCCCGTTCAACCCCCACCAGACCCCACCTTGCCACCCCCCTTTGATTTTCGGGCAGAGATGCACCAGACGCGAGTCACAGTTGACCGCCTGCTGGCCGAGGGGCAAATCGAAGCGGCCGAAATGTACATGGAGGCGCGACGTCGCTTTTTTGTAGAAAAAGGGTACAACCTGCGCGTGCTAAATCAAGCCTATTTTGCCTTTCACGGGGCGTATGCTGACGTGGGCGGGGCGCGGGGCACAGACCCCATCGGCCCCCTCGTCACTGAACTCCGCGCCCAGAGCGGCAGTTTGCGCTCTTTCGTACACAAAATGGCCTTTATCACCAGCGTCACCGCTTTAGAAGAGGCGGTGGAATAATCGTTCACTCTCTCGAGAAAGACCACTGGCTGATCAATGTCATCAAGTTAGGGTTTCTCTGGATTCTAGCCACGAATGACACGAATTAGCACGAAGAAAAGGCTTAAATTCGTGTCATTTGTGAAATTCGTGGCAAAAATTTTTGGACAGCTTAACTTAACGACATCGACTCACTAACCCCAAATCCAAAATCGTATGAAACAGACAAAAACAACAGTGCTTATCTTAGGGGCGGGGCCGGCTGGCTTGCTGGCCGCCTACGCCTTAGCCACGGCCGAGATTCCTTGTATGCTGGTCGAGCGGCGAGACAGTTCCACAAGGGACAAGAACACCTTGCCCCGCACTCAGCGGCTCAGCGTGCGCTCGCTGGAGGCGTTGCGCCAGTTGGGGCTAGACACGGCCGTGCAAACCCTCGCCGCACAAAGTGAGGACGACCAGCCCTCTAGCCTCGTTTTCACCAGCGCGGTGAACCACCCCGAGTTGGCGCGGTTCATGCTCAGCGACCCGCCCGACATGGCTGACCACAGCCCCGTCTCCCCAATTTATGTCAACCAATTCCAGCTTGAAACGTTACTCGCTGAGCGCGTTGCCGCCCTGCCCCACATCACGCTTTGCGAGGCGCACGAATGGGTGCAGGTCACGGCGGGCACAGCTACAGAACCAGCCACGGCCGTGATTCGGCCCCTCTATGGTGGGGAGCGCACCCTTGTACAGGCCGACTACATCATCGCCGCCGATGGCGCGGACAGCCTGACCGCCCGCCTGCTGGGGCGCGGTTATAAAAGCGAAGGCGATCTGCCCCAGATGCTAACCATTCATTTTCGGGCGGCAGGAATATCCTCCGCGCAGGGCAATCATTATTGGCTCTTCAACCAGCGTCTCGTCGGTCTGCTGACCCCCGTTGTGGGCGCAGGCACACAAGATGAATGGGTGTTGCATCTGCCCTTTATCCCGTCCGCTCCAAAATTGGGCACGCTCTCGGCGGCAGAATGCACAGAGCTAATTCGCACAGCCGTGGATGATTATCAACTGACGCCCGAGGTGCTAAACACGGCCGTGTGGCCGATGCGCACGCAACTCCTCGAGCGGTTCGACGTAGGCGAGCGCATTTTCTTCGTGGGGGACGCCGCCCATCAGTTCAGTTTGCTAAACGATGCGGGGCTAAACACGGCCGTGCAGGGCGTGCATAACCTCATCTGGAAAATGAAAGCCGTCTGTCACGGCTGGGCCGACCCCGCCCTGCTGACCAGTTACGATACCGAATGGCGACCCTATGCCCTCCAGCGCATCCAGTACAACCATGCGCATCTGCATGAGCTAATGGCTCTCTTTAATTTGGACTTAGCCGACCTGTACCAGATTCAGGCGTGGCTGGCACGGGGGTCAACCCGCATCTTGCCCCGCGAACTGCAAAAAAATCTGCCTGCCATCGCCCTGCGGCGGCAGTTAGACATGCTCAAAATTTTGGCGGAAGACAGCGAGCGGGGCGAACGGCGGCGCAAAGTGATCACCAATCGGATGCAAGAGCGGGGGGCGGCTTGGTTCCAGCCGTGGGGCATGGTGCTGGGGCAAGCGTATGGGCAAGGGGCGGTCATGACCGAATATTCACCTCAGCCGCAAGGCGTCAACCCGCTAACCGATTATGTGCCTTCGACCTGGCCCGGAAGCCGCCTGCCGCATGTGTGGCTAACCCAAAAGCGCACCACCAGTGACCAGCCCGAGCGACTCTCAACCTTGGATTTGGTCGCGCCAGACAGCTTTCTCTTGTTGACCAGTAACGCCGCTTGGGCAGAAACGGCCACGGCCGTGGCTCAAAAATTAGGCGTGCCGCTTAAAACAGTGCAGATAGGGGAACAAGGGGATGTGCAGGATGAACGGGGGCGGTGGAGCGTGGTGGCGGGTATCGGTACGGCGGGGACGGTGCTGGTACGGCCTGATGGGCATGTGGCGTGGCGTAGTTTACAGCTCCCCGACACGGCCGTGGCCGAGCAAGTTTTACAGGATGTCTTTACCCAGCTTACCCGCGCCCGCTTTCTACGCTACGCGGCGATTCCTTCGTCCACGCCCCCCTCTATTTCCATTGCCGAACAGGAAATCAAACGTATTTATCAATACACGGCCGTGGGGCTGGTTGTGCTAGGCGTGCTGTGGGTGTGGCGGATTGTACGAGGTGCGCGGGGCAAAGGGCGACGTGGTTAGCAGGTGCGAAGGGCGAAGGGCGAAGTGCGACGGGACTTGACACACCTCGCACCTCGCACCTCGCACCTCGCACCTCGCACCTCGCACCTCGCACCTCGCACCTCGCACCTCGCACCTCGCACTTTGTTACTCAAAAAAGTGTTGGGTTATTGGCTACCCATTCATAAAGCTGTTTAATCCCTTGCTCCAGCGATAGCTCTGGTTGCCAGCCGAGTTTTTCTTGCGCTTTGGCGATGTCCGCCACAAAGACGAGCTGGTCGCCGGGACGCCACTCGCCATGGGTAACGGGCACATCACGGCCGTGGAACCGCGCCAGCAGGGGGCCAAATTCCGCCCAAATCGAGAGCGTATTGTGTGCGCCACCCCCGATATTAAACGCCTCCCCCTTCACCTCATCAATGCGCTCCACGGCGTATTCATACGCCCGCACCAAATCATGCACATGGAGCAGGTCGCGCACCTGTTTGCCGTCCCCAAAAATGCTCAGCGGCCGCCCCAACACGGCCGCGATGATAAAGTGCGCCACCCAGCCTTGGTCTTCAACGCCAAACTGGCGGGGGCCGTAGATGCAGGATTGTCGCAACACGGCCGTGCGTAGGCCATAAATCCGCGCATAATCAAGCGTGTATTGGTCGCCCGCTCCTTTGGAACAGCCATAGGGGGAGTGAAAATCGAGTGGATAGGTTTCGGGAATGCCTTGTGGGTAGTCGCGGTATGCATAGCGCGTCTCTTGTTCGACGATTTCGACCGCTTCCATGCCGCCGTACACTTTGTTGGTCGAGGCGTAGAGCATGGTCGCCTCGGGCGCGAATTGGCGCAGGGCTTCTAAAATGTTAAACGTGCCGAGGGCGTTGATTTCAAAATCTTCGCGGGGATTTTGCACCGACGTGGTCACGGCGACTTGCCCCGCAAGGTGCAGAATGACGTCGGGCTGAGTGGTTTGCACGGCCGTGTTGACCGCCGCCTCATCGCGCACATCCCCCCGAATCACCTGCATCACGGTCGCATCGTGCCGTTGCTGGAGCCAACGCAGGTTCGACTCGCCCCCTTTCCGACTAAAATTGTCAAAAATAGTAATCTTGTGTCCCTGACGGGCAAAATAGTTCGCGCTATTCACGCCAATAAAACCGGCGCCTCCTGTGATAAGAAAGTTCATTATGATTGTCCTTGAGGGAAATGAATTGTAAATGGTGAACGGTGAATGGTGAATGGCGTTCTTCACTCTTCTGCCCTCGTCCGTTTTTCATTGCTCAGTCGTTAGGTGGAACGCTTGCTGACGTTCCTGTAAAAGGTGGCCGTAGGCGGGCGTGTCTATCTGCTCGGCTAGCATGAGCAAGGCGTCTTCTCGATTGTCTCGATAATAGCGTGGACGACGCCCCACCGTCTTGAATTCATATTTGCGGTAAAGGTTTTGGGCAACGTGATTACTGGCGCGGACTTCTAAACTGGCGAGGGTGATGCCCTGCCCACGGCCGTGTTGCAACGCCGCGAGCAACAGATACTCGCCCAATCCGCGCCCGCGCCACTCGGGGGCAATCACAATGGTGTTGACCGTTAGCTCGTCGGCTACCAACCAGTAGACGATGTAGCCGCACAGTTCTGGTTCGGGGTTTGCTGGTGAAGGGGACACGGCCGTGGTCAGCACCATGGGAAACGATAGCTCGTTCGCCAACTCGTCCACAAAACCAGCCTCCGTCCACGGCGACGGCTTCACAGCTTGGTCTAAGTCCAACACAGCCGGCACATCGGCCGCCTGCATCGGCCGCAGGGTAAACGAGGTATCCACGGCCCGACCGACCAAACGCCGCTCAACTCCCATCTGGGTCACGCAAATAAATCGGTGCTAGAGTACGCGGGTCGTCTACCTGCTTGTGGCGCAAGCGATACCAACCCAGCTCCGCCAAACAGGCGGCACGCCGCACCGACGACGCCGGGTTAATCAGATAAAGATGCCGTCCCGCTTGCCGTATCAGCCGCCCCGCCTCCGCCGAAATCTCTCCCGCAAAAGTGGTGGGCTGGGTCAGTTGGGGCAATAGTTCTGCCCAAGTGGTGTTGTTAATGTCCGCCGTGGCGACCCATTGCCCCTTTTGCCATTCGTAAGGGGCGACATTGATGCGGTGGCGGCCCGCTTCGACGACGGTCATGAGCTGGCCGCGTACCCGGCCGCGATCCACAGACACGGCCGTGACATCGAGCGTGGGGATGCCCAGCAGGGGAATATGATGCGCCAGAGCCAGCCCTTTGGCGACCGCCAGCCCAATGCGCAACCCCGTATAAGAGCCAGGGCCAAGGGCAAGGGCGATACCGCTCAGGTCGGCCGGGGCAAGCTCCGTGCGCTGGAGCATGGCCGCAATAGCGGGCGAAAGTTCGACAGATTGGGTGTATTGGGAACGCCACCCTTGCTCGACCAACACGGCCGTGCCATCATGCAGAGCCAAGCCAGTCCAGCGGGTAGCGGTATCAAGGGCGAGAATAGTCATAGGGAGTTAGGGTGCGAGGTGCAATGCGTGTCAGGTGTCACGTTTCATGTTTCAAGTGGCGTATCAATCAGATACTGGGGTGGGCAACATCTTGCCTCCGCCCCTTTGTTCATTACTCATTGTTCCTTGCTCATTGTCTTCAAATGCCGAATGCGGCTTGTTTGAATTCACGCAGGAGGGTTTCGGTGCGGGAGCCGTGGGCGGTCAGGCGCAAACTGCGGCGGGTGGCGTTAAGATAGGCGAGTTCAATATCGAGCCGCCCAGCCGGGAGCCAGTCGGCGATGCGCTCCGGCCATTCAATCATGACCACGGCCGTGTAGTCAAAAATATCTTCCAAGCCTAATGTTTCTGCATCCGCAGAGCCTTGCAGACGATAACAATCCAGATGGTATAAAATACAGCCGTCACTCGCACGGGGATATTCGTTCACCAGCGTAAAAGTGGGGCTGGTCACACGCACGGCCGTGCCCCAACCGCGCCCAATGCCCCGCGCCAAGGCCGTCTTACCCGCCCCCAAATCACCTTGCAAGGCCAGCACGTCATGCGGCTGGAGCAATTGACCCAAACGCACGCCCAGCCGTTCCGTCTGCTCCACGCTACTGCTATTAAAATCAATGCTGTTTTGTCTCAGGATTGCCATTTTTCGTCGCCCAGTCCTTCAATCTCGTCTTCGTTCAGACAAACTTATGCGCCCCAATTATACCCCTCCCCGCCAATCATGGTATTATTAGCCGCACAGGAAGTATCTATGCGCGTTTTGGTCATTTCAGACATACATGCCAACTTAACTGCTTTTGAAGCTGTGCTAGCCGATGCGGCGGGCGAGTGGGATCGTATCTGGTTCTTGGGAGATTTAGTGGGCTACGGGCCAGACCCCAATGAATGTGTCGCTCTGCTTCAAGAGCATGACCATATCGCCCTTTCTGGTAATCATGATTGGGCGATTTTGGGCAAGCTAGACATCGAAAATTTCAATTTTGATGCGCGGAGCGCTGTTTTGTGGGCGCGTGGGGTCATTAGTGACGAAAGTCGCACCTATCTGGACGCCTTGCCCGCGCACCGTGAAGAAGAAGATTTTTTTCTCGCGCATGCCAGCCCGCGCCATCCTGTATGGGAATACATCATTGATGCAGGCACGGCCGCCGACAACTTTGAATACTTTGATGGGAACTATTGCCTCGTGGGACATACGCATGTGCCTATTATTTATGCGTATCAGAAACCGGGCTATACAGAGCTATTTGAGCCAGTTTATAACCGCCTGTTACACCTCCGCAAGACTCGTTACATTATCAATCCGGGCAGTGTGGGGCAACCACGGGATGCCGACCCACGTGCCGCCTATGCTTTGCTTGATGTAAAAAAGAAAACTTGGGTATACAAACGGGTCGCCTATGATGTCTCCGCTACACAAAAGCGGATGCGTGTGGCGGGACTGTCCGACCGGCTGGTGGCACGGTTGGCCTACGGCTGGTGAAAAAGGGACGAATTACAAATTACGAATTACGAAAGGGGCGGGACTCCTTAGGGAAAGCTTTGCGCCCTGCGCACCTTTGCGAGAGATTTGACCTTTCTTGTAGGAATTCAGCCTTCGTTATTCATAGCAACGCTTGTCGGATTTGCCCGACGTAGGCCATAAATTCGGGAGTCGTTTGCAGGTCGATGTAGCGGGGACGGGGGAGCTTGATATTAAACACGGCCGTGAGTGTCGCCGCCGCCTCCTTTTCCTCGGGAAGCACATTCAGCACCAACACCTTATCCGCCAAATAAACCGCTTCTAAAATGCTGTGCGTGACCATAAACACGGTCACGGGCAACGCTTGCCAGATGCGCAATAACTCTTGCCCCATACGCTCCCTCGTGAGCGCGTCGAGTGCCCCAAACGGTTCATCCAACAAAAGCAGTTCTGGATTGTGAATAAGTGCCCGCGCCAAGGCGACGCGCTGAGCCATGCCGCCGGAAAGCTGGGCAGGATAAAGGTCAGCGGTGTCGGGCATGTCTATGAGGTCGAGCAGGGTTTGCACGCGCACGGCCGTGTCTTTGCCCTTCTGCCCCTGTAGCTCGAGCGGCAGACGAATATTATCCGCTACGGTGCGCCACGGCATCAGATTATCCCGCTGAAACATCACCCCCACGGAGTGGTCAGCCATGAACGGGTCGCGGCCGTTCACGGTGACAGCCCCAGCCGTGGGCTGGAGCAGTCCACCCACCAGCCGCAGGAGGGTTGTTTTACCGACGCCAGACGGGCCAACAAGCGCGACAAACTCCCGCTCAGCCGTATTAAAGCTGATGTCGCGCAGGACTTGTGCCCCCTTGGGAAAGGTATAGCTGAGCTGGTGGGCTTGGACAAAAAACACGGCCGTGTTTATTTCACTTTCTGGCAAGACAGCCTACTTTGTCAAATTTTTTGCTAAGAGCGCAAAAAATGTAGGGGTCACGAATCAGCAACACACTTTCTGTAGTGGCACGACTTATTAAAACAGATGTAATCGTGTCGCTTTCCAAAGCGATAAAATGCTTCGGCGTGGCCTGCGGCCACGCCTCGCTGGAAAGAGGGGGTTTTTTTCGTTTGGGCAACTGCCCAAACGAAAAAA
>JBGTIZ010000503.1:0-10812 GCA_041745395.1 Promineifilaceae bacterium (SeqCode) | reverse complement strand
CGCGTCTGCAAAGCGACACCATGACATCCGTTTTAGCAAGTCGTGACCAATACAAAAGCGAAGGTAACCATGTCGATTATGATTACGTTGGAAGTGCCAGAAGAATCGTTGTTAGGTTTGAAGACCGAGCCTGATAATTTTGGGAAAGAATTAGCCATGCTAGCGACGGTCAAGCTGTATGAGTTGGGACGGCTGTCATCTGGTCGGGCCGCCCAGTTAGTTGGCTTGAGCCGCGTTGAGTTTTTGCTGGCTTTGGGACAATATCAGGTTTCACCTTTTCAGCTAGATGAACATTCTCTAGCGCAAGACGTTGCCAATGCTTGAGCCAATGGAATAATCCCGGCTCGCCATATCTTGCCCCACGGCCGTGATTCGGGTTATAAATCGCGGTATGAACCATAGAAAAATTATCCTCTTCCTTTTCCTCTGTTTGGTCTATCTCCTCACCGCCTGTCAAACCGCGCCCGCACCTGCGGTCATAGAAAACAGTCCAGCGCAAACGCCAAGGTCAGCCAGCCCGACCCCGCTAGCTGAGCCTACGGTGGCTGAACCTGTCGAAGCCACGCCTACGCCAACGGCGTCTGTCGAAGCCAGCCCGACGGCGGCTGAGCCTGTCGAAGCCACGCCCGAGCCGCGCTTTGTCACGGCCGTGTGGGAAAACTTGCCCACGGCCGTGCAAAACCACCTCACCGACCTGCTAGCCACTGGTGAATGGGCAGAGGGGGCAGGCAACACGGCCGTGGAACTCATCTATGCCCCCGCCGCCGACCCCGCCCTCGCCACATGGACACTCGCCGTAGCCGCGCCCTTCTCCACCGTCGCTGACGAGATCAGCCTGCCCGAGCTACAAACGGCGTGGCAAAACGGCGACCTGCGGCTCACCACCGAAACCGCCGCCATGCTAACCGCCCTGTGGGGCATCCCCGCCACGCCACCCCAGATTTTGCCCGCCGACGCCCTGGTAGACGCGCTCTGGACGGCGCAAAGCGATTATGATGACCTCGTGCTGACCGTCCTGCCCTTCGACCAGCTTACCCCGCGCCTCAAAGTGTTGCGGCTAGAGGGGCAAGCCCCGATTACGCCTGACTTTGACCCCGCTGGCTATCCGCTACAGGTTTCGTTGCTTGCTGAAGGGGAGGTGGAATTGGTGGCGCAGTTCACGGCCGTGTGGGGCGAGCCACTCACCAACTGGGACGACGACAAAATCACCCACGTTACCCTCAGTGGTCCCGCCGGAATGCGCCGCGCCGTGGCCCACCGCATGGACATCTACGGCATGAATTATCCCGGTGAAGAAACTGGTCCCATTCTGCAAGCGGCAGACATTGCCCACATGAGCAACGAAAACGCCTTCGCCACCAACTGCCCCGTGCAAGACCCATTCGACAGTGAAAACGTCTGCAATCGCGCCGAATATGTCGAACTGATGACGTGGATGGGCATCAACGTCAACGAGATGACGGGCAATCATTTGAACGATTGGGGCACGGCCGCGCTCAATTACACCTTTGACCTCTATGAAGAAAACGGGATCCAAACTTACGGCGGCGGCCGTAATTTAGCCGATGCGCAAACGCCCCTGCTACTCGAACACAACGGGCACAACATTGCTTTTGTGGGCTGTAATCCGGTTGGACCAGAGCATGGTTGGGCAACAGAAACACGGCCGGGCGCGGCTCCCTGTGGTGACTACGCGCAATTATATGAACATATTGAGCAATTAAGTGACGAAGGCTATCTTGTTTTTGTGACCATTCAGGAGCTAGAGGATTATCAATATGGGGCGCACTGGGCGTTGCGTGACCGATTTCAGGAGATGGCGGCCCGAGGAGCCACGGCCGTGAGTGGGAGCCACGCCCATCATCCGCAGGGGTTTGCCCTGACCAGCGAGGGACGATTTGTGCATTACGGGCTGGGCAATTTGCTAGCCGACCAGATGTGGTCGTTGGGCAGTCGGCAAATGTTTCTTGACACGTATACGCTGTATGACGGCCGTCTACTCCATGTTGACCTGTGGACGGGCATCAACGAAGATTATGCGCGGGTGCGGCAAATGACGGCCGAAGAGCGGGCGGAGCTATTGCGGAATGTCTTTGCGGAGAGTGATTGGTGAAAAAAAGGACGAGGGAAGAGGGAAGAAGGACGAATTATGCGGAAGTTTTCAAGAAAATCTCCGCGTTCTCCGCGCCCTCCACGGTTTGTATGATCTTTTGCAGTAGACTCAGGAATGAGGCCATGAAGATGATAAAGTTTGGCACGCGATTTGCCCTAATAATGCTCCTAACCACGGCCGTGGTGGCCTGCACCGCTCTGCCTGAAACCGCGCCCCTACCCGCCGAGATCAGCCCCACCGAACGTTTGTCCATAGACCAACTAATCGGGGGTCAATCCGCCCATACAACCAGCAGTGGGGCGAAAACAAAGCCTACTAGCGAGCCATCAGCCCTAGCCAGTGACCAAACAACAACAGCGGGCAGTCAACCAGTCATGCAGGCCACCAGCCCGCCCCTCATCCCCGAACCAACCCCGCCCATTCCTGAAACCATTGCGCCCGCAGATACGGGCTGGTGGCTCTTTACCAATGGCAACTATGTGCGCGACTTGGTAGCACACGAGGGCCAGCTTTATGCGGCTACGGGAGGCGGGCTGGTGCAGTGGGATATGATCAGTGGCGCCTCGCGCAAGCATATTATTTATGATGACCTGCCCAGCAATGATGTGCTGGCCGTGACGGTCTGCCCCACGGGGCAACTGTATGCGGGCACGGAGCGCGGCGTGGGCATTTATGACCCCGCGAGCGAAAGCTGGACTAGTTGGACAACAGAGAATAGCCCTCTGCGCGAGAATAGGGTCACGGCCGTGTTGTGTAACGAAAACGGCCTGTTTATCGGCTATGCGTTGCGCGGGGCCGATTTTGTCAACCTTGAAACAGACAATTGGCAACTGCTGGGTAATACCGACAGCGGCCTCTACAGCAATGCCGTGCGCCAAATCGTGCAGGCTCCTGATGGTGCCTTCTGGGTCAATGCTGGCTTTGGCCTCAGCCGTATCGCCGCCGACGGCACGGTGACCACATGGGATGAGGAAACGGGCTTGCCCGACGATTCTATTCTAAATATGGCCGTTGCTCCGGACGAAACCATCTGGCTGGGCACGATTGACGGGGCGATACGACGTACCGAAGCAGGCGAATGGGAACTGTTCTCCCGCGATAACGTGACCAACATGCCCATCGGCCTCGTGCGTGGTGTGGTTCCCCTAGCGGACGGCCGTGTGTGGCTCGGCACTTCTATTGGCGACCTTTGTCTGCTCAACCCCGCCACGCGCATCTGTGACGAAACGTATGCCGATGCCCATGACACGTCGCTCACCAGCCTGCTCCTGCAAGATGATACCCTGTATTGGGGCACAACAGACGGCATATTTCGGTGGCAACACGGCCGTGAGTTAACCCCCTATATTCTCGAAAACCAAATTATGACCAATGAAATTACCGCCTTTGCCGAAGACGGCCAAGGCTACGTGTGGGTGGGCACAGACAAGGGACTCATCCGCACCCTGCCCGCCGATATAGGCGGGGTACATTGGGCCATTTTTAACCGCAACAACAGCGAGCTAGCCAGCGATATTGTCAACGACATCGCCGCTGACCAAGGTGAAAAGGGGGGCATTTGGGTGGGCAGTTACCGTGGTGCCAGTTATTACGATGGGCAAAACTGGTTTACGCTCAATGAAGACCACGGCTTGCCCAATATGGTCGTGCGTACCCTCACCACGGATGCGCTGGGACAGGTGTGGCTGGGCACAGATAGCGGGCTGGGCCGCTGGGATGGCTCTGACCTAACGTGGCTGACCACGGCCGTGGGTCTGCCCGCCAACAAAATTCACGCCTTGCTCTATGACGCCGCCCACAATCAGGTCTGGGTCGGTACAGATGACGGCTTGGTCGCCCTAGACCCCAGTACGGCCGACATCACGGCCGTGTACACCGCCGCCAGCGGCGACTTCGCCCAAAAAGGCGTCACCGCGCTCGCCCTCGCTAACAACGGCGACCTGCTCCTTGGTAACGAGCGCACCCTACTTCGTTACGCGCACGACAATCAGCCTCTGCAACCGTTTGGCAATCTCAACAGCTATTTCCTAACCAGCATCGCCGTGGAGCCAGCCACTGGTCACATCTGGGTCGGTACAACAGGCGATTATCTCTTTCATGACAACGGCGTAGATATGATCCAGTTGAGTGAAAGCGTGCCCAGCCACCAGATACGAGATATTTTGGTCGATAGCTTGGGCACGGTTTGGCTGGCCGGCAATAGCTACAACGAAGGGGGGGGCGGCTTGGGTCGCTTTATTCCTGTGGAAAGTAGTACAGAGTGACCTGAAAGGGACGAATTACAAATTACGAATGACGAATGACGAAAAGAGCGGGCTTTCTCGAGTAAATCTCCGCGTTCTCCGCGCCCTCTGCTGTGAATTTGAAGGAGTTTCTGAGCCATGCCGAAAATTCCCAAAGGTAATCGTATGAGCCATATCCCCGCCCATTTGTCGCTGACCCACTGGTTAGGCCAAACTACGGCCGTGGTTCAACTCGAAGCAGACCTGCGCCAGCGGTACGCTGAACCGGGTCGCGCCTATCATAACTTGACCCATCTGGCGCACGCGCTGGCTGTGGCTCACTCTTTAATTGACTATACGAATTATTTCACGGCCGTGGGTCTCGCTCTCTGGTTCCATGACGCCGTTTATGACCCCCAAGCCCCCGCTGGACAAAACGAACAAGACTCCGCCACGCTAGCCGTGAGCCGTTTAACCGCCTTGGGACATCCACCGACGCTAGTTCAACAGGTGCATGAGTTGGTGCTGGTCACGCAAACGCACCAGCCCCATACGACCGAGGGGCGGGTCGTGGTGGATGCTGATTTGGCAATTTTGGCCGCTCCATCCGCTCAATACGATGACTATGCGCAAGCAATTCGGCAGGAGTATAGCTGGGTTGCTGATGAGGCGTATCGGGTAGGACGCACGGCCGTGTTGCAACGTTTTTTGGCGCGTCCCCACATTTTTCACACGCCCCCCCTCCAAGGGAAAGAGGCTCTCGCCCGAGCCAACCTACAGCGAGAGCTATCTAATTATCTTTCTCCATAGCTAATTATCAGCAAAGCCCTTGCCTGAAACGCTGACCCTCTTTGCAAAACGAGTGATACGTGACACGACAAAAACGGAGTTTTACACGGCCGTGCGGTTGACAGTCACCAGTGTATTCGCTAGAATCTGCCAGCTAGATTCCCTTTACACCTGTCTTGAAGCCTTGATATTTTTTATCGTTTCGGCCAGCTTCTACCCTAATCAGCAAGCAGGGCAGATAAGCAACCACGGCTGAGATGTTTCACTCACCTTAAGCGACTACACAACTTTTTTTGGAGGATACTACTTATGGAAATGATGCTAGCATCACTTGCCGCTCAGGCAGACTCGGCTGCAACCCTACCCCTTTTATGGTGGTTGGCTCCCATTGGCGCCGCTGTCGCCTTGGGCACGGCGTTCTATCTCTACCGCACCATGATGGAAGAGGCAGAAGGAACGCCAGAAATGATTGAAATTGCCGAAGCAGTGCGCGTCGGCGCGCAAGCATATCTGCGGGCACAATCTCGGGTTATCACGGCCGTGTTTGCCGTTATGTTCGTCCTGTTCCTTATTTTGGCCGCCATCGGTGCCCAAAATCCCCTCATGCCCCTCGCCTTCGTCACCGCTGGTTTGGCCTCGGGTGTCGCTGGTTATATCGGCATGCGCTCCGCCACCAACGCCTCGGCTCGCACTGCCAACGCCGCTCGTGAGAGCCTCGACGGTGGCCTGCGCGTGGCCTTCCGTGGCGGAGCCGTCATGGGTATGGCCGTGGTCGGCATGGCTCTGCTCGACATCTCCCTCTGGTTCCTGATTTTGTACTACGTTGTCGGTTTGTCTGTGCCCGCCATCGCTACCATTCAGCTTAGCGCGGCCGTGGGTGCTTCCACGATGGCTTTGTTCGGCCGTGTAGGTGGTGGTATCTACACCAAAGCGGCCGACGTCGGCGCGGACTTGGTCGGTAAAGTTGAAGCCGGCATTCCCGAAGACGACCCGCGTAACCCTGCTACGATTGCCGACAACGTCGGTGACAACGTGGGCGACGTGGCCGGGATGGGGGCAGACCTTTACGAATCCTTTAACGCCTCTATTTTGTCCGCCGTCGCGCTGGGTGTAGCAGGTGTAGCCGCCGCTGGCCTCGCCGTCAACGACATGCTCAGCTATGTCACCGCCCCCTTCATGATTGCTGGGGTGGGCGTTATCGCGGCCGTGATTGGCATCTTCATGGTCAAAGCGGAAGAAGGCGCGTCCATGAAAGACCTGATGTGGACGATGGAACGCTCCATTTTTATCGCCGCCGCCATTATCGCCGCCGTTTCTTACCCTCTGCTCGACTTTTTGCAACTCTCTAACCATTACACTTGGCAAGTGTGGCTGACCCTGATTATTGGTCTGCTGGTCGGTATTGGTATTGGGCGCATCACCGAATATTACACCTCAGGCGAGTACAGCCCCACCCAAGGCATTGCCCAGCAAGCCCTCACCGGCCCTGGCACGGTCATCATTGATGGTCTAGCCGTGGGGATGCGCTCGACGGCTATTCCCGTGGTGATGGTTGTTATCGGTTCTGGCCTCGCTTTCTTCGTGGCTGGTGGCTTTTATGACACCTTGCTCGGCCTGTTTGGCGTAGCGATGGCGGCCGTGGGCATGCTCTCGACGTTGGGCATTACCCTAGCGACAGATGCTTATGGCCCTATTGCTGATAATGCGGGTGGCAACGCTGAAATGGCTGGCCTGCCCCCAGAAGTGCGGCAACGCACTGACCAACTCGACGCGGTTGGTAACACCACGGCCGCGACAGGGAAAGGGTTCGCCATCGGTTCAGCCGCGCTAACGGGGTTGGCTCTTTTAGCCAGCTACACCGAGCAAATTCGCTACAGCCTGCAAGCGCAGGGCGTGACCGAGCTAACCAAATCAGGTCTAACCTTTGATGTGGCGACGATGGGTCTGGATGACTTCATGATTGCGTATGCCGTCAACCCGCTCAATCCAATGTTCCTGCTCGGCATGTTCATTGGGGCGATGGTTGCCTTTTACTTCTGTGCCCTGACGATGAGCGCGGTTGGCCGTTCGGCCCAAGAAATGGTGCTGGAAGTGCGTCGCCAATTCAAAGAAATGCCCGGCATCATGGAAGGCACGCAAAAGCCAGACTATGCTCGCTGTGTGGAAATCAGCACCAATTCCGCGCTACGCGAAATGATTATGCCTTCTGTTTTGGCTCTGCTCGCGCCTATCGGCGTAGGTATCCTGATGGGCATTCCGGGCGTGCTGGGTCTGCTGGCGGGTGGTTTGTCCACGGCGTTCTGCTTGGCTTTGATGATGTCGAACGCGGGTGGCGCGTGGGACAATGCCAAGAAGTACATCGAAGAAGGACATCATGGTGGCAAAGGCTCCGAAGCGCATAAAGCGGCCGTGGTCGGTGATACTGTGGGCGACCCCTTCAAAGATACCTCTGGCCCTTCGCTCAACATTTTGATTAAGCTGATGTCTATGGTCTCGATTGTGTTTGCTGGGGCGGTTGTCCTGCTGGGCAATGGGCAAGGCTTGTTGATGATGTTGTTTGGCGGCTAATCAAGCCAATGAGCAATGAGCAATGAGCAAAATTTTTTCTGTGGCTCATGCGCTCTAGTTATAAGAAAACGGCCGTTGTCTGTTCCAGACAACGGCCGTTTTACGAATTTCTTCCTTCTGCCCTCTGCCCCCTTCCTTTTTTCACTATGCTTCTGATTCTTTCCCCCTCCACCACCCTTGATTTTGATACCCCTGCCCCACTAGAGACGCACACCCAGCCCGCTTTTTTGGTGGAGACGGAGACGTTGGTCACGACGTTGCGCAAATTTTCAGTGGATGAATTGGGCACTGTCTTGGGGACGAGTAATGAGTTGACCCAGCTTAATTTTGAGCGGTATCAGCAGTGGACACGGCCGTGTACCCGCGCCAACAGCAAGCAAGCACTCTATGCGTTTGCGGGGGCGGCCTACGAAGGGCTGGACGCGCCAAGCTTAGACACGGCCGTGGTCACTGCCCAAGCCCAACCGCGCCTGCGCCTGTTATCGGGCCTGTACGGCATTCTGCGCCCGCTCGACCTCATCCAGCCGCATCGGCTAGAGCTAAAAACAAAGCTGACAAACCCTACGGGGGATTCGCTTTATCCATTTTGGCAAGATAAGGTCACGGCCGTGTTAAATGACGATTTGGCCGCGCTGGGCACCGATATTTTGCTGGATTTGGCGTCGGGGGAGTACAGCAAGCTGGTCAAGAAGCGACAGTTCCACGGCCGTGTGGTCACCTGCGGCTTCAAAGAGTGGGACTCAGCCAGAAACAAATATCGCACCATCAGCTTCTTTGCCAAAAAGGCACGAGGGCAGATGGTGCGATTTATTTTGAAAGAAAAGATAAACACGCTGGAGGAGCTAAAGCAGTTCAGCGTGGAGGGCTATCGCTTTAACACGGCCGTGTCTAAACCTAATCTGCTCACCTTCACGCGGGGCGAGTGAGCCTCTGTTAGAGCGCGGATATTTTTCTCAAGAAACCCGCTCTTTTTCTGCCTCCTTCCCTCGTCCCTTTTTGGCCTTATTTCCACCGCTTAACCGCCAACAGTGCCCCTGCCGTCAGGACGGCCACGCCAGCGGCCACAGCCACCTTTTTGGCCGTCCCATTCTGGCTGGGTGCGGGTGAAGCGGCGGGGGTGTCCACGGCCGTGTGGGTCAGCGGATAATTATCGGCAAAGGGTGTAAAACGCTGGTGCCACGAGCCAAAGGCCAAACGCATCAACGCCCGCATCTCCCGATAATGCCCCGGCGAGCGAAAAACGGTGGCAATATCCCAGCGGAACGGCGTCGCCCCTACGGCATACCCTTTGGTCTGGGTAAACTGCTTCACCTCTTCCTCCCCATGAATGCGCCCATTGCCCGACTTTTTCACTCCGCCAAAAGGCAACTGCGAGACCGCATAATGAGCCATCGCGTCATTGATAACGACGCTCCCCGCCTGCAACTGCTTTGCCACGCGCTCCGCTCGGCCGATGTTTTGGCTCCATACGTAGGCGCACAGTCCATAATCGCTGTCATTGGCGCGGGCAATCGCTTCCGCCTCGTCCCGCACCTTCATGATGGGCATGATGGGGCCAAACGTTTCGTCGCGCATAACTTTCATGCTGTGGTCCACGTCCACCATGACCACCGGGTCAATGAACATTCCTGCGCGGGAGCCGCCTGTTAGAATGGTTGCCCCTTTGTCCTGCGCGTCTTGTAGATGGTCATCAATGATGCCAAGCTGGCGGTCAAAGGAAATGGGGCCGCAGTTATAGGGGCTGTTGACCTCGGTCGTATAGCCGATTTTGAATTGACGGGTTTCTTCAACCACGGCCGTGACAAACCGCTCATACACCGACTCCACCACATACACCCGCTCCACCGACATACACACCTGCCCCGAATGATAATTAGCCGCCCACACCCCCCACTTAGCCGCCGCCGCAATATCCGCATCCTCCAGCACAATCATCGGGTCTTTGCCCCCCAATTCGGCGATAACGGGCGTTAGGGTGTCCGCCGCCGCTTTGGTGATGGCCATGCCTGTTTTCTCAGAG
Organism: Promineifilaceae bacterium (SeqCode); assembly: GCA_041745395.1. Lineage (GTDB taxonomy): Bacteria > Chloroflexota > Anaerolineae > Promineifilales > Promineifilaceae > Hadersleviella. Next base: position 1,100 of record JBGTIZ010000503.1, on the reverse strand, counting down.
CCAGTGATAAAAATAAGGTCGGGCGGCGTGCTGACGATGGCTTGCCCGACGGTCGGCCCGCCGTGCAACACGCGCACATAGGGCGCGATATCAGGCACGCTGGCAAAAAGCATCTCGAACAGTTGCCCGACGGCGGGAGCCGCTTCCGACGGTTTGACCAGCACGGTGTTACCCGCCATCAGGGCGGCCAGCACGGGCGTCATCACCTGCACCACGGGATAATTCCACGGGCCAATCACGGCCACCACGCCATACGGCTCTGGTTCCACAAAATATTTCTTAAAGAAATACAGCCCGCGCGGAATGGTCTTTGGGCGGAGCCAGCGCGGGGCGTGGTTAATCATCTGGGTCAGGTTGTCCACGGTGATAAACACCTCGGTCATGCCGTCCTGCATCGTCTTGCCGCAATCTTTATTCAACACGGCCGCGACTTCATCGGCGCGGTCAATCAACGCCTCTTTGAATCGACGCAGGGCAAAGGCGCGTTCACGGGGTGACTTGGCTCGCCAAGTGGGCAAATTGTGGCGCAAATCATCAAACGCTTGCGCCACATCATCAGGCGTGCTGGTCTGAATCTGGCCGAACTGCTGGCCGGTAGCCGGATTGACAAAGGGGAGGAAAGTGGGGTTGCTCATGGTTGCCTCGCTGTTGCTCATTGGTTTGGCAGACTGTTTGCAGATTAAGAAACTATTTGGGTAAAAAGCCCCTCACCCCTAACCCCTCTCCTGCGGGAGAGGGCTGGGGTGAGGGCGTTTTTTCTTTCAACCTAGTACGGAATTAAATTTTTAATCTTCCACTAGTCTGTCTGATAGCTTGGGTTAAAAATAACGCACTGTGTTACATATCATAACACAGTGCGTTATAGAGGGCGATAGTTTTCAATGGCTTGCTGGGCGCGTGCTGACACTACAGGAACTACCGCCGCGCCTGCCCGTAGCCCATGATAACCAGCAAACCCATCGTGACCAAAATCCCAGCTAGGGCAAGCAGGGTATCGTTGATGTTTAGGTTAAACTCTTGGCGAGCCAGCAGGAGAATAATGGCGGCCATCACCCCCGAGCCGAACCCTAGCACCGCGCCCGTTAAGGCGCGGGTGAAGG
>JBGTIZ010000502.1:0-5021 GCA_041745395.1 Promineifilaceae bacterium (SeqCode) | reverse complement strand
AAATGCAATCGGCGGTTTGAAGCGTTACAACATACTTGTTCATCGGTTTCGCAATCACAGGAAATCTTTTGAAGATGAGGTCATTGGTATTGCGGCTGGCCTCTGGAATTTCAACCTTAATTATTAAGGAACAACTCTACTACATAAAACGCCTTTTGCCCTTAAGCTAACGCGCTTTCATCACCAGAGTCGCGCACAAAGATACAGGAGCCGTTGACGATATTGACCACGCGCAGGGCAAATTTTAAGTCAGGGTTGTGGGGCAAGCCAATAATGGTTAGGTCGGCGCGGGGGGCTTCCACCAGAGCAGTCTCGAAGCTGTGGTTGAGTACGACATGTTGGGTTCCCCTTGGCAAACGGGCAAGGATGTCTAGCTCTTTGAGTAAGGTGTGAGCAGACGCCATGTCTTCTGGGTCGCGCACGGCCATACAGAGATTAACACGGCCGTGCCAATTCCTCTGCAACTGTAACGCCAGCAAAATAGCCAAATCATTCCCCTCTGCCTCCGCCTGCAACTCCCAATTCGTGGGAGGAGAAATCCACACATTGATAATTTTCTCCCGTCCCAAATCAGTGATGTGGTGGCGAGACAACAACACAATACCCATCCGATACGCGGCCGTGTTATCTGCTAACTGCTGTAACTGGTCAAAATCACTATCTTGGCGCAAATGCAAAAACAGCAAATTGGGCCGGAAAAAAGTATGGCGCAACACTTGCGTGGTCGAGCGTACGCCATTGACAAAAGAGTCATCCTCTACCAAAATCCTGCGCGCACTAATTCCCTCTTGCCGAAACCCATCCATCAATAAATTCAGATCTTCTAGCTCCTCCAGCCCTTCCTCCTTTTTCCCCACTGGATAAATCCCCAACGACGTAACCCGCCCTTGTGGTTTTGTCAACGCCCGCAAAAAGCGATAACTCCCATTCAACTCATCAACCGACTGCACCGGCGCCAGCAACGATGGCCGCCAAGAGCGATAATCAGCCGAAGGCATTTCGGCCGACTTATTAGCCGCCCATTCCGCAATCGTAAAAAAGAGACCACTGCGGACATCATCGCTCGCCAGCCCCACAATCACCCGTCGCGCCAAAAACAGATACAACCCCACAACCATAATAATCGAGATGATGCCAAACAGCGGGTTAATCAAAAACATGACAAAAAAACTGCCCACCATACCCACAAAAGGAATGAGGCGTGGAATCTGTAAAGAGGGGCGAAAGCTGACCATGCCTAGCATCTGCTCAATGAACACCACCATGTTTAACATGCCATAGGTGATCATAAAAAACATCGAAATAACGCCCGCAATGGTGTTTAAGCCACCCCCCTGACCCCCAAGAGCCAGCGCAAACAGCAACGCAGCCAGGCCAATAGCCCCATTGGCTATCATGGCTGGGCGGGGTTCTCCTTTATCTGTTTCCTGCGCCAGCGTTTCGCTAAAGGGCAAAAGATGATTAGCCGCCAGAGCCTGCATGACACGCGGCGCGGCCACCAGTGAGCCTAAAGCCGAGGAAAAGGTCGCGCCCAAAATCCCTGCCAAGATAGCCCAGTCCCATAACGCTTTATCCACCAAAATCGTTTCTGTTGCCAATAATTCATCTGGTGTAGCCGCCATAGATAACCAGTAAGCCAAGGCGAGATAAATAAGAAGCCCCACCCCAATCGCCCCCATCGTGCCCACGGGCAAGCTTTCACGCGGTTTAGCCAAGGAGCCGCTCATGCTAATCCCCGCCATAATGCCCGTCACGGCTGGGAAAAAGATAGCGAACGTTTCCCAAAAATCCCACAGGGCAAAGTCGCCCCATAGCTGGGGTGCTTCTGTTAGCCCTGCCTGCCCCGCCATGGGGAAGCTTCCCATCACTATCGAAAAGAGTGAAACCCCCACGATAGCCAAAATAGCAAATTGAATGCGAAAGGCAAAGCTCGTGCTGAGGTAGGCAATGCCAAAGACGAGAATGAACGTCATTACGCAGACCAACACATAGGGATGAGTGGGGAAAATGCGTAGCCACCCTTCACCAAAGGCCAGTACGTACAGAGCCACGGAAATCCCCTGCGCCAAAAAGAGAGGGACGCCGACCGCCCCACCGACTTCAAGCCCCAACGCCTTAGAAATAATGGCGAAAGCCCCGCCTGCCCCCACGCGAGTATTGGTCGCAATTGAGGAGACCGATAAGGCCGTGGTGACGGTGATGACGTGCGCCAGCAAAATGATCAGAACCGCTCCCAACAAGCCTGCATTGCCCACCACTTGCCCTAGGCGCAGATACATAATTGCCCCTAAAATGGTCAGCAGGGTAGGGGTAAAGACGCCAGCAAAAGTACCAAATTTCTGTTCTGTATCTGCCTGTTTATTCATCTGTCTTTTGCCTTCCTCTAAAACTAACTTCCCAAAGTCAAAAACGCCCTGCCCTGTAGACGCTCCGCAATTTTCTCCCAAATCAGCTTCAGATGGGCATCATACTGCACGTAGTCTAGCTTATCCGTATTGATAATCAGTACGGGGCAGAGCGTAAAGCTCTCTGCCCAATTTTCGTATAGCTGGTTGAGCTGGGTCAAGTAGTCGTTAGAAATGCCCTGCTCATACCCACGGCCACGTTGCTGAATGCGGCGGCGTAATGTCTCCACATCCGCCTGCAAATAAACCATCAGATGGGGAGGCGGGAGCATCATCGCCAAGGTCTGATACAAATTATAGTAGCAATGCCAATCCCGCTCAATCATCGCTCCCTGCTGGTACAAATTGCGGGCGAAAATTTCTGCATCTTCGTACACACTACGGTCTTGAATAACAGAATCGTTGTTTTGCAGGAGGGTATGGTGCTGTTGGAGCCGCTTGGACAGGAAGAAAACCTGCGATGGAAAGCTCCAGCGAGGCATATCGGCGTAGAAGTCAGCCAGATAGGGGTTCTCTTCGACCGCTTCAAAAACGGGCGACCAGCCTTGCTTTTCGGCCAAAAGGGACACCAGCGTAGATTTGCCCACGCCGATGTTGCCCGCGATGGTGATGAACTGTTTGGTCATAGGGGATGGTGTGCCGTGAAAAAGGACGAAAGACGAGGGAAGAAGGAAGAAAAGGGGCGGGTCTCGTTGAGAAAATCTTCGCGTTCGCCGCGCCCTTTGCAGTTGACTGGTTACTCGAGCTACTTGCCCTGAAACTGGGCAGGGCGTTTTTCTACGAACGCCATCACCCCTTCGCGGCAGTCGGCACTGCGGCCGGAGATGGTTTGCAGGAGGGCTTCGTATTCAAGGTTTTCGGTCAGGGTTTGGCTCATGCCTTGGAGCATGGCGCGTTTGGTTAGGCCAAAGGCGAGGGTGGGGCCGGCGGCGATTTGGCGGGCGTAGGCGGTGGCAATTTCGCTAAGCTGGTCGTGAGGCACAACTTTGTTAATCATACCCCATTCGAGAGCCTGCACGGCCGTGATTTTTTCCGAGGTCAGCGCAATTTCATACGCCCGAGGGTAGCCAATCATGCGCGTCAAAATCCAGTTCGCCCCGCCGTCAGGAATCAACCCAATTTTGGTAAAGCCCAGCGTAAACGCGGCTTGATCCGACATGAGCCGTAAATCCGTCATGAGGGCGATACTCATGCCGACGCCAGCGGCGATGCCGTTGACCACGGCGATAATCGGCTTGTCTATGCTGAGCATTTGGTTGACTAGCACATGGTATGTGTGGCGCAGATGGTCGCCGAGGGATTCGTCGGGCTGTCCCGCGCTGGCGGCCGCCTCGAGCAAATCTTGACCCGCGCTAAACCCACGGCCGTGGCCCGTCAGCACAATGGCCCGCACTTCGGCATCACGTCCGGCCGTTTTGAGCGCCTTGGTCGTTTCTTTGATCATCTGGTCGTTAAACGCATTGAGTTTGTCTGGTCGGTTCAGGGTGATGGTCGCCACCGCTTGGTCAACATCGTACAGAATGGTTTCGTAGCTCATGGGGTTCCTTTAGGGTGTAGTTAGTGTGAGACGTAAGACGTAAAAAGTGAGAAGCAGATAACCGCTTCTCACTTCTCACTTTTTATTTTCTGCTTGCAACTGACTGATGTGTCCTCTTGTATTCGACAGGCTCAGAGAACGAATTACAACTGGTCACGAATCTTGGTATAGGTATCAAGTGCCTGTTGCAATTTGCCAACCTGCATGTAGGCATCACCTAATACTTGTCGAACGAGTGGATGGCTCTGACGTGACTTAACGACTTCTTCTAACTCGGCAATGAGTGGCCGCACATCTTCATCGCCATCCAGATGTTGCCGATATTCTTCGATTGCTCCCTCGACATCGCCGGCCGTCAATAAACCACGGGCTGGCTTGAAAAGAGAGAGATCGTAGGTGATTTTCTCTTCAGGCATAATTCTGTTCGTGTCGCGCAGATGATCCGTGCCCCGCCGCAATTGCGTAGCCGATGTCTCGGTTGTTTCACTAAGAAATTCAAGCCTGTCTAAGCTTTTAGACTGTGTTTCCCAGCCAGAACCTCCTGAACGGGTTATTTCTTCTTCGGCCGCTAACCAGCCCAAGATACCCGTGTCAGCATCGTTTTCAACCCACTGCAAGGGGTCAATCGCGCCTGTGCCCGTCGGTTCCATGGATAACCAGTCTGGTAATGAGCTGGAAACCGCATCAGTCGACAGCAGGTCTTGGACATCATCTAATTCAGCCAAAGAATCACTCTCCTCTTCTGGTTCTCGGGTGGCAAACGGACTGGGGCGTGGTTCGGTAACGCTTAATTCGTCGTTTTGTGCGGCGGATAAGCGTTCTAGCAACGCCATGGCTTCGTCGGGGTCATCTGGCAAGTCGTCATCCGCGTTTGGTAGATCTAGTTCGGGCAGTTCGCCTGTACCAAAATCGTCTAACCAAGAAAGGGAATCACTTTCTGGTGCTAAATCTAAGTCAAAGTTTAGGTCAAATTCGTCAAATTCATCAATTTCGGCCATTGGTTCAGCCACTGGTGTTGCTGGTGTGCTGGGTGGCGGCGTACCTTTCTCATCCATGCTTGTGGGTAACATGCCCAATTC
>JBGTIZ010000501.1:0-4125 GCA_041745395.1 Promineifilaceae bacterium (SeqCode) | reverse complement strand
CACACGGCCGTGGGCCAACACAATAATTTGGTCAAACTTTTCTAACCCCAGCAGGCGATGCGTAATCAGCAGGGTGGTGCGCCCCGCCACGGCCGCGTCCAACACCTCGCGCACCGCCCGCTCCGTGACCGCATCCAAATTCGCGGTCGGTTCATCCAACAGCCACACGGCCGTGTCCCGAAGCAACGCCCGCGCCACCGCCAGCCGTTGCCGCTCCCCGCCGCTCAGCAACTGCCCCTGCTCCCCCACTAGCGTCTCGTACCCTTCTGGAAGCGCGGCCACGAATTCAGTGAGTTGCGCCCCCGCCACGGCCGTGTCCAATTGCGCTTGCGGCGCACGGGGACGGGCTACCCGAAGATTATCGGCGATGGTCGTGTGAAACAGATAGGTGTCCTGCGATACCACCGCCAGCGCATCCCGCACGGCCGTGGGCGCGTACTCGCGCAAAGCGTGTCCCCCCAGCCAAATCTCCCCCTCACCCAATTCCCCCTCATACGGCCAAAAGCGCAGAAGCAACTGGAACAACGTGGATTTGCCCGCCCCGCTTGACCCCACAATCGCCACCTTTTGACCCGCCTCCACTCGCAACGACACATTCCGCACGGCCCACGGTTCGCTCGGCGCGTAGCGAAAAGAGAGGTTGTCTACCACGAGTGAATGCTCTATCAGGGGGAGCGTTTTCTCGCCTGCATCGGGGGGCAAGACGGGCGCGGCGTCCACCAAGCTAAAGAGCCGCTCAGCGGCGGAGAGGCTGATGGTCAGGTGTTGATACGCCAGCGGCAGGGGATTGACCGCCTCGAAGGCGGCGAGGGTGATGAGGGCGAGCGTGGCTAACAGCAGGGGGTTGGCGTGGGGGATGGTTAGGATGAGGATGAGACCCACGGCCGTGTACGTCAGCCCCACCAGCAGGCCATTGCCCAGCCCCCGCACCACGGCCAGCCGCTCTTGCACCGCCGATAATTCTTGGCTTAGCTGGTTGACCCGCGCCGTGTATGACGCCTCTGCCCCATACACAAGCAGTTCCGCCGTGCCTTGCAGGCCATCCAGCAGGGTCGCATTCAGGTCGGCGCGAAGCTGAGTCAGAGTTTGCCCCGGAGCGCGGCTGAGCCAATTGATGAGCCACGGCGTGCCCAGCCCGGCGAGGGTGAGCGTGAGCAACAGCACCGCACTCGCCCGGCAGTCGCCCAAATAAAGAAGAATGCCCGCTGAAACCACGGCCGTGAACAAGGCCACCAGCGTTGGCTCCACCACGCGACCAAAAAAATTCTCTAGCGTATCCACATCGGCCGTGATGCGCGTCAGCAGGTCGCCCCGCCGCAGGTTAAGCTGTTGTAGTCGCGCCGGAGCGAGCGGCTCTAAAGCGGTGTAAAACCAAGTGCGTAGCTCCGCCAGCACGCGGAAAGTAACGGCGTGGGAGACGTATTGCTCGGCGTAGCGCAAGGCGGGTCGCGCCAGCCCAAACAGCCGCACGGCCGCGATAGCAACCCAAATAGCGGGGATGGTCGGATCTTGCAGAGCGGTCAGGGAGAGCAGATACCCAGCCGTACCCATCAGCCCCAAACTGCTCAAAATCGTGCCCATGCCCAGCAGGACGGTGAGCAGGGTGAGCCATTTGTAAGGCCAGATGAAGCGGAGAAGGCGGTGGGTGGTGGTCATTGCACTCGTCACTTAAAAAGCATCCAGCAGTTCCCGATACATGCGCCCTTCGGGACTGGTTCGCAGGGTGGCGTCTGTGCCGTGGGCCAGCACACGGCCGTGTTGCATCAACACAATTTGCTCCGCCGTTTGGATGGTGTGCAGGCGATGGGCAACGAGTAGCACGGTGCGACCCGCCTTCAGTTTGGCGATGGCCGCCATGATGCCCGCCTCGTTTTCCCCGTCCAAATTGGCGGTTGGTTCGTCCAAAATGAGCAAGGGGGCGTCTGGTTTGAGAAAGGCGCGGGCGAGCGCGAGCCGTTGCCGCTGGCCGCCGCTCAACCGCTGGCCGAGATCGCCCAAATGGGTGTCGTAGCCGTGCGGTAAGCGGCTGATAAATTCGTGCGCGTGGGCGTTTTCGGCGACGTGGCGCAGGTCGGCCGCGCTGGCGGTGGGGTGGGCAAGGCGGAGGTTTTCGGCGACGGTTCCGTGAAAGATGTAGGGGGTTTGGCTAACCCAAGCGATGTTTTGCCGCCACACGGCCGTGTCCAGACCCTGCAACAACTCATCCCCGACCCAGATTTGCCCCGCCGTGGGAGTGACAAAACGCAGAAGCAGGTTCACTAGACTGCTTTTACCTGCCCCAGATGCACCAACCACGGCCGTGGTTTTCCCCCTCGGCAACGTCAAATTCACCGCCTGCAACGCCGCCACCCGCCCGCTCTCCCCCGGATAAACGAGCGACACATTTTCAAAACGAATGGCAGGGAGGGGAAGCGGGGGATGATTGGTTGGTTGGATAGTGGGTTGGATAGTGGGTTGGTTTGTTAGTTTGTTGGTTTGTTTACGCTCAGCAGACTGATGACTGCTTACTGCATACTGTTCACTCTCCCCCGGCTCGGCCAAAATCTCCAACAGTCGCCCCGCCGCTTCCGCCCCTTCCTTGCCCAGATGATAGCGCGTGCCCAGCAGGCGCAGGGGCAGATAAAACTCAGGGGTCAAAACCAGCACAAAGAGAGCCGCCTGAAAGGTCATGTTGCCAAACAGCACCCGCAGACCAATTTCCCCCGCAATCAGAGCGGTGCTGAGCGTGGCCGCCAGCTCCATGACCAGCGTCGACAAAAAGGCGACGCGCAACACCTTGAGCGTGGTGTTGCCCAATTCCGTACTGATTTGGCGCACCACTTTGATTTGTGCCCGACTGCGGTTAAAGATTTTGAGCGTAGTTAAGCCCTGTAACACATCCAAAAAATGGGCACTCATCAGGCTAAGCTGGCTCCATTGCCGTTCGACCAGTTCGTTAGCCATCGTGCCCACGAGAAACATGAAGAGCGGAATGAGCGGCGCGGTCAAGAGCAAAATGAGGGCGGAGAACCAGTCGAGGGGCAGAATAAAGATAAAGAGGACGAGCGGCATCAGCAGGGCCAAATATAGTTGGGGCAAGTATTGGCTCAGATAGGCGTCGAGCTTTTCGACGCCGCTGGTGAGGCTGTTGGTGAGTTCGCCGCTCTGCGCTTGGCGGGTGTAGCTGGGGCCAAGCTGGAGTAATTTGTGGGCAAGCTGGTGGCGCAGGTCGTTTTTGACGAGGGAGGCCAGCCGCTGGGCACTGATTTGCTGGAGCCAACTGAGGGCAAAACGACCGAGGGCGAAGGTGAAAAAGAGGAGGAGGAGGGGTTGCACGGCCGTGTAGCCCGCACCTTCTAAAAAAACTTGGCTGATAATCAGGCTGAGGGTGTACGCTTGCCCGATAATGACCACGGCCGTGAGCATCCCCCACAGCAAGGTCAGCCACAGGGCGCGGTAAGCAGCGGGGAGTTGGGCGAGGAGCTGTCGGGCAAGGCGCATGGAGGGGGGAGGGAAGTGCTGAGTGCTGAGTGCTGAGTGCTGAGTGTGCCTTGCGGCACGAGTGGCCTGCGGCCAACCATTCAGTAAAAGTAGGAAAAGTATCGTTTGTCTGACCAACCTTGACTAGAACGCCAACCACTTCTTACTTCTTCCTTCTCACTTCATCTACAATTCAACCGCCAGCGTCTCTTGTCGCTTAAAAGTATAGAGCAAATAGCCCAGCAGAGGAAAGATAACCAGCACGCCGATAATCAGGACAACGCCCAGCGTGTTAATGGTGATGTCGGGCGCGGCCGTGTTATACACCGTCAGCGGCTCCCCTTCCCGCAAATTGACCAAAATGGGATATTCAACCCATAGCCAAGCCAGAATGACCATCAAAATTTGGAACCCAGCCACCAGCCGGATCAGAATGTAGCGGCCTTGGCGCACCGCCCACCAGAAAATGGGCAGAGCCAGGGTGGCCAGTATCATGGCTAAAAGGGCAATGCCCGAATTGGTAAAGCGGCTGATGAGTTGGTTTTCTCCCACGGCCGTGAGAAAAACCAGCCCCCCCGCGATAACCGTCACCACGTTGCTGGCCACAGCCAGCCGCTGGGCACTGATTTGCTGGAGCCAACTGAGGGCAAAACGACCGAGGGCGAA
>JBGTIZ010000500.1:0-9563 GCA_041745395.1 Promineifilaceae bacterium (SeqCode) | reverse complement strand
CCACCACGAACCCATCTGCAAAAAGTGCAAACAGTGTGATGTTGGGCTTTTAAGTGAATCATTCGGTAATCGAGAAAGCTAACCAGCTCTCCACCTCGAGGTTTGTGTGACAATTGCGTATCTTTTCCCCGGACAGGGGTCACAAGTAGTGGGGATGGGGCAGACACTTTACGAGCAGTCTGCGGCTGTGCGTGATTTGTATGACGAAGCGGATGACCTGCTCGACTTTGCCCTGAGCGACTTGTGCTTTCACGGCCCAGCCGAGGCGTTAACGGATACCGTTAATCAGCAACCCGCGCTGTTTGTGACCAGCTTGGCCATGCTCACGGCCGTGCGTGAAGCAGGTTGGGCAGAGCCTAATTTTGTGGCGGGGCACAGCTTGGGCGAACTCACGGCCGTGGTGGCCGCTGGCTGTACCTCTTTTGCCGCTGGGCTACAGCTCGTGCGGCGACGGGGGGAATTGATGAAGCTGGCGGGCGAACGGTCGCCGGGCGGCATGGCCGCTGTGCTGGGCGCGGAGGCGGATGTGGTGGCGGCGCTGTGTGCCCAAACCACGGCCGTGACGGGGCAACTGGTGCAAATCGCCAATGATAACTGCCCGGGGCAAATCGTCATCTCGGGGGCGATAACGGCTCTAACCCACGTCACCGCTCTTTTGGAGCAGGAAGCGTGCGTGCGCAAGGTCGTGCGCTTGCCGATTACGATTGCCGCCCATTCACCGCTCATGGCTTCGGTAGCGACCGAATATGCCACGGCCGTGGACAATACCCCGCTCCTTGACCCCCAGATGCCCCTCGTGGGCAACACCACGGCGGAACTACTAACCAACAGCATGGCCGTGCGTCAAGAACTCATCGCCCAACTGACCGGCTCCGTCCGCTGGGCCGCATCCATGCACACCCTAACCCAACAGGGCGTGACCGAAATCGTCGAAATCGGCCCCGGCGATGTCCTCGCCAAACTTATGAAGCGCATTGACCGCCGCGTCGCCCGCCGCGCCTTTGATATTGATTTTCAGCTTGCCTCCTGAGCAGGTGAGAAGCAAAAAGTGAGAAGTGAGAAGTGCCTCACCACTCATCGCTCAGCACTCCCTATAGGAACCCCACCATGACACAATTACTAGCCCAAAAAGTTGCCCTCGTCACGGGCGCGTCACGCGGGATTGGTCGGGCGATTGCCCTTGATTTGGCCGCCAACGGGGCGACCGTGGTCATCAATTATCATAGCAGTGCCGACGCGGCGCAGGCGGTTGTAGCCGAAATAGAAGCGCAAGGGGGTACGGCCACGGCCGTGCAGGCCGACGTCAGCAATTTTGAGGCCGCCCAAGCCCTCGTCAAAGCCACGTTAGACCAATACGGTCAGATAGATATTCTGGTCAACAACGCTGGCACCACCCGCGACACCCTCCTGATGATGATGAAAGAAGAGCAGTGGGACTTGGTTCTTGACACCAACCTAAAAAGCGTGTTTAACTGTTGTAAAGCAGTCACGCGACCGATGGTGCGCCGCAAAAAAGGGGGGCGCATTATCAACATTTCCTCTGTGTCAGGTATCGTTGGTTTGCCCGGCCAAACCAACTACTCCGCCTCCAAAGCCGGCATGATTGGCTTCACCAAAGCCCTCGCCAAAGAATTAGGCTCACGTCAAATTACGGTTAATGCCGTTGCCCCCGGTTTTGTACCCACCGATTTAACGGCCGACTTGCCCGACGAGCTGGTGGATTGGGCGATTAGCAACACCCCTCTTGGCCGTCTAGGCGAACCAACCGAGGTGGCCCACATGGTGACCTTTCTGGCCTCAGACAAAGCCTCGTTTATCACGGGTGAAGTCATTCGCGTGGATGGTGGCATTGCCTCTTGAGCCATATCATGGGTACAATGGGGTTATACAGCAATCTAATTGCAACCAAGTAGAAAAATTGACGGTATGAACCCAGTTGAAGAACAAACAGTTCCCCATAGCTTGGGGCGCATTGAAGTTGCGCCAGAGGTTATTCTCACGATTGCCCGCTCGGTCATTCAAACGGTCGAAGGGGTGACTCGCATGGGCACACCACCGTCTGGCTTATGGCGGCGGGCAACGCGTGAAGAAGGGATTGTTTTGCAGTATGAGGATGGTAAGCTCGTGTTCGACATCTATGTTTTGATGAATCCCCATAGCAATATGGTGGAAACCAGTCGCCAGCTACAGGCCGCTATCATTGAAGCGATGGACTATATGGTGGGCATTCCCGTAGAAACTGTTAATATACATGTCGAGGATGTGACGTATCAGCAGGATGAAGTAGCCTGAATTGCGCACATGAGTAGGTGATTGAAGTATGAGAACACGGCGTCGCGCACGGCGATTAACCTTAGAAATTTTATACGAATACGACTTAGCCGAGCATCCCGCCATGGAAGTGTTGGCGCGGCGCATGGCGGAACAGCCATTTGAACGTGCTGGCACAGAGTTTGCGGTTAAGCTGACCAAAGGCGTGGTGGACTACCAAGAGCAGATGGACATGATTATTGCTCGGTTTGCCCCCGAATGGCCGCTGGATCAGATGGCGATTATTGACCGCAATATTTTGCGTATGGCTATTTTTGAGTTTTTGATTGATGGCGAAACGCCGGTCAAGGTGGCTATAAACGAAGCGGTCGAGTTGGCTAAGACGTATGGCTCAGATAGTGCGCCCCGTTTTATCAATGGGGTGCTGGGTACATTGGCGGATGAAGCGGAGCGGTTGCGCTCCGAGCTGGTGCTTGTACCCGAAGCATGAATTATATGAATGATAGCGGCCATCCCTTGGCTAAATCTGGCTAAATCCGCATGGAATCATCCGCCCCTCTTGCCCTCCCCTCCCCCTCTATTTCTGCCCCTTCTCCCCCTGATAAAGTTGAATTGGAAAAGCAGGTGGCTGTGATTGATGCCCACGGCCGTGTGGTCATGATAGCCCCGGCCGAAATACGCTACAGCCCGGCCGTGTATGGCGTGTTGATCGAAGAAAACCGCGCCCTGCTCTGCGTACAGCCCGCGTCTGGCTTTTACACTTTTCCCGGCGGGCGCGTGACCGATGGGCAAACGGTGGAACAAGCGGTGCGCCAATATTTTCGGGCGGCGACGGGCATTACCCCCTTTGTGCAGGATTTGTTGCTTGTAGAAGAGCAGTTTGTGCTGGATGAAGAGACACGGCCGTGGCAATTATCCATGATGTATTATCGCCTCTCGCGGCCACCAGTCGGGCACATGGGGCTGATTGATTTTGAAAACTCGGCCAAGCCAGACTGGGTTCCCCTCAAGAACCTGACCCGTCAGCAAATGCAGTTTGGGTATGATGCGCTCCGCTTAGCGATGCATCGCTCCTTATGACCGTAACCGCTTGACGGCTTTGGCCGTTACACCCGCAACTCGCTTGACAGGGTAGGGTGTCGGTGTTAGCATTTGCGCATGATGATGACCGTAACCAACCAACGATTTTTTAACTTTAGCTTTTCATTTAAGGGGCTTTACTAAGCCGCGTCGGCTTGGCGTGCCGCCTGAAAAGCAGGGCATCGCACATAGACCAAATTCCAACGCGGCCATGAGCCGCGTTTTTTATTGCCTTTTTTCAGAAGCGATGACCCTCAGCACGCATCGCTCAGCACTCTACTAATTAGGAAGTTGCAGATGATTGAACAACTAGAAACGCTTTATCAAGACGCCTTGGTTAATTTGCAGGCGGGGGAAAACACGGCCGTGTTAGAAGCATGGTACCGTGACACCCTCGGCCGCAAAGGCTCTATCCAACTCCTGACCCGCCAAGTCGGCTCCCTGCCCAACGAGGAAAGACCCGCTTTCGGCCAGCGCATCAACGTGGTCAAACAAGAGCTACAGGCGGCTTATGACGAACGTCAACAGTCGCTCAAGCTGTCCGAAATGGAAGCGGCGATTGCCAAGGATGTGCTAGATGTAACGTTGCCGGGGAGAAAACACGGCCGTGGAAATCTCCATGTCGCCACCAAAACCCTGCGCGAAATCTACAAGATCTGGGCCGACATGGGCTTCCAAGTCTTCCGCAGCCGGGACGTCGAAACAGACGAATACAACTTCGAGCTACTCAACATCCCCCAGCACCACCCCGCCCGCGACATGTGGGACACCTTCCACACCACCGAGCCGGGCATCATCCTCCGCACCCACACCAGCCCCGGCCAAATCCACGCCATGCACACCTACGCCCCCGAACCCATTCGGGTCATTTTGCCCGGCATGTGCTACCGCTACGAGCAAATCACCGCCCGGAGCGAAATCCAGTTCCACCAAGTAGAAGGGCTGGCCGTCGGCAAAAACATCACCTTCGCCGACCTCAAAGGCACGCTGACCAGCTTTGCCCGGCGCATGTTCGGCGCCGAGCGCAAAGTCCGCTTCCGCGCCAACTACTTCCCCTTCACCGAACCCAGCGCCGAGATGGATGTCGAATGTATTCTGTGCGATGGGAAAGGATGCAATGTCTGCAAACATAGCGGCTGGCTCGAAATCCTCGGCTGTGGCATGGTGCACCCCACCGTCCTACGCAACGGCGGCTACGACCCCGAAGAGTACAGCGGCTACGCCTTCGGCATGGGGCCAGAGCGCATCGCCATGCTCAAATACGGCATCGAAGACATCCGCTACTTCTGGGGCAACGACCTGCGCTTCTTAGCCCAATTCTAAACAGGTTGACGCGCAACTTCCCTGACACATCCAAGAAAGATATTTGGCTTTTATGAGCCATGCGGCTGACCGCGAACGCGCCACGCTGACTGTTGTGGCCTCACAAACAGCAAAACAGGAACACAATTATGCTAGTACCAATTTCATGGCTTAAAGAATATGTAGACATCACCCTCCCCGTCGAAGAGCTGGCCGAAAAGCTGACTGTGGCGGGGTTGGAAGTGGGCAAAATCAACTATATCGGCCTGCCCGGCGGAGACAACCAAGAGCGGCTCGTTTGGGATCGAGAGTTGCTGGTTATCGGCCAAATCCTCAAGGTGGAACAGCACCCCGATGCTGACCGACTTGTGCTAGCTACGGTTGAGTATGGACAGGCTGAAACAGAAGTAGTAGTCACAGGTGCGCCTAACCTGTTCGACTATCTAGGTCAAGACGACCTGACGGCGCAAGCGTTGTACACGCCCTTCGCCCTCGAAGGAGCAACGGTGTACGACGGTCACAAAGAAGGGCAAGTCAAAATGACGCTCAAAGGGAAAGCCCTGCGCGGCATCTACAATCGGTGCATGGTCTGCTCCGAGAAAGAGCTAGGGCTAGGAGAAGACCATGAAGGCATCATGCTCTTCTCCCCCGCCGACCTCAACCTGCCCGAGCTACTCCCCGGCACACCCTTGCAGGATGTATTTGGGGATGCGGTCTTAGATATCGAGATTATTCCCAATATTGCTCGCTGTGCCTCCGTCATTGGCGTGGCGCGGGAAGTGGCCGCCCTGACGGGGCAAACGATGCGGTATCCGAGTTATGAGGTGGTGCAAGAAGGGGAACCATTGGCCAAACGGGTCAAAATCAGCACCGAAAACCCTGAATTAAATCCCCGCTTCGTCGCCTATCTCATCGAAGGCGTGTCGCAAAAACGCGCTCCCCTCTGGATGCGCCTGCGCTTGCAACGGGCGGGACAACGGCCGCTCAACGTGGTCGTAGACGTGTCCAACTATGTCATGCTCGAGATGGGGCAACCGAACCACACCTTTGATTATGATTTCTTGCGGAAGCGCGCAGACGAATACGCCCCTGATGGGCCGGTGCATATCATCACGCGGCTGGCGCATGAAGGGGAGACGCTGACCACGCTGGACGGCCAAAAGCGGCCCATGCCTGAATTCACCATTTTGGTGACTGACCCCGCTGGCAACTTGAGCGTGGGGGGCATCATGGGCGGCGAAAACAGCGAAATTAGCGACCAAACGCACAATGTCCTGCTAGAAGCGGCGGCGTGGAACTATATCAATATTCGGCGCAGTGCCCACACGCTCAAGCTCAACTCGGAAGCGGGTTTTCGCTTCAGCCGGGGGGTGCATCCCTCACAAGCTTTGCTAGGCGCCAAGCGGGCGGCGGAACTGCTCCGACTGTATGCGGGCGGTACGGTGGCGCAAGGGGTCGTGGATTATTATCCGCAAGAGCCGTCGCCCGTGGTGGTTGATTTAGACCCTAGCTATGTGCGCCGCTGGTCTGGCTTAGAGTTGACCAACGAAGAGATAACGACTCTGCTCAGCCAGCTTGATTTTGAGGTGGAGCCAGTTGGGCATCATTTGCGCGTGACCGCGCCCGATTATCGGCTGGACATCGAAGGGCAACATGATTTGGTCGAAGAAGTGTGCCGCATGTACGGCTACGACCAGATTCCCTCGACCGAAATTGCGGACGTGCTGCCGCCTCAGCGCAACAATGTTGAGCTTGACCGGGAGACAGCGATGAAAGATGCGCTGGCTTATTTGGGCTTACAGGAAGTGATCACTTATCGACTGACGACGCCGGAGCGGGAGGGGAAGTTGCTGGTGAACAGCAGGCCAGATGACCGTCCCTATGTGCGCCTGCAAAACGTGATTTCTCAAGACCGGGTGGCTCTGCGGCATAGTTTGCTGGCTTCGGTGGCGGAGATTGCGGCGGAGAATAGCAAGCACGCAGCGCGTATCACTATTTTTGAGCTGGGCAAGGTTTATTTGCTCAATGAGGAAGGGGGACTGCCTGACGAGTTGCGCCGGCTGTCTATGGTTATGGCGGGACAGAGGGTGGCGCAGAATTGGCAGGATGGGCTGGACGCACCGCCCGCGCTGGATTTCTTTGATATGAAGGGCGTGGTCGAGGCGTTGCTGGAAATGTTGGGGGTGGCGAATGTGACGTTTGCGACGGGTACGCATCCGTCGTTTCGCCCGGGCCGCACGGCCGTGTTGAAAATCGGCGAGAAGGTGCTGGGCTGGGTGGGTGAGTTGCACCCCTTGGTGAGTGAGGCGCTGGAGGTAAGGTTGGACACGGCCGTGTTAGCCGCCGACCTCGACGTAGAACTGCTTTTGCGCAAAATGGGCAAAGGCTCCCGCTTCCAAGCCATCTCCAACTACCCCGCTATCTTGGAAGACCTCGCGCTCGTGGTGGACAAAGATGTGCCCGCCAGTGAGGTGCGAGCCGTAATTGCCCAAGCGGGCGGCTTTCTGCTCCAGCAGGTCGAGCTATTCGACGTGTACGAGGGTGGCTCTGTGCCCGCTGGCAAGCGTAGTTTGGCTTATCATCTGACCTTCCAGTCGCCGAGTAAGGTGTTGAAGGATAAGGATGTGAAGAAGTTGCGGGATAAGATTATTCGCACGGTGGAGAGTAAGCTGGGGGCGAAGTTACGGGGGTAAATCGGTTCTAACCAGATTAGACCAATCTTCAAGATTGGTCCAATCTCATAGAATGAGCACACGGCCGTGTATCAGACCGATACACGGCCGTGTTTTGTTTGCACCCCCATTGCCAGCCCTGCCCCAGAGTGATAAGCTACACCCATAACCTGATAAAGTGAGTAATGAATAAGGCGTAATGAGTAAACTGGTCATGCTGACACACGAGCCATTACCCATTCTTCATTACTCCTTTCCCCAAGGAGTAAACCATGAGCAACTTACCCGCATGGCACGAAGTCACCCGTGACTTAGTAGACGTGGCGATGGGTCGCCGACCCGCCGACCTCGTCATTCAAAATGGCCGCTGGGTCAACGTCCACAGCGGCGAAATCATCCCCAGTACCGATGTCGCCATCAGCAAAGGGCGCATCGCCTACGTGGGGAATGACGCTTCCCACTGCATTGGCGTGGACACCCAACTCATCTACGCCCACAATCAATACCTTGTGCCAGGGCTGTGCGACGCCCATATGCACGTCGAGAGCGGCATGATAACCGTGACGGAATTTGTCCGCGCCGTTCTGCCCCACGGCACAACCAGCATGTTCATAGACCCGCACGAAATCGCTAACGTGCTGGGGCTAAAAGGGGTGCGCCTGATGCACGATGAGGCGCAGGAACTGCCCGCCAATGTGTATGTGCAAATGCCAAGCTGTGTACCTAGTGCCCCCGGTCTCGAGAACGCCGGGGCGACCATCACGCCCGAAGATGTGGCAGAGGCGATGCAGTGGCCCGGTATTATTGGGCTGGGGGAGATGATGAATTTTCCGGGGGTGTTTAATGGGGATGAGCAGATGCACGCCGAAATGGCGGCCACGATGATAGCGGGCAAAACGGTGGGGGGGCATTATGCCTCGTTTGACCACGGCCGTGCGTTTCATGGCTACGTCGCGGGCGGGCCAGCCGATGACCATGAAGTGACCCGCGTACAAGACGCCATCGCCCGCGTACGCCAAGGCATGAAAGCGATGCTCCGGCTTGGCTCCGCATGGTACGACGTGGCCGAAAATGTGCGGGCCATCACCGAAATGGGCTTAGACAGCCGCAACTTTATTCTCTGCACCGATGATAGCCACTCGGGCACGCTGGTCAATGAGGGGCATATAGATCGGGTGGTGCGCCATGCGATTGCGCAGGGGCTGGAGCCGATGCAGGCGATTCAGATGGCGACCTTGAACACGGCCGTGCATTTTGGCCTCGAGCGGGAAATCGGGAGCATCACCCCCGGCCGTCGCGCCGATATCATTCTGACCGACAGCCTTGTCGAGCTACCCATTAACACCGTGCTGGCTCGAGGCGTGGTCGTGGCGGAAAAAGGCATCCTCAAGGCGGATATTCCAGCTTACGCGTATCCCGACGTCGCCAAAAATACGGTCAAACTCGGCCGTGAGCTAACCGCCGCCGATTTTCTCATCTCTGCCCCAGAGGGGAATGACAAAGACAAACTCAACATCAACGTCATCGGCGTGGTGGAAAACCAAGCTCCCACCAAAGCCCTCGTGCGTGCTTTGCCCTGTGCCGATGGCTTGATTAAGAGTGACCCCGCCCAAGATGTGTGTCAAATCGCCCTGGTCGAGCGTCACCGCGCCACGGGGGAAGTGGTCAACGGCTTTGTCAGCGGCTTCAACTTTAACGTGCCCTGCGCCATCGCCAGCACCGTCGCCCATGATAGCCACCACATGATTGTGGTCGGCACGAGTCATGATGACATGGCTCTGGCCGCTAATCGGCTGGGCGAAGTGGGCGGCGGCGTGGTTGTCTTCAAAGAGGGGCAGGAAATTGCGCTGGTAGAGCTACCTATCGCGGGGCTGATGTCTAACGAACGTGCCGAAATCGTGGCCGCCAAAGCGGGGCGCATGGTCGAAGCGTTCGGCGCGTGTGGTTGCCATCTGAACAACGCCTTTATGCAGTTGAGCCTGCTCGCCCTCGTCGTCATCCCCGAGTTGCGCATTTCTGATTTGGGGATTGTGAACGTGGATAAATTCGCCGTTGTGCCGCTCGTGGCGAGCTAGCGCGAGTAAGAGAGCAAGGGAGTAAGGCCAACGAAAAAACTAAAGTATTCGTGAACAGATGATATACTCATCTCCCAAAAGGAGAGGAAGATGGAAATCACTCTAGAAATTCGAGACATGCTGAACGAGACAAGAGAACACCTGAGCGGTTACAAACGCCGAC